>JBHLKP010000050.1:1486-22071 GCA_048886525.1 Candidatus Hodarchaeota archaeon | reverse complement strand
CTGGTATATTAGGGATGCCACGTAGATACTTTGACTATTCAACATTTGAAAAAGTCAATATATTAGCATTTTGGAATTTATTAGCGACCATTGGAGCTTTTGTCATGGCAATTTCAGTATTAGCATTTATAATAAATATGGTCTACAGTTTAAGGAGTGGCCCTCCTGCAGGAGAAGACCCATTCAACCTAGCGATGGAAAGTACATCAACTTTATAAAACTCTAATAACCAAGAGATGATAAGTATGAACACTACAACAGATCTAAATGAAACTCATTACTTTACAAAACGTCCTTATTTTCTTGTATTCCTATCTTTAGCATTTTTAACAGTTCTAGAACTAAATGTTGGTTTTTTATCTGAGATTGTGGGTAAGGATACTGATATTAGTGGTTTAATCACGTTTGCTTTGATAATACTAGCTTTACTGAAGGCATACTTAGTAGCTGCTTATTTTATGGGAATAAAGTATCAGAAGCGTCCTTGGGTTGTTACTGGAATCATGTTCGGAATCCCTTTGTTCATTGCTTTACCCGTTGTAATGATTCCAGCATTAGGTACCGTATTGTATCTATGCGGTTTTTAAGACAGGAAGCAAACGCAATGCAATTTGATAAGAATAACCTCATAGGACTAATCATTGGCGGATTAATTGTTGCAAGTGTTTCAATGGCTCTTTTTCTTTATCCTTTGACTCAAAATCAGAAATTACCCATTATCAAACAAGCTCCGGATTTTAGTTTGATTAATCAAGATAATGAGACTGTTACATTAAACCAATTACAGGGGAAAGTGCTTATGTTAGGCTTCATTTACACCAACTGCGAAGATGAATGTTTTTTGATGACTTCACACTTTAAATCAATACAAAATGAGTTGGGATCCATTTTAGGAAGTCAAGTCATGTTAATCTTCATTACGCTGGATCCTTTACATGATAGGCCCGCCATCTTAAAATCGTATGCAGAACAATGGGGTGCCAATTTATCTGGATGGCAATTTCTTACTGCTTACGATTTAGAGACTATTAAGCAGGTTATCGAGGATTATGGCGTAATTTCATATACGAATGTATTAGAGGAGTTAATCAACACAACGGATGATAATACAAGCATCTCATATAAAATAACTAATGATAATGATACACAACCAAGTATCCTAATTCATTCTTGGGTTAGTATGCTAATTGATCAAAATCTAATGATAAGAAAGGTCTATACTAAAGTCAACTGGATCCTATCAGTGGCAATTAACGATATAACAAGTTTATTATGATATATATTGATTGTTAATTTACCTCACAGGTTCAAATTAATTTCCTGTACAATAGAGAATTATAATCTCCTTGTAATCTAATTTTATCATAAATCTATTTGATTAATTTAATCGAAAATTAAATCTATACCCTTTATCAAGAACTACTTTGTTTAAAAAGAATTTTGAGATGATCGAAAATTTGTCCAAATTAAAGAAAAATTATTTCTCATTTGAGTTTCTTTTGAAGCTTCTCAACTATTGGTTTAAAATAATCGAATGGTTCTGAAATACCTTTATCTTCCTCAGAACGGATGGAAGGATCAAAGGGAATTTGGCCTAGGAGTTCAGTATCAAACTCAAGAGCCATTTTTAATCCTCCACCAGCACCAAATAAATCATGCTTGGTATTGCAGGATGGACAAATAAATGAAGACATATTCTCAATTATTCCAAGGACAGGTCGTTCCATCTTTCGTGACATGACAAGTGATTTTCCTGTATCTAAAACAGAAATGGCCTGAGGAGTAGTTACGATAACAACACCATCCATATCAGGGATCATTTGCATAATAGAAATAGCCTCATCTCCTGTACCAGGAGGCATATCGAATATCAAGACTTCTAAGTCCCCCCATTTGAAATCAGTCAAAAATTGTTGTAAAGCTTTAATTTTTAAAGGCCCTCGCCATACAACAGGACTAGACGGATTCTCAAGAAAAAAAGCCATTGAAATGACTTTGACACCAAGGGGCCCAATAACTGGTTTAAATTTATTATCTTCTGTGGCTCCAACTCTTCTATTCTCGACTCCAAGAATTTTAGGAATATTCGGGCCTGAAAAGTCCAAATCAGCAATCCCTACTTTTCCTTCTGGATATTTTTCTGCGAATGCTAATGCAAGATTAGCAGCAACGGTTGATTTTCCAACGCCTCCTTTACCAGAAAGCACAACAATCTTATGTTTAATATTCTTAATATGATCTTTAACTTCTTGTTCAGGTGTCTTTTGTTGGGTTTGCATCTCCTTTTCCTTCAACAGCTTGGTTGTACCTATTCAAATTACTATTTGAGCAGCATAAATTTCGAAATTATAGGAATTTAAAGCGATTAACGATTAATTAGGAATAAGAATAAGTACCTTACTTTGAAGCTGAAATACCACCTCCTAAGACAACTTAATATTTGTAAATTTTCATCAGCTATCTTAATTAATCTTACTTTTAAAGAAATAAGATGAATAGTATGCCCACTCAATTAATGAAACTTTCAAAACAAGTTTTAAAAATGCTAAAGGCAATTGGACAAGTAGAAAACTTAATAATTAAACAAATGGTAATAGGTGTTCGTTATTCATGCATCCAATTGAAAAATGGGACAACTGGAGTTTCATTTACCTATACAAATCCATCTCTGGATAATATAGGATTTTATCAAATATTAAAAGACGGACTGTTATCAGATAAACCACTCTATGAACTAATTGAATTTTGTTCATCGAAATATGGTATCCTTCGGACAGTGGGAGTAACGGCGCTCAATACATTCTGTCAGGCAAATATTGATTTCTCTTCTGCTATAAATCAGGACGTTCGAGAGATTTTACAGGTATCAGAAGGAGATATAATTGGGATGATAGGGAATATCAAACCTCTTTCTAACTATTTATCTAAAAAAGGAATACAAATGAAAATTTTAGATGCATTTGCTCCTACACTATCTTCTCAATATATCATCCCAGTAAGAAATATTTCTGAACTAGAAAGCGTTGACCATCTATTAGTTTCAGGATCAGCTCTTGTTTTTGATAACTTTGATGAAATTATTGATTTGAAATCGAAGATAGGTGGTAAAACAATCCTTGTAGGACCCTCAGCTCAAATTTTACCAGAAATTGCATTTGAACTAGGTTTTTCAGCAATAGGAAGTTCCCGAATAATTAACCCTGATTTAACATTTAAAGTTATTCAACAAGGAGGAGGATATGCTATTTACAGACAATATGTTAAGAAATATACTTTTATTAATCCGAAATGATCAACTATTTTATATAGTAGTTATTCAAAATTAAAAAGCTTGAAGATAATTTCAATTCATTTGAATTGCTAAAGATATCAATAATTATTTTGGATTTTTACCTTTCTTTGTTAAGGGGACCTACCTTTCCATTATCAGAACTGGAATTAATGATTTGATAATAAACTGATTTTCCTCCAGAAATTAGTAAGGTGTTATTTATAAGAACATCTAATAACGAAAAATGATTTTTAACTTCATTATATGATTTATTGATTGAAGTTTGGTCTGTAACGTTGAGCTTTGCGAAGGTATATTGTTGTTTGAAACATCTTAGCATTTAATTTTTTTGAGTATGACAAGTTTTTCGAAAATGTGTCACTTTCGCGTTTCTATGTAATATATCTACAGGTGTTATTCATGTTTATCATAAAACAGAATCTATCTAAAAATACAAGGATGACAAATTATATGCAAGTTTCTCAACGTTTCGGCTTGAAAAAAAAGTTAGATTATCTCTACCAGCTGATTTACATGTCTTCTAATCTCTTTTCATCTTTTGAGATTGAGAATAATCTGTGTTTCTTAGAAATAGATGAGAACACCCCTTATTCACTCGCAGACCAACAAAGGCTCTTAACTTATTTCCTTGACTTGATAGAATATTTTAGTCACGAGAGGATTTATTTAATTCAAGATCCAACAAATCCCTCTCGTTATGTTGTTTGTGGAGGTCTCTAATTATGTATTCTGAATATATATCTGTCAATAAAAGTGATTTTCCTCAGAAAAGAAAGAAACAAGGTGTTTTTCGGAAAGAAACGACTATGAACACTGAACAGAAAAGACTGAAAGTAATTGACGCAAGTGAAGAAAAACTCGCCATTTTGGCTGATCGGGCTCTTCTCCTCCTTTCTTTTAAGGATACTCCCACTCAAAACTTTAGACATGTTCTCAAGATTCTTGGTATCCAAACGGTAGAAGAAAAGCAACATATCTTGAAAATTATTTTTCGTTTGATTCAAGAGGGTACAGTATATGTTCCTCGTGGGATTGATACCCTCATTGATAAAGGATTTCGCTTTAACAAAGATAATCCTTCAGAAATCGAGAATATTGACTTATGCCTTCTTAAACCTTATGAACAACTGATCAAAGAATTACAAGATGAAATCCTCGAATTGCAAAAAGAACAAGACGCGGAAATGGCAAAATAATTAATTAATAAACTGTAGGAGAGATAAAAATGACGTTGAATGACATTTTAACAGAAGGTTCAGATAAACTAACATACAAAGTGAAGAGTATAAAGGAATTTAATGAACTAAAACGACTTTTGAATCTTGATAATCAAGTGTCTGAGCATGAACTCATTGCTACTTGTCGAATTTTAAAACATATGCAAAATGAATTAGATCTTTCTACTCAAACTCCTATTCGTGAGCTTGTTTCTCTGTACCACAAGTTAGAGGACATTCGTGCAGTTTTTGATCTGCATACAAACAATTTCACACAACTCAATGAGCTTCTTATTGAAATTACTACCGTACGAGAAATGGCAGATATCCCAGAGGATAAACCATTAACAGATCTCTTATTTTTGCTCCGAGGAAAATCTCTGGCTTCATTTGGTCTTAGAGAAAATTCTCTTCTAGAGAAGTTATTGAGATATTACATTGGAAATTAAATATATTGTATTTAGAGATTTCAATTTTCCTTGATATCAACAAAAAGAACCACATAAGCCAAATTATTTTTGAAGAATAGTGATCCTTTCAAATGAAATTTAATTTACACTTTTTATTAGTTTCAATCATAGTATCTTTTAACAACTACCGTTTTATTCCATTTAACTTCCTATTCAGAAAAGTAAATAAATGATGATTTCTTTGCGTACTATTGTATTAAGTAGATTTAATTATCATAAAAAATCATTATATTCCTCGAATAACTTAAGGATTCAAGGATTTAAATAGACACCTACCTATTCTAGAGAAAAAATTGTCTAATAACTAAACAGAATGGTAAATTCTTCTCTAACTATCCAAATTGAACAAACTAGCAATATTTAAAAGCATTATGGACTGTAATCGTCATGGATAACAACAAAAAACTTTATTTAACCTTAAGAGAAAGAAAGGAAGATTTAAATCAATTAGCTGATCGCGCACTAATCTTATTGTCTTTTAAAGAAACCTCAACCCAAAATTTACGTTTTGTCCTTAATTTACTCGGAATAAAAACAAGAAAAGACAAAAAAAGAATACTGGGTGTGATTTTTCAGCTAATTCGTGAAGGATTTGTATATGTTCCACGTGGATTACCTCAATTGATTGAAGACAGCTACAATTTTAACATTGATAGTATTGACAAGCTTGGAAATATCGATCTTTGCCTTTTATGTCCTTATGAGAAATTGATTAAAGAAATTCAGGATGAAATAAGTCGAATACGTAAAACAAGCGAATAAACTGGGACAATTGGTGAAGTTTAACTATTCAAATAATATTTCTATAGCTTTTTTCCATAATTATAATGTTCTTACAATCTGAATAACTAGGTGTTGCGAAAGCTTTTTGTTTTTCAATTTTTAAATACTCAAATTAAGTAAGAACTTCTCAATTCAATTACTCTATCATTTAAAAATTGAAGGTAGTAAGTATGTCCTTCCCATTTTCAATTAATTCAGCCGAAGATTGGCTTAATGTTGTACCAAAATATTTATTAACTCTAGAAGATTCTCATCTTTTGTATAATAAGGGTTTTCATCAATATATAGGTTCAAACCTCGAAATCTACTTCTTAAAAGCCTCTGATAAATTTTTTTCAGTAATTAATTCAATTTTAACATCTGGAACTGAATATGGGAAATATATTGTGCTCGAAGCATTACTTCATGCCAAAAGCATTTGGAGGTATCTGTGCCAAGAATACAACTTACAACCAATTTTACTAGAATTGGCCTTATCTCCTGATAAAATATATACCAAAAGTGCTGTTCAACTTTCAAGCTACTTAGAGGAATTAACTACTCAACTTAAAGAGGAGGAATCCTTTGAAGAAAGTGAGAATGATCTCGAAGTGCTAAGCGAGTCAGTTTTAGGGAGTGTCTTAGATGATGAAGTTGCTGAAATGCCGAAAAAAGAGATAATTCCTCATGAAGAAGCTTTGAAATCCGAAGAGGAACTTAAACCAGAAGCAGAACCAATCCCACCCCCACCTCCAAGTGCAGGCCTAGCAACTAAGGCAGGGGCTCCTCCAGCTCCAACACCAGCCCGAGAACCAGAACCAATACTAGCTCCAACCCCAGCAGCTCCTCCTCCAACAGTAGCAGCTCCCGATAAAATGATGAGAGAGGAGGCTACGAAAAAGAGAGCTAAAGCAAAAAAAGAAAAACCAGAAACTTTCCCTCTAGAAGAATTTGTTGAACCAGAAAAAGACAATCTACATACCCATGTCCATTATTATTCTCGGATGAATCCTCGGAAGACTTATCCTTTTACTGTATCTATATCAAGAGTAGCTAAAGCATTAAAAGCGGATAAAATTCATTTTTTATCAGGTGAAACAGAAAAAGAAACTCGAGGAGAATTTGAAATACCCGATGATTTAACTAAGCAATTAATTGCAGAACCTTTAATTCCAGGTTGTTTGATTCAACCTACATTTCAATACTTTAGTCCTCAACCGAAATATTTACCAAAAGAATTAACATTTTTTGTAACACCATTAATTGAAACAGGTTTTCGATCCACTGCTCTTCAAGGATCTCTCTTTATTAAGAATGATTTTGGAATAATCTTGTTGAAATTAGATTTACCTGATTTAGCTATTACAACCCATCGCGTGAGCCAAGTGTTAGCTACAATTGGAACAATTGGAGGTGGAGCCATGCCTGCATTAGATTTTATGTTCGGAGGTAATATTCAAGGAGCTGTAGTCAATCAATTAAGAAGTTACCTTCCTACCTTAGCTGATCAAATTGACATGCGGATGGTTCTTACAGGAACTCAAATTACAATTTTCTTAGGTGCATTAGGACTTGGTCTTCTTTGGTGGTGGAAAAAGAGTCGAGCGAAACTAGCTCCAAAATATGATATGGTTCTTCAACTTCCCCAATAAGTATTTTTATGTTAGTATTAAAGTAGAATCAACTACTCCGATTCAGCTTAAATTAAATGGAGAATCAATTAAATGTTTCACTCTGTAATTCGGTCATATCCTAATCTACGTACATGTACCTTAGGGATTGTTACTTATAGGGGAGCTGCTCATGACTCAATTGCAGGAGCTACTCAAGTACTTTTACAAACGATGGTCCGGGGTACAAAAAATTATAATGAATTGGAAATTGCCAAGATGATTGATGGGACGGGAGGTTCACTATTTTCAACAACTGAAAAAGATTTTGCAATTATAGGAGCCCAAATCCAACCTAATTATGCAGTTAGAACCTTAGATCTACTATTTGACACTATTTCCGCTCCTAAATTAGATCCTGAACATTTTAATATTGAGAAAGAAAAATTGCTTCAAACATACCACCAGATTCAATCTAATTCTTTAAGAAGAATGATTACTTTTGAGGCAGATAAAGCTATTTTTGGAGAGAACCATCCTCTGGGACGTTCTCAAATTGGTACTCCTGAATCTTTAGCTCAACTATCTATAGATGAAATTAAATTAACTCAAAAAGAATTATTGATAAAACCTTGGGGATTTGCAATAGGAAATATTCCGAAACCACTCCAAACTAAACTTAAGCAAAAATTCGATGAATTTATTACCGGTTCTATTCCCAGTAACATTAAAAAGACTCCATTTCCAAAAAGGCAAATACCCCCTAAACATATAATTGCATCCCTCGCAAAAGATGATGCCAATGCCTATCTATGTTTAAACATAGTAACTAAAGCAGATCCTAAATTAATTAGAGTAATACGTTTTTCTAGCGCTGTACTCGGAGAATCATATGGTTCCAGGATGTATACGATATTGCGTGATCAAAAAGCCTTTGGTTATATCAATGGATCTGCATTAAAACTGCTGGATGACCTTTTAATTCTGAGGTGTTTTATGGAGACTAGCCCAAGTCGAACAGAGGAGGCATTGGATACACTTTCTGAAATTATTTTAAGTTTGGGTAAAGAGGAGATTTCAAAGGAAGAACATGATACAACTCGTGATTTCTTATTAGGACAGCTAGATCTTTCTTTTGATAATTCACGACAAATTGCTTCAAGGATCATTAATCGAGTAGTACATGGATTATCACCGAAGATCGAAATAGAATACGATCAGATAAAAAAGGTGACTTCTAAAGAAATTTTTTCCATATGGCGAAAGTTTATTTCACCAGAGAAGTTCAGTTTGGCTGCTATTGGTAATATTGATCCAATGAAGATTGAAAAGAAATGGCAAAATTTAACTCTCAATTTTAATTGAATATGAGTGTGAGAAAATGATTTCTGAAAAATTAGAGAGTCAATCTTTGGATAATAATCTAAAACTTAATATTACGTCTATTCCAGGAGGTAAGACTGCCTTATTTTCAGTTGCATTTCATGCTGGAGCAATGTATGAAACTGGTTTTGGAAGCGGTTCTAACGATGGAATAAGCCATTTTATAGAACATATGTTCTTTAAGGGACCAACTCCTTGTAATCGAACAACGAAACAAATCAATGAGGAATTTTCACGATTAGGCGCTGATTTAAATGCCTATACTACTTATGATCACACAATATTTTTTGCAAAAGTACCAACTAGGAATCTACGCAAAGCTGCAGAGATTTGGAAAGATTTACTGATAAAGAAAGAAATTGATTCTACTGAATTTGATGCAGAAAAACAAGTTGTATTACAAGAAATTCAGCTATATGATGACATGCCAGAATTCAAAGCAGGTTTTACAGCTCGTAAAGAACATTTCTCAGGAACTCCTTTAGAACATAATATCTTAGGAACTCTTGAATCGGTAGGCGCTATAGAAGTAGATATGATGAAAGACTATATTGATCAATTTTATACCTTCGATAATGCATTGGTAAGCTTAGTAGGGGGTGGATTTAATTTAAGGTCAGAAACCAAATTCTTAGCGTCAATATTTAATGATCCTATCTATAAGCCCCGAACCCTTCCTACATATCCTCCTAAAGTATCTATAAGCTCTAAAAGAAGTAATCTATCATATCATGAATCTTCAACAACAAAACCACTTTCCTACGTAGCTATATGCTGGGATACTCCTGGAATTAGATCTAAACATTTTTTTCCGCTTTTATTGCTGAATACTTATTTTGGAAATTCAAGAACTTCATTATTATATCGAGAAATAATCAGTAAAGGGATCGCTCCTTCATGCCGTTATGGGTTTGAAGCATTCAACGATGTTTGCGCTATAACAATCCTTTATCTATCACCCCCCACGAAGACGGATGGGGTTTTTAATAGGATTATTGAGCTGTTAATTCAAGTAAGAGATCTCAAAATTTCTTTAGAATTAACCACCGCCTTAAAAGAAGAAATTTGGGGTAGTTATCTTTCAGAGATTGAAGATCCATCGAATTATGGGATTGACCTCGCACAAAAATATATCAAATTTCGTGAACCATTACCAGCTAGGAATTTTCATGATAAAATTTATGAAATTACTCCTGAAGAGATTCAAAGCATTAAAGATGAAATATTCGAAGAAATGAATATGACAGTATATGCTACTGGAACAGTACCTCAAGATTGGAAACCATCATTTCCAGATAAAGGGCCATGGTAACTATATCACACTAATTATACTCATTAATCCTCGCTAGGTGGATAAATTGGCATTTACAACTGGATTAACAATTCAAAGATTAGGGAAAATTCATCCTTCTAATTTTGTAAAATTTGCCTCTACTATCGGTTTAAACCATATTGAATTCGATTCATCAGTTTTTAACGACTTTGAAGACGTTAAAAAAGAATTGAGAGCGAAACAGACAGTCATTCACGCTCCTTACCTTGAAGATTATGGTTTTGACCTTTCTTCAAATAAAACTGAAGCAGATACATTTATCCATAAATTAATTCGTGCTAAAGACGATCTAAATATCATAGGAGTTGTTGTTCACCCTCCCATTGATGCGGGAGGATCATTGGATAAATTCTATGAGAGAATAGAAAAAATTCCTTTTCCATTACTTGAAAATATGCCTTACCAATCTTGGACTGACTTTGAAGAATTCTTTGAAAATACCCAGGCAAATGTTAGTAATAATTTAGGATTCTGTTTCGATATCCCCCATTCATGGATAACAAATGGTGATCGATTCCTAGATTTGCCTAAATTGTGCCTAGATCTCCTTCAGAAACCTTCAGGATATATACATATTTCTGGTAGTACAAAAAACGAAGATATGCATTATCCTTTGTTAACTAATGGCGATATACCTCTAAAGAAAGTCAAACAGTTTTTAGATGAAATAAATTTTACTGGGACAATAACTATGGAACTAGCACCTCGTTCTTTAGAAGATATTGAATTAATCTTACAATCCTATATGATAATGCTCAGCTTTGCGGGTAAAACGAAACATAGACTGAAAGTTAGATTTAAAAGCCCATTCATCAAGCGAAAAATCAATCAATTATCAGAAAAAGTGGATTCAACCACATTCAAGAGGCCCTGAATTTACTTATGTTAAGAAATTAAAGAACTTTTATTTTACTAGTTTGGATGTTATATCATCAGCAACATCCCTCATCCTCTCCCAATGAGCAAGAGAATAACCTAACATAGATGGAATAGAAAGAATAAGAAAGAGAACTATGAATTCAATGGTTAGTGTCTGAATAAATCTTCTCACTGCGAAAAAAATAACTATAAACGAAAACCAAGAATATAATTGAAGAAAAGTTCTGAAAACACCTTTAAAAACCCAATGTGTTTTGTATACTCTTCTAGGTGAATTAAAGTAGAGATATGAGCCAATAGATATTAAGAATCCATTTATTCCTACTAAAAAACTACCGAAGAATACATTTAGAGTCATTTCAGGAAAAGAAAACACGCTACCAAAGAAGTAAATATATAACCAAACTGCTGTTCCGGGAATCATCAGAATATATCCAAGCAGAGAGATTTTTACCGCTATTTTAGTTTCTGGAGGATCTTCTTTTTTTTCTTCTTTTGATTCTCGTAAAAATTCTTCAATTTCTTCCTTCAATTATCATCATCGAAGTTAAAATTTTTTCATCGGACAATTAAACCATTTCAATGGTACACATATTTTTTAATTTATGTTAGATGCAATAATTTCTAATGAGAAACATCCACATTCTCTCTCAGCTAAGAAATGGTGTTTTTATAAATTGAAAGAATGGTGGCAGAAGGCTGTTATCTACCAGATATACCCACGTTCGTTCAAGGACAGTACTAATAACGGGATAGGGGATTTAAGAGGCATCATTAGTAAAATGAATTATATTAAAGACTTAGGTATTGATGCTATATGGTTTAGTCCTTTTTATCCATCTCCGCAAGAAGACTTTGGATATGATATTACTGATTATGAAGGAATTAACCCCGAATACGGTACAATGAATGATTTCGATGAATTGATAGATAAAGCTCATTCTATTGGAATTAAAATAATATTAGATATGGTCTTGAACCATACCTCTGACAAACATCCTTGGTTTCTCGAATCACGGAGCAATAAAACCAATCCTAAACGAAATTGGTATATTTGGAAAGATGGTACAGGAAACGGAAAGAAAAAACCGCCGAATAACTGGAAAGCTATAATTGGAGGATCAATGTGGGAATTGGATAACCAAACAAATCAATTCTACCTACACCAGTTTCTTCCTTGCCAACCTGATCTTAATTGGAGAAATCCTGAGGTTCAAGAGACTCTGTTTAATTCCATTCAATTTTGGCTTGATAAAGGAGTTGATGGATTTCGACTAGATATTATTCATACACTGTTTGAGGATAAAGAATTTCGAAATAATCCCCGAAGTAGACAACTATTACCGTCGCCTGATAGAAATGCGAGCTTATTCCAAACACCAAAATACACTCAATTTCTTCCAGAGACAATTGATATGTGTAAGCGTCTTAGGAAACTTGTTGATTCTTATGATCCTCCACGAGTACTTGTTGGTGAAGCGGTTGGCGGGCCACTAATTTTCCGAGCTTTATATGGTGAGAAGAATGATGGATTGCACATGGTTTTTAATTTTAAGCTTAAAAATCCCCCATTTTCAGCTGCTAAAATTAGAGATTATATTCAGGAAATAGAAACAATTTTACCAGATCCCTACTGGCCTTGTTTCACTCTATCTAACCATGATGAGGTCCGAATGATTTCAAGATATGGAAATAATGAGAAAAAGGCTCGTTTAATGGTTTTTCTTCTTTTAACACTTCGAGGTACCCCTGTTATCTATTATGGAGAAGAAATTGGAATGAGACAAGTAAAAATCAAGAAAAAACAGCAAAAAGATCCTATAGCCAACTTGAAGTTCTTTGGTTTTCCTCTTGGAAAATTTTTTGCTCGAGATGGTTGTCGAACCCCAATGCAATGGACAAATTCATTAATAAATGCTGGATTTTCTTCTGATCCATATGTTGTCCCATGGCTTCCAATCGGTCTAAAATCTGATTTAGTTAATGTAGATTCACAACTGAAAGATAAAAATTCGATGTTTCACTTCTATAAAAATATCATTCACCTAAGGAAAAAAGAAAAAGTTCTTATTGAGGGAACAATTGATAATATTCACATTTTAAATAAGAACTGTTTGACCTTTGAACGTAAGAATAACGCTGAAAGGCTACTGTTAGTTCTTAATTTTAATAAAAAATTAACCCAAATCAAAAATCCTGATCCTTCTAGTACAATAATTTTTTCCACGATTGATCTAGCGATTTCCATTAAAACTACGAATACTTTGGTGTTGAAACCTTATGAAGGATATTTGTTAAAGCATGAGTCATATTAGTCTTTAGGTTTCACTAAAGATTTATTCTATTTCGATAACGACTCTCAATTACCTTTAAGATTTCTTTACTTGAGGGAGGTCTCTCAGAACTACTTAGGATTAAAGATTATTAAGATTAATAATATGTTTCTTTGAGAGAAAGAGCATATCGGGCATGATCAACAGGTGTAAATATTTTATAATAACATTTGTCACCCAACTCGTCACTGATCCTCTCAATTTTACGAGCAAATGGTTTAATCCAATTGTTCGGTATTTTGAGGCATCCGAAATAATAATAAGGTTTTTGTTTATCCTGCGAAAACATATCTGATTTAGGGAAGGAAAGGAAGTGTTGGGTCCATGGAATATCCTTATTTTCTGTTGAAATAAAGACAAACATAGTTAAATCAAGGCCTATATTGAAATATTGATGAGTCTTGGATAATAATTTCTCTTTTTCATACTCATCTAATCTCTGCGATATTTGGTGGGGTGAAACACTAATGGTTCTACTAAGATCATTTATACTCCGAAAGCTGCCTTTAATTGCTAAAAAGTCGATGATTTTGATATCTGCAGGAGTAAGGGGACGGAATGGATTAAAAGTAGGTTCAAGTGACATGAGGAAATCGGGACTTGGGCAAATGAATTTTACTGATGGATCCCCGTGAAAAAATGGAGGTGATGATTGCCAGAGATCTTCACCTGGAGATAAACCAGTTAAATTCCATGAAGTGGTTCGATTGAGCATAGGTTGAGAAATAGAATCCTTCATCTGATCCTGAAGGGAAATAATTACATCAGTTTTATTATAGGGGGTTTGTGTCAAACTAAAGGTAGCTATTGGAAATTTGATTGAAAATAATAAATATTTCTTAAACTCTTTTGGGAACGACCCTTGATGAATAAAGAGGGTACTTTCATACCCCAAACGCCCCATATCAATCACATAATTCGATTGAACCAATTGCATGAGGCGGATGACATTCATACGCCTTTGAAGAGTTCTTAAGGAGATACTTAAGTCCTCCGCAAACGAGGAATGGAGAACATTGAGCTTCTTTAAGGGAGAGAGATTTTTGGTGAGTCCCTGATAGGCTTTCAATATTGCGATGTCTAAACTAGTAAGAGGGACGGCAAAATTAGTTAATATCGGAAAGAGGAATTCAAACAAATTCTCTCGGGTAGGTCTTGTTTCCTTGGAAAGAATCTTATCAATATAATTGTTAATTAGGTTCTTCCCATGGTAACAAATTTCATATGTAATCAGATTTAATGGAAAAAGAATCGATCCTCTGTTCTCCCAATCTATGACAATAGAAGAGAAGGACTTAAGCCATGCCTTATTGAGAGAGAGATACCCCTCTTTCTTATGCGTTTCAAAAAATGGATGGATATAAGAATTAAAAAGAGATTCAGAAAAAGTCAGGGCATCAGCTAAATCATAGTTCTTCGCTTCATTATGAATATGAGCCCAAATATTGAGAAAATCAAGTACGACCTTCTCGATTGAGTAATCACTCGTTTTTTGTCGGAGAGTTTCAATCCCAGCGATTAAGGGGCTCTGCGAAGACATAGCGGTTAAAAAAGAGGGATATTATTTTTAAATCTATCTGAACATTATATCCGCACACTAGTAGGTTAATAGTAGAATTAACCGACTAAATAGAAAGGAGATGTAAATTAAATGGAACGCAAAATAAGAAACCGAGTAAATAAAAATGACGCAAAATTATTACTAATAAAGTTATTGCCTTTGATATTCTACCTATTCGTGTTACTGGCTTCGTCATCTTTAGCTTCCGCTTCTGAAGGCCCAAACAGACCAGCCTGGGATTAAGCTTATATCAAATAAGATCTTCATAAAAATCGCGAAAAAGAAGCTATCTTAGATAATGAAACTAAGTAATTAAATAAACTTAAATTTCGTATGGGTAAATGAAACAGGTAGAAACAACAGGAAAAACATACAAAGGTAAATAAATTATAAGAAAAGGTAAAAAACTCAATTAGTGATAACTAGAATCTAGATATCACTTTAAAATGAGGTTTCGCTGCAATTACTATAAGATAGCAAGCTAACTGTCTACACCCAACTACCTAAATGATGTAAGGAAGGGAGCAATGTTTTCCTTATTGTTTAATAGAATATTTTTGTTGGTAATTCAACAGATATAGGTCAATTTTGGCTGACATGCTAAAGATTGTTGTTTTGTCGGGTAAATATAGCAATCTAATCAAATGATTAGTTCAAGGATATTCTCTGGGTAATATCTTTCTTTATAATGGCGATTAAAAAGGATTAAACCTACCACAACCTACTTTTTTTAGTATTTATGCAAAGTCCTGCATATATTTTAAGCCTTTAATACACCAATAAAGCCTTAGAAATTATGAGTATGATTCATATTCCAATAATTAAGAGCCAACAAACTCTTTTTTGGGTAAATCTTAATAATTAATCCTTATCCTTATGATTGAATATAAAAATTTTAAAGCCTGCGTTATTAAAACTCCCTAAAGTAAGTCCTGATTTTTGCTTGAACCGCATAGGCGCGATATGGTCGTTTAATACTATATATGCTGAAATGCACTAAGGATATAATTAGTTATAATCTTTAAAGATCTAGATATCCACCGAACTTTGAATGAATTGCACATGTACCTTCCGAACCAACCATACACGCTCCAACAGGATTCTCTGGAGTACATTTTTTGTTAAACAATGGACATTCTGATGGTTGAATCTTCCCTAAGATGATTTCTGAGCATCGGCAGCCCTTTGGAGTATCGGATCCTCCAGTAATTGGAATTTTTTCCCTTAATCGAATATTAAATTTCCCATATTTGTCTTTGAGTTCATATCCTGACGCGGGGATTTCTCCAATTCCTCGCCAATTTGCATCAATAATACGATAGGCTTTATCCATTGCTGAAAGAGCCATAGTGTTTCCATTTCTTGTGACAACTCTAGAATAGAGATTTTCAGTTTCTGCTCTCGATTGAGTTATCTGTTTTAGTATGGCTAGGATGCTAAGCATTACATCTGCAGGTTCAAATCCAGTAACAACAATTGGTATTTGATTTTCCCTACTTATTGGTTCATATAAACCATATCCTGTGATTGCAGATACATGACCAGGTGCGATAAATCCGTTCAGGGGAATGTCAGGTAATTCGAGAAGAAGATTCATGGCAGGAGGTACAAGCCTATGTGAATTCAGAATAAAGAGATTTTCTGGAATACGTTCTCGAATCAGTTCAATAGCTACTATTGGGGCTGTTGTCTCAAAACCTATACTAAAGAATACAAAATTTTGTTGAGGACTTTTTTTTGCTAATTTCATGGAATCAAGAAAACTATAAACAACACGGACATCAGCTCCCTCCGCACGAGCTTTAATGAGAGAACCACTGTCACTAGGTACTCGAGTCATGTCACCAAAGGTTGTTAATGTATAATTATTTCTAGCAAGCCAGATGCTTTGTTCGATATCACTGGTAGGGCAAATACATACTGGACAACCAGGACCAGCAATCAATTCCAAATTATCAGGCAATAATGACCTAATCCCCCAATGCGAGATAGTATATTCATGGGTTCCACACACATGACAGATACGAATCTTTCTATCACTTAATTCTTTAGCTAATTTATCGATCTTAGTTTTAAGGTTACCTATAATTACTGGATCTTGAAAAGAACTACTCATTGGCTTTTCTCCATCAAGAAAATAGACTCAGAGTTACTTTAAATTATTTTCAGAGAAAGTATTTTAGGATAAAATTATTTATACTAGGTCTCTTTTTCAAAAAAAAATTAACTAGTATGTAGATATTTCTTCACGTCTATGATTGGCTTTCTATATATTTGCAGAATTCCTTATCGAGTTCTTTTTCTGAAAAACACTTTATGGAAGCATCATCTAATCCCTCTTCTTTCGAAATCTCACCAATCAATATTATATGATTATACTCCTCATTAGTGGAGATTTTCTTTAAGTTTTTCCAATAAGATTTATAGAAAACCGATTCAATATCTTTCAATGGAGGAATAGTAATTAGAATCCTTTTATCGGGTTTAGATAAAGATATTAATGTCCCATTATATCGATATAGAACTCCTGTACTATATTTTTCTTTTTTATCAACGATATTTTTGACTTTTCTACTCAAATTGATTTGAAATTTCTGATTTTTCTCCAAATCTTTTAATATAGGGTTTTTTCGCTCTTCAATTGCTCCACCTAACCATTTGATAGCTTCACGAGGATTTCCATGAGAATAAGCATATGCAGATTCACAATCTGCTTTTTCGAGTGGCCATAAAGATACCTCATCCTCAGATAATTCTATCTCAAATTTTTGGTGAAATTCTTTGAGCATCTGACAGCAATAATCTTCAATATCTTTCTTCGAGAACCTTTTCAACACAACGGGAGGTTCAATCCGACTCTGAACTGCAGTGCTTGATAAATCAAGAATTTTATCCCATAAGGTAGCGAGGCATGCTAAACAGATCATAAAATTAGATGCTTCATTATGCATCTTTTTTAATGTCTCTAGAAATTGTAATTCGGCTTCTGGACCAAGCGCGATGAATAATGATTCTAATTCATCTATAAAGAAAATAATGGGTTTATCAACGGTCTTTAAAATTATTTTCAGTGCTGCAAATGCCAGTTCTTCGTCATCCATTATTGTACGCCTGAAATTTGTAGTCTCCTCATCAAGGTCAAACCCAGTAAGCCATTTTAATGCAATTTTAGCCTGTTTTGGATCTTTTAATGCAAAAAACCCATCAATAATAATATTTCCCATTCCTGAAAAATCCACCGCAGCGTGTTCAACTTTTTTATATTTCTGAATTAGTGCATCAGATATAAATTCAAGTAGAGGTGCACCGCCAGCTTTGATTGTTTCAAAATAAAAATGCGAATATACTCGATTTGGGTTAGTAGGCACAGGGATGTATACTACATAGGCATCAGTAATTGTTTCACGTAACACATGAAATAAGTGAGTTTTTCCATACCCAGCTTCGGCTATTATCGGCAGTATAACTGATTCACGCTTTTTTTTTCGAATTATTTCTAAAAAGCGCACAACTTGCTTAATTGCATCTTGATTTGGACGATTAAGGTTGAATAGTTCTGGAACATCAGCTCTAGCTGTAAAATTATGAAATGGATTCTCTGTCACCAAACTTGTTACATGTGTCATTACACTAGGCCTCAAACATCATGAAATAAAAAACACCAGTCCCAGAATTCGACTCTATTCCTCCATGAACAGCATGGGATTTTGATAAAGCTGTTTGTAATGTGATAATTCCCGCATCATGCAGGTTCAACATTCTGTTATCGAATAGTTTATCTGGAACTTTCTTTTCTCTAAGTCTTTTTCTTATGTCTGGTATCTTCACCAGCGGTTTCATTGGATTTGCTAATTCTTTGTATGCTTCCTTTATACAAGATAGAAATTCCTTGTCACTAATAGAAGTATTTGGATTCAATTCGCAATCAAGATAATTTAAACCCTCAGATGTAAGTTTATACACTTTTTTAGTCCCATTTTTGATCTGGGCATATCCTTTTTCCACCAAATTTTGAAGAATTGCTAATTCCGCTTCTGTTCTAGCGTAATAACCAGTTTCTCCAAGAAAATGTAAGATTTTGAGATATGAAGTCTGCATGTTTGATACTATTTGATGTATAATGAAATAGCTAGCTAACATCAGGGTAATATGAGATTCTCTTTAAAAGCGAATGAAAGTAACACCAATTTTGTATAACTGTCAAATATTCAACCTCTTAATTCGTTCTAATAGAGTTTCATTCTGCTTAATCAAATCATCAACGAGAGCTAACAGATCTTCTTTCTCTCTGTTGAGCTGTTCAATACGTTTAGATTGTTCGCTTTTCCTCCCTAAGTATGTAGAACGGATAGCTTTCCTTTTTTCTTCTTCGGTCACAGAAATATATCTCATAGTTGTCTCCAGGTTTTCATGACCTAAAAGCAAACTAATAACTACGACAGATTCCCCTTCTTGATGTAAATGAGTTGCATAAGTAGCTCTAAATTTATGGGGATGGATGTGAATGTTGAGCTTCTTTTGAAGTCTGTTCATTCTACTCCAAATAGAACCATTAGTGAGCTTTGTTCCGTATTGTTCGGATACAAAGACATAATCTGTTTTAGAATCAATTTTTAACCGATAATCTGCTAAATAGGCTTCATATTTCTTTAAGAGTAAATCGGGAATAGAAATATCTCTAGCTTTGTCTCCTTTCGATCCTCCTCCTGAAGAACGAGCTCTAACATGTAAAACTCGCCTCTTGGAATCAAAATCTTTGAATTTAAGATGAATTAATTCATCAAGTCTAATCCCAGAGTTTAGAAAGGTTTCATACATAAATCGATGTTTAGCGGGACTTTTAGCTAGAATTTTTTCAATTTCTTCATCTAAATTTTTTCAATTTCATATTGTCGGAATATTATTTCTTAGAAAAACGAGATTTGAAAACAGAATTTTATTATTCTGATTTTCTTAATTCGTTTTCTCTATTTTTTGTTCCCTTATTACTTCAATCGTGGACAAGTATAATGCAAACAACATGATAGTAACTAGAAACATAGTAATAAATAAATATGGAAAAAGAAAAAATCCATTAGAAGTAATTGCTTCGAAATCGTATTCTATGTTTAAAGATTGATAAAAGAATATAGCAATCAATCCAGGACTTGTAAGAACTATTGTAAGTGTTAAAAGAAATCCAATATGTCTTTTCATTCTCATGCTTCTATCATTTTCATTTGCAAAGAACGTTCTCATGAAGAATAGATATACACCAAAACTTCCAAAAGTTAATAACAACATATTCTGGATTCTTGCAGGTTCTGTCTCCCCTATTGTGGCAAAAATCATAATTAATCCTAGAGCCCCTAACATCAACATATTTAGAGAGAGAGATTCTCTAAAAAACCCTGAATTATCCTCGATTATTGCTTTAATGATAATCTTCAGTTTTTGAAAAACCATTTGGATCAACTCTTATATGAATTCACTAATCAGATTTTTTAATAATTTTAGATTACAAAGCTTTTTTTGTCAAAAATGAACGAAGTAGTATCTTCAATATAACATTGAGTAAATTACACTATTTATTCAGTTCCTCTTGAAAGAAATACTTATTCCTGCTGCTGTTACTGTAAAGATAATGATAATAAACCATATTGGAATCTCAATTGAGATAATAACAATATTTGAAGCTAGAAAATTCAGCAATCCAGCAATAATATCATCAAGAACTGATGGACTTTGGCTGGTGGAGTTAATAAT
>JBHLKP010000050.1:0-1476 GCA_048886525.1 Candidatus Hodarchaeota archaeon | reverse complement strand
AGGAAAATAAGGCAAATTCCTAATATAATAATAAGAATTATAACTAATCCACTTTTACTTTGACTACTGGCCATAAACTCACTTCACCTTTATTGGATTAATGCCCTCCAATCAGTTTTAAGGCTGTATTTTATTTAAAAAGCTTTTTACTACTCCAGAACTTTTTAAAGATCTCTGAATATGAAAGAGTAAAAATATGAGCAGAGAGGTGCATAGATTATTCATATATGCTTTAAATGTTAAATCATAGCATTACATTCATATTGTCGGGATATTATTCATCAGAAAAATGAAAGCATAATCTCTAAGGTTTTATGTCTATAATTTGATATCGAAATTGTTTTAATACAGTATTTTAAGGTAAATATTTGTTTTTTGAGGAGGATTGAACTTGAAGAAGACCTCTGTTATGCTTATCATAAGTATTTTAATCTTTTCAATGATTATGAGTGTTTTGGTGATTGATTCACCAAATTCAAATAGTATAAAGAAATCCAAGAATGATATTCCTGCTAATAAAGATAATTTATTGGATCAGGAATCATATACTCAATCTGTTTATACTGAACTAGAAGAAATCTCTTGTAGTAACAAGGTAGAAATTACCCCACTTAAAAGCATTAGCTCCATTCAGTCAGGAATAAAGTATGATTCAGTCGAATATCATTTATTAAATTTTACTTATAATAAAGTTTACCAATCGCAATCTCACCAGGAAGACAATCATGGGATTATTCAATATAATCTAAACCAAACAATTACCACCACAGTTTTCGCAAGTATGCCTGTTATCCTTGCGATTTATCGGAATACTTCCGTCAATACCAATGATCGAACACAAATTATTACACAGGCTTTAATTGATGCAAATTATGAGGCTAATATGGGATTTTCAATTGATTTTGACCTTGAATATTTCTTTAAAGCGCAAATTCTTGGAATTGGTCCAGTTATAGGCCCTAATGCGGGAAATCTTCTTTTTGATAAAAACTGGATCTTCAATACACCAATGAACGGACAAGCTGTTTTAGGTAAAGTTGGTGTTTCCTTCCCAGCTGCAATTCCTTTATTAAATATTGGAATATCTGTTGGACCAAAAATCGATACTGATTTTACAGCAATAGTAAAATCGGATGATTATGGAATTGATATTTCAAATCACTTCTTAAATTGGGATACCGATGGAGCAATCCAAGCATTTTCAATAGAAGTTCCAGAATTCTTTTCTCAGGATCTTGTAACAACAGATCTGTTTAACTTTGACATGGAATTTATGTTAAGCTTAGTTTTTTACTTAGATATCACTATTGGGTTACCAATCTTCAATCTTCCATTCCATTTTCCAATCTTCTCTTTCCCAGTCGCTAAAAATCATCTACAAACTGAAAATATTGATGCTATAAATTTGGGAACAGATGTTAATCCCTCTAATGATTTACCTTTTGTTTATGGAGTTGCCTATAATTATTCGGATCA
>JBHLKP010000049.1:0-22401 GCA_048886525.1 Candidatus Hodarchaeota archaeon | reverse complement strand
GGTATCATATAGCTCACTTTTACCAAACAGCAAAAGCTTTCAAAACTGCAGCTGATGCCAGTTCTATTGATGATTTTTTTGTCGAAAGCATACTAATCTTAAAGCCTGGAGGTTAAACTAGATGATTTCGGAAAAGAATTTTAAAAAATTTATCATTAATATTGAACAATTTGCCCTCTATATTGGTATTGCGTCCACATTGATAATTAGTTGGTTTTTATTTATTTTTTTTCCAATTTGGCAGTTCTACTTCATCCCAGGCACAATTGGAGGAATTATAACAGCAAAGAACTATTACAGAGGTTTCTTTGCTGGTTTTCTAGGAACTCTTTTCGCTCAAATTGTATTCTTAAATTTTGCCTTCTTTTCTGTGGTAGAATCTGTAGAATTAGTAATGGGGATAGTATTAGATATATCCGGAATGGGAATAATCATACATGTCTTAATCATCTTGATTTGGTCTAGTTTTTCAGGTATCGGTGGATTAATTGGTGTAAGCATTTATTTCTTGTTTCCATTCTATGAAAAAGCGGCAAGTGAGAGGGAAACTTAACGAATTTTAATCTTTTAAGGAGGATCAGACTATTAAATTAAAATAAATAATTTAACTAAACAGCATATTATAATAAATTCTTTTGAATGAGAATTTAATTGTCTATTTTAATATGATAATAGGATTTTATCTAGATTGTTCTTGTGAAATAAAATGTCTGATACTAAAAAAGCTGTCATAGAAAAAATGGAGAAACTTGGTGCAAAATATCTCCTTTTGCAATTCACTGGAGCTGATGGTGACTTGAAAGGAGTAGAAATTTCAAAACGTTCTTTTTCTCAAGCAGAACAGATTGGTGTTGATGGTAGCTCAATCGGTTTCCTTCGAACTAAACAATCTGATATGATAATTGAACCTGATCCATTAACAGTAACCATCGTTCCATGGCAAGAAAATACTGCCTGCGTATTTTGTGATTTGAGAAGTACTGATACACATGAACGAATTTCTGATGATCCACGGGGAATCCTTGCCGAAGTAAATAAATCTTTATACGATGAATTCCAAGCAATCTATTACGCTCGACCAGAAATGGAATTCTATATTCTTACCTCAGATTTACAGCCTATAGATTCTTCGAGTTATATGAGCTTACCACCGAGAGATCGTGGTTATTTTTTACGTAAGATAATAGTAGAGACACTTGAGGATATTAATCTTCCCTATAAAACATTTCATAGTGAAGTAGGTCCAGGACAACACGAAGTGGAATTTCAACCGCTTCCAGCAGTCCAAGCTGCGGATAGTGTTCAGACTTTCAAGCAAATCGCTAAAATGGCAGCATTAAATCAAACAGAAGATTGGATTATCACATTTATGCCCAAAATATTTGTTAATGAAGCAGGAAATGGAATGCATATCCATCAGATGGTTAAGAGCAATGATCAAGATTTTTTTATGGGGAAATCAAATGAATTATCTGAATTCGCGCTTCATTTCGTCGCTGGCCAGCTTCATTATGCAAGTGAAATGACTGCTGTGACTAATCCGATTGTTAATTCATATCGTCGTTTGGTCCCTGGTATAGAAGCTCCAGTGTATAAGACTTGGGGGATTGCAAACAGAACAGCTCTCATTCGTGTTCCGAGTTATGAATCAGGACGATTGGAATACCGTGCTCCTGATGCTGCTGCCAATATATATTTCACATTGGCTTTACTTCTTGCTGCAGGTCTAGATGGTGTAAAAAAGAAAATTGAACCGCCAGATGAAGCAGCTTTCGATGCAGACGCTTTAAATTTAGATGAATTAGTTATTAAAGGAGTAGAACTTTTGCCGCGCACATTAGAGGACGCTCTTGATATTTTTGTTAAAAGTAAACTTGTTAAAAAAATTCTTGGATCAGCTCTCCAGAAAGAATACTACAAAGCTAGAATCAATGAATGGAATGAATTTGTAAAGGAATATAGTTTTGAGAAAAAAGAAATAACCCCTTGGGAAATCAAAAGATATATAGACTGTTAAAGCAATTTTTGTGGTAATAAATAATACTTTTACTTTTGGATTAGGTTTGGAATCTTTTTTTCAATCTTATCTAATATTTTTTCTTCATTCATTGTTAAAATCTTACGATTAAACATTAATGGATTTCCATTTACTATTAAAGAATGAATATCGCTTCCATTCGCCGCATAAACAATATTAGAAATTATATTGTGAATCGGTTGAAGATGAGGAGCTTTGAAATTTAGAATAACTAGATCTGCAACGTTTCCCATCTTTATTAATGATTCAGGATGGAAGTTACGCCTGAAAGTCCAACATGTGTCTTCGATTACATTTTCAGCTGGATATATGGCCGGATCCCAGCGTGATGCTGAAATAACATTAGCAGCTTCTCTCATTTCCCTCCATAGATCTAATGTATTGTTGGACGCTGTTCCATCTGTACCGAGAGCGACAGTGGCACCTATATTCCTTAATTCAGGAATTGGAGTAACTCCACCATATGCTAATTTTTGACTTGAGACAGGACACCATCCGATTGTAGCTTTATGTTTTCCTAAAATTTCTACTTCCCTTTGTGTAATCCACGTGCAATGGGCTAGAATTGTTTTTATACTATCCCTAAAAAAGCCAATCTGTTCTAGCCGTTCAACTGGGGGTACTTTATATTTATCTTCTGAATCCAATACTTCTTTTCTAGTTTCAGATGCATGAATCTTTATAGGAATTTTGTTTGATTCAGCTAAGTCTGCTGATTTTAGAATTGTATCTTCTGGTACTGTTATTTGACTGTGAGGCCCCATAACTGCATTAATAAGTGGAGAACGTTCTGCATAATGCATAAGTCTATTAAACTCCTCCAATTGGAAATGATATCCTCCTAGATCAACAAATGCACTTGGTAAGATAGCTGCTCCCAACCAACCGCGAAGTCCAGCCTTATCTAGCACTTTTGCAATAACACTCTCATGAAAGTACATGTCCACGGCTCCCCCAGTACCAGATTTGATCATTTCAAGGCATGCTAATTCTGTTCCTAATTTGATCCACTCCGCGTCAAATTTTCCTTCAATTTCCCAAATATCTTGTAACCAGGGAAATAATTCCTTATTATCTGAATAACCTCTCAGAAGTGTCATGGGAAGATGTGTATGACTATTTATAGGAGGAGGTAGAACAATAAACGAATTTCCTTCAATCTTATATTCTGGATCCCGTGTACTAGCATTTGGTGATATATCTGAAATAATATTATCTTCTATTACAATATTCACTTGGGTTATTGCTGTAACATCTGGTTCAATCATTAATTGGACATTTTTAAGTAGTAGATCCATTTTTAACACCGTCTATGTTGATTTCAACATGTACAAGTCTTCTCATTACTAGATTATCATTGAATATATTACTATAATGATAAAAAAGATGCATTAAAATATTAATAAAGTAGGTTATGAATTTAAAAATAGCAACTTTAAAAACGGTATCTTTCAGATAATATCTGTAATAGCCTCTTATACAATTTACGATTTTTATTGTTGGAGAAAAGGTGAGAAAATGGAACAACAAGATATGTTACTACGTGGAACACTTGTAGATTTAAAAACTGCTCAAGAAGAAATAAAAAAGGAACCTGTTCGAGTCTGGCAAACTGATTCGTTAAAAAAACAAATCGAAAAAGCTGGATTACGTAAAAAAGGATATATGATGCCTCTTATGGATGCTGAAGATGTTACAGAAGAGGAATGTCAATTAGCTAAAGAATTTATGCCTGAAGTGAAATTAACAGGTTTAGAACTACGATCAGAAAGAAGAAGTAAGGCCTGGGGAGGATCATACTTTCGAGTAGTAAAAGATACAGAAAATAAGAACACTCGAGTCATTCAGTGGATTTATGTCTGGACTAAACAGCGTTTTTTTGTATCATTTTGGGTAACAGTGTTACCTTTATTCTTACTTGGAGTAGTTGGGACATTAATTTACTCCTACCTGGATTTTAAACAAGCAATTCTATCAGTAGCTCTCATTGGTACTATTTACCTGATATTAGGATTGTCAGCGTTAAAAGATGCAATAAAAGGATTAACTAAAGGCAAATATTACTTTAGTAATGGACAATTATTTATTATATTTGGTGCTGTGTTTTGGTCACTACTTTTAGAGATGTATCTAAGAGAGAAAGCTTTTATCAAGAATATTGAAGAATACGTTGGCGTTATTGAAGATAGTGAAGGATTTTTTGAAAATATTCTTCTAAGTGGGCATGATTTAAGCCTATCATGGGTAAGTTTGTTATTTTTCGTTGCAGCTGCTATTGCATTAATTTTTTTGAAAGTAGAAGTGCCTGGTTTTACCCATGCAACTCATGATATGGATTGGGCACCTTTATTCATATATATCAAGAAAATAGGAGAGGAATGGAACTTAGATAAAATTCGCTATGATGTTTTTCATTATTTCGCCGAAACACAATCTCTAGCTGCACTAAAAAGTAATAAATCCCTTAGTGGCAAAAAGAGGCCTAAACTAGAGATACCAAACTTTTGGCATAGTTTCCAACTTAAAACTGGTTTTAATAACTGGATTTTCGTTCTTATCGGTTTCTTAACCTTGATTATTGCCATATTTCTTGCGATAATTGTTTTTGTTTTGTACCCTGAAGAAATTCTAGCTGCAGATTTATTACGTTTTGTTATTTTACCCGTTTTACTCTTCTTAGGTGCTTATCTATCCTTCTCAAAATGGCCTTCTGATGTTGTAAACAAGAAATTGGATTTAACAGACTCCAAATATCATTTAACTGAAGATCGATTACGGATATTTTGGAATTTGAGAGGTGAGGAACCAGCATTAAAAGTTAGATCTAAATTACAAGACCCATTCATGGATGATGATGATTTTAACACATTTCGAGACGATTTAGAGCAAATAGTTTTCTATACACTGCTACCAAAACTAACTGAAATCCAACAACAATTATTCTTCGAGAAATTGTAAAGAGATCACTTTCTCTCCCCCTTTTTTTATAATCATAAAAGAATTTGCAATTTAGAGGCAATTTTGCTACTTGAATATTCATAAAGTAGATTCTAGAAACAATAATTAGAGGCAATTAACGTGTTTTATAAAGAAGAGCTTAAAAATTTCTTAAGTAAAAGACCTAGATCACACCTTCTATGGAAAAAATCAATAAAAGTCTTACCAGGGGGAATTTCTCATAATATTAGAAATCTTGGTCTTCCTTCAATTAATGCTTTTCCTGTTTTCATACAATCTGCGCATGATGCTTATCTTGTCGATGTAGATAATATTCAGTATCTTGATTTTTGGAATGGCCATTATGCAATGATTCTTGGTCATCGCCATCCAGCTATAGAACGTGTTTTGCAAGAACAGATAGAAAATGGTTGGCATTTTGGCACTGTTACTGAAAATCAGACAAAACTAGCTAATAAATTAACTGAAGATAACAAAAAAGGGATTGAAAAGGTACGATTTTGCACTTCTGGTACAGAAGCTACTATGTATGCAACTCGATTAGCGCGAGCATTTACAGGTAAACGATTGATTGCTAAAGCAAAATTGGGGTGGCATGGTGCTAATGATACACTTTTTTACGATGTTCGATACCCGTTTACTGGTCAAGAAAGTCCTGGTATCCTTTCAAACGAGGAAGCTGGAGTACTCACATTTGACGTAAACACTTCAAATATATCTGATTTAATTAATCAGAATGCTAATGATTTAGCTGCTATTGTAATAGAACCTGTTTTAGGAGGAGGAGGAGGATTTCCAGTAGATAAAGATTTTCTAAAAATATTAAGAGAAATGACTGAAGAACGAGGAATTCTACTAATTTTCGACGAAGTAATAACAGGTTATAGGTTCTCATATGGCCTTTATCAAAATCAGCTCAATATTATTCCTGATCTTACAACAATGGGAAAAATAATTGGTGGTGGTATGCCTGTAGGAGCTTTAGGTGGTCGAGAAGAAATTATTGAACAAGCTAATCCTGACCTACCAAATCGAGTATGGATAGGTGGGGGAACGTTTTCTGGACATCCTCTAACTATGGCAGCTGGACTTAAAACTTTAAAAATATTAAGAAATTCTTCTTCAGAGTACCAACGTATAAATAAATTGGGTTCTACTCTTCATAAAGAATTGAACACATATTTTAAGGAAGAGAAATTAAATCTAATAGCGACTGGTTATAAATCAATGGTCTTTCTTCACGTTCTATTTAAATTGGTAGAGAATTTTTCTCCCAATGACATTGTCGAACTTACTGATAAAAAAAGAGAAGCTTTAACTCACTTAGCTTTACTTAATAGAAATGTATTAACTCAACATGGTCTTGGTGTACTTTCTTTTGCCCACTCAGAGGTACAAATAAAGACTGTACAAAAATATATAGAAGAAATAGCTCCGCAGATATCCCAGACAACATTAAATTAAGGTTTTACCCGATTTCAATACGTTTCATCAATAAGGATATTAATTCGCCTTTAGACAATAAACCAATGCCTACTTTTTTAGCAAGTCGCGTTGCTGAATACGAAAATCCCATAGATGACACAATAAGTATCTTATTTAATCTTGGACATGTTTGAAGCAGTTCCTCTGCTTTATGAATTTGACCAACCCCAACTATTCTTTTCCAATCACGAACAATAACTCCTGTATATTCTGGTTTAGAATTAACTTGAGTAACCACAAATGATAAACGACTATCAGCAAGAGGATGCTTCAAAACTCTCATTGGATGATGAGTGACAAATCCAAGAGCTTCAAAGGTGTTTTGTACAAGTTCCAGAAGTGGTTTAGTAAGTAAGTCAGTGGACATGACATTTCTCACATTTGATCTTTGCTTTGATATATTTGAGAGATTCTTTGAATTAAGGTTTATAATTTCCCATAATATTTAAATAATCTTCCAGTCTGACAGATTTAAATAAACTAAAATTGAGAGCGACTTAAAAAAATATTTTGGTCATAATGCCGACTTTAAATTGGATATTGAGAAATAACTGATCAGATTAACGCAATTGTAGTATATGGGATTTCTTATCTTTTAAAGAATAAATAAAAGAGTTTAATCAAAAAAAGGTCATATTACAATCTTTTTGCTTTTTATGTAAGAAATCAAATATCAAGATCTTAAAACTCAAAATAAATAGAGTTCTTTGTTTGTGAATGATGATGAACATCAGATTTAAAGCTCCAGGACGTGTAGTATTTTTTGGAGAGCACCAAGATTACTTAAATTTACCTGTTATTCCTGCAGCTGTTGATTTATATATGAATATTGAGGGAAAACGCTCCCATTCTCATAAATTTCACATTGAATTGCCTGATGTTCAGAGAAAGGAAATTTTTAGCTCAAGAAATATTAAATATAACAAACCTCGGGATTATTTGAAGTCTGGAGTAAAAGTCCTCCAGAAAGCGGGGATAATTCCAGAAGATGAGGGTGTTATTGCAAGAATAACAAGTAATATACCAATGAAAGTAGGGCTTTCTTCGTCTAGTGCTTTATGCGTAATCTGGATTGCGTTCTTAGCTGA
Source organism: Candidatus Hodarchaeota archaeon (assembly GCA_048886525.1). Classification (GTDB taxonomy): domain Archaea; phylum Asgardarchaeota; class Heimdallarchaeia; order Hodarchaeales; family Hodarchaeaceae; genus Hodarchaeum. The sequence goes on along the minus strand of JBHLKP010000049.1, from coordinate 14,832 downwards.
CACATTTAACCATAAATTGACTCCAAATGAAATCACCCGTCATGCACATCAATCTGAGGTGATAGAGTTCAATGAACCAGGAGGGATGCAGGATCACATGGCAATATCTCATGGATATCTAAACTATGAAGAATTTAATCCAATAAAATGTACTAGATTAATGAAAGAGATTCCTGGAATTGTCATTGGAAATTCAATGGAGAGAAAAGACACATTAAATACATTGGCATCAATAAAAAGCGGTGTAAAAAAAGGATTAGAATTTTTGGAAGTATCCCATATAAGAGATCTAACAATGACGGATATAAGAAATGTTAAACCAGTTAAAGGTCATTTAGATGAATATTCACTAAATACAATAAAAGCAGCTATAATAAATTATGAAATAACTCGAGAAGCATATTTAGAATTTAAGAAGGGTTTTTTAGCAATAGATCATGAATACATTGGGGAATTAATGACAAAACATCATGCTTCCTTGCGGGATTATTTACAGGTAAGTACACCTAAACTTGAGGTTATGATACAAGCTGCAATAAAAGCTGGTGCCCTTGGTTGTAAGGTAACAGGTTCTGGGAATGGAGGTTGTATGATAGCTTATTCCCCTGGACGTGAGAAAGAAGTAAGTTTTGCATTAGAGAAAGTAGGAGGGGAATCTCATATTGCAAAAGTAGTACCTGGGGTTTCTAATTTAAATACTGTTGATTAATGAGAGTTAGTTGGATTATAATGAATAAAGAGTTAGAAGAAAAGATTCAGAAAGGATTTAATACACTTAAGGATAGATCTGCGATAGTTGCGTTTTCTGGTGGAGTTGATAGTAGTGTTGTTGCAGTACTAGCAAAATCTGCATGCAGAAAAATTAAGCTTATCACAATAAAATCAGAGGTCATTTCTGATAATGAAATCAAAGAGGCCAACTTAATTGGTGATTTAGTGGGAGTTCCCCATGAAACTATAGTATTATCAGTTGATTCAGATCATTTCTGGTCCAATCCTCCCGATCGTTGCTTTTATTGTAAAAAAGCAATATTTGGGAAGTTAAAAGAGATTGCTAAGGAATCGGGGTACGATATTGTTATTGATGGTACTAACGCCTCCGATATCAAGGGACATAGGCCAGGTTTTAGAGCTCTTAAAGAATTGGGAATTTTAAGCCCTCTTTTAATAGGAAATTTAACGAAGAGCGATGTACGGGAGATTGCTTCAGAGTATGGCTTATCTGTTGCTAAAAAACCAGCAATGGCTTGTCTTGCTTCCCGTATCCCTTATGGTGAGGAGATTACTATTAATAAATTAAAACGTGTTGAATTAGGCGAGAATTTCCTTCATGAATTAGCTATTTCAAAACAAATAAGACTTCGTGATCACGGTAACCTAGCACGAATCGAAATTGATCCCATTGATATTCCTAGGCTTTTTGAAGAAAAATTTTATTCTTTGATTTCCGAAAAATTAAAAGAGATAGGATATACTTACGTTACTTTGGATCTAGAGGGTTATCGCCCTTCTATTCCAGAATGAAACATATTCAAAGTTTTTGATGGCAATAAATTATCTAAAACTTCTAATGACCGAATTATTTAAGGTTTGAAATTTTATCTATTTTTCTTAATTTCTCTTCAAATTTCAATCAACATTAAATGCAATAAATAAAAGGGAAAAGTATAAGCATAAGAATAAGGACTAATTCTTATCTTATTGCTATTTAAACATATGATAAACGTTAATTGGAGCCTTTCTTCTAATGGCTGTAGATATAGAGAAGTTTCCGTTTAAATGGATGACAAGTATGGTAAATTATTTAGATAAACGGAATAATGAAAATTTTAAGTCTTTTAATCTTTCAAGAGCTATTGGTGCTTGTATCCCAGATACCAATGAGGTAGCTAGAATGCTAAATTATCTTACTCACTATGGAAAAGTAACTAGAAATGAAAAGAATAGTTATTTCCTAGAATTCTGTAATAATAAAAATCCACCTGAAAAAAATTTTAGATTTAATTACATTAAGAATCTAGATGAAATCATTTGCATCATAAAAGAAGAATCTATAGAGATTGAAACACTAGCTCAGATGCTTGGGAGAGAAGTACATGACGTTGAAAAGGACATAAATTTCCTAGAATTAATAACTAGTAAGGGCCGTGTTTGTTTGGATGGAAAAAGATATAATCCTAGTATTTATTTTATGCCGTGGCTCCAGAAAGATGCATAGTAATTAAATATGAAAGCACATCCTAGTTAATTTTACTTATAACAGGTGGATATCTTTACCATCAAAAGAAACCATACCCCGAATAGCAAGCATCTTCAAAACAGGTACAATTTCTTCCTCATTTCTATTAAGCAGAAGACAAAGTCTATCAAGAGTCATTTTAGGATTGAATTTTAATATCGTAATTATTGCTTCAACTGCATCAGAAGATTCTGAAATTATAGTTCCTGAAGCCCTTGGAGTACTTTCTACGGAACTTAAATGAGAAAATATAGTTTGAAATATTGTTATTCGACTGAGGCATTCTTCAAAAACATAACTCATTGCTTGATTCCTAGTTATTGTATGGCTTCCTACTGTTAGATCTCCAGCGGAGGCGAAGTCCATTAATTTTTTTGTTGCAAGAAGTGCTTGATTACTATGAAAATCAATATAATAGAGTCCTCCATAGTCAGTTAGTGAATCAGCTAGATCTAGCGACTTCGTTGCTGTTCGTTGAAGCGATAATTCCTCATCTCGAAGAATAAATGCGTAACGTATATTTCCCTTTACAAGTTTCTTCAAACGACGTAAACTTTGAAAAACCGTTGATCCATGCTCACTATTATTGATTTCAACTCCCACAGAAGTCGGACCTCTTGGTGTTTGATAAGTAAATACGAGATCTAAACCTTTTGTGTCACGATCCACTAAATTACGATCTATACGTACATTAAGAATTGTTAATCCATATATGGGAGTATTTCGATCTATTGCTGCATTCAAGATTTCATATAATACTCCTTTACAAAAATCTCTTCTGACTGGATGAGGGAATGCAAAAATTTCTTGCTCAAACTCACGAGCATATTTTGACCATTTCATTTCTAAGAAGGTTATAATCTCATTAGGAGTTGATTGTAAAATTCTTTCTGTAGAAGGTAGCGATTTAGGTAAGGTAGATGGCGGGAAAATCGATATAGGAGTTTCATCTGGGGATATCACTTCAGGGAATAAATCAGCTAAAGCCTCTTTCTCTTGAGCTGTGAGTCCGACTAATGCTTTTTTGCTTTGCTCTGAAAGATTAGCACTAGTAACTATTTCATCTGGTGTTATAGGTGGTACTCCCGCTACTGCTTGTTCTTGGACTTTTCTTGAGATATCTGAAGCAGCCATCTTCCGAATGTACCCTTGATCCTTAAATTCATTTATTCGGTCTCTTAATTGTCTTAGAAATAAGCGAGGATTTCCATTTGTGTTCTTATTTACCGTTTCTATGTATTCCTCACTGAAAGGGTAAGTTGGAAATGGTAATTCAACACCTGAATCTTTGAATAAAGTATCAAATCGTGCTTTAACCAGTAATACGGCTGTTTCTGGTGTTAAACGTTCAAGCTTAGTGATATAATCAATCCTTTGTCGAGAATATTCAGGAACTTCATTTACAATTGATTTTTCCCAAACTACAGATTGAACCATCGCTAAAACAAGTAAATGTTTGCATTGGTTGTATAAGTTTGTTAATGAATCAAATAGGATTTGAATCCCACTATCACGTTTAAATCGAATATAAATGGATTCAAGTTGATCAAAACTTAGAAGGATAGGTTTTTGAGCTAAAGTAGCAATTGTTTGGATAACACTAAGTGCTCGATTTTCATTATTTATTGATTCTGGAACTTCTAAAAGATCTAAATCTCTTTCAGATATCTCTATTCCTGACAACCATTTAAAAGCTGTAGGTTTTAAGGCTGGATTTAAGGTATGAAAAAGAACTTCCAAGAATTGGATATCGACATCTGGGTAAGTACTTGCTAAGTAATTGACCGCCATTTTTCTTAAGTTCGTTGAATAAAATCTTTCTGGTTTAAAGCTAAAAATTTTCATTGGGTCGCTACTAAATGAATCAGCCAATTTACTCGCTATAGGATTATCAGGCATTCCATCTGCTAAAGCACGTGAAATTATTTCACCGATAAATCTTTCTAAAGGACTATACTCCTCCTCTGGGCCTTTTTTTCTAAGACTAATCATTATTTCTTGCAATATATGGCCATAAATTCGCTGAAGATCGCCTAAGGGCCGAACTGAGATGAATAAATAGTCACGTTTTTCTGCAATCTTTCGTAATCTTGCTAGAAGATGAGTTTTTCCTACACCTGCGTCCCCTAATAACATGCACATACCTGATCTTCCAGTAGAGCGCACTTCATCGAGTGTTTCAAGAACTACTCTTGTTGGTTTCTTATTAATCTCTTGAACATCAATTACTTCTGTTTGCCAAGGGTCTCCAACAGATGTGCTTCTGAAAGGGTTTACTTTACCTAGGATGATTGCATCATATATTTCAGCCACAGTAAAACACTCTTTATCTTCTATTTTAGTTTAACCGACATTAGATATCAAATATTAATCTAATTACTAATGATGAACTATCAGATATTAAAATAATTATGTTATCGGGATCTGTCTAACCTCAGCTATTTTCCCTTTAAAATCCTTTTCAGGTATATAGAAGTGGTAATTAATTGATTCTTTCAAAAAATATAATGAAATGTTACTCTGTTATACTAAAAATCTTCGGTTAATTGATCAATTGTAGATAGGTATTTTTTTACTTCATCTAGCGTTCTATCCCCCATATGTGCTATTCTGAAATTATTTTCCTTAAACTTACCGTATCCTGTTGAAAAAAAGTATCCTTTCTTTTTAAGGTCATTCTTAAGTTGTGTAACATTGATCCCTTTACTATTTATACATGTAACAGTATTACTTGCGCATATTTCATCTGCAAATAGTGTAAATCCTTTTTTTCTTGCCCAATTTCTAGTATAATCCGCCATTTCAGTGTGTCTTGCCCACCGGTTTTCAATTCCTTCTTCATCGACAATTCTGTGTAATTGAAATTGTAATTGATAATATATTGGAATGACTGGTGTAGCAGGTTGCATTCCATTCTTATTATGATATTTTTTTAAGTCTAGTAAATCAAAATAGAGTCCACGGTTTGGAACCGTTTTAGCAAATTCAAATGCTGCTTCTGATACAGCTGCTACTGCAAGACCAGGAGAAAGTGCCATACATTTCTGTAATCCAAATAAATAGAAGTCAATTTCCCAGTCATCGATTCTAGCTTCAACACCTCCTGCCGCTGATACTGCGTCGACAAGAAGAAGGCAATTATGATCTTTAACAATTTTATAAAGGTCTTTAAGAGGGGTTGTTACACCCGTTGAAGTCTCATTTTGAGTAATACACACAGCATCATATTCTTTCTCCTCTAATTTTTCTTTCAATTGATTTTTCGTTACAGCTTTTCCCCAGTCGATATCTAATGTACCTGCAAGTTTTCCGTTTGCTTTTGCAACTTCATGCCATCTTTCTGCGAAAGCTCCATTAACTATATTTAATACGCCTTTTTTATCAACACAGTTTCGTATTGCTGCTTCCATGAGTCCTGTAGAAGATGAAGTTGAGAGTATTATCTGATTCTGTGTAAATAGCATTTTTTGTAAATAAGACGCTATATCCTGATGAAGATTACCCATTGTATCACTACGATGTGCAATCATTGGTAGTGCCATTTTCTCACGACATTCTTTAGAAACATTAACAGGACCAGGAATAAAAAGGTCAAGGAAGTCTGATTCGTCTATCATGGTGTTTCTCGCCTATCGTAATTTTCAGTTGATTCAGAAAACACGCATTAGATAAAGCTTTGGATAACAAATTGTTCAATTTTGAGTTTTGTGATAAACCAAAGAATCTGAAAAATATCTTTCAAGGTACAAAGAAATGAAAAAAAACCTTTTAGAAAAATATTTAAAGGTCTGATTAGAATTATCTGGTTAAATATGTAGATCTATTGATGGAAATTCGTAAGAAAAATAGTTGTACTTATACAAAAATCGAATCAGTGGGGAATCCAATTATGAGTGATCAATTTCTCAAAAAAACCGTAAAAAAATGGGATGAAAAAGAGAAAAATTTAGAGAAACAAGAAGAGAATGATAGTAAGATCGAAAAAGAATACCAGGAACGGAAAAGAAAAGTGGCAAAACAGCTTGAAAAAGACATGAAAAGATTTAAAAAAGGATTAGATACAAAATAATGGGCATTACTTATCGTAAGATAATTTAAATAGCTCACTATCTCTTTTACCTAGAAGAAAATTTATTAAAACTATTTGAAGATACTTTTTCAAATAGATTAATCTTCAATGCAAATCTAGGAGATTTATCATTTTTTATATACATTTTTAGTTCTTCAAAACGTAAATTTATATCTAAGTTAAATAGGATCAATAATTATGCATAAGCACAAATCAATTCAGTTCTTAATTCCTAGCTTATTATTAACAGCTATAGCTATACCTATTCTAAACCTCGCTTTAATAGATAAAAATCAAGTTATTCCAAAAAATATTCCTTTAGAACAAAAGTCTGATTCTTCTTCTGTAAATCTTTTATTTCGTTATGATAGTATTTCTGAAAAGAACTCTATTATTCAAAAAATAAACCAGTATAATCCTTCTTTCGTCCACTTCTATCAAAACTTTCCTATTGGTTTTGTTCGATTTCCAATTGTAAGTTTAGATAGAATCATTTTATCAGATCCAGATTTTCTTTCTGAATTTCATAGGTCTCATAAAATCCAAGTGCTTCCCTCTATAGAAAGTCTCAAACCTCAAGCATTGAATCGAATTGAGCAATCTGGATATATTCCTCCTGCTTCTTTAATAGGTGCTACTGATTTGTGGACCATGGGTATTGATGGTTCTGGTACGAAGATTGCCATTATTGATAGTGGGATTGACTCAACCCATGATGCTTTTGGAACACGTGTTGTTTATGAGAAATCCTTCGTTTCAGAAACATATGGTTATTCTTCATATGAAGACATTCACGACTTACATGGTCATGGAACCCATGTTGCTGGAATCGCTGCTGGTGCTGGTACTAGTTTTCCTGGTGTAGCATATAATGCTGATCTTTATAATCTTAAGGTAGTAGATATGGCTGGTTATTCAACGCAGGAATCTCTATTAGAAGCTATTGATGAAGCCATTGATCTAAACGTTCACGTAATTTCGATCTCATTGGGATTCGGTAATTCATCTCCATGGGATTCAAATGACATATTGACCACTGCAATTGATCATGCTGTTGATTCAGGGATATTTGTTGTTGTTTCAGCTGGAAACGAGGGATCCGAGGGAGATTATGCCTCAATTTCTTCCCCAGCTTCAGCCCATAAAGCTTTCTCGGTCGGAGCGACTAATGGGAGTTCAAATATTCTTTCCTTCTCAAGTAGAGGTCCTTCCATTGATTTTCAAATCGATCCTGATATCGTTGCTCCCGGGTATCAAATTATAGCTCCCCTTGCTTCTGGAAGTGTAATTAAGTATGCTTACGAATCATTTGTTGGAATTAACTTGGGAAATTATTTTCCATTATCAGGGACAAGTATGGCTGCTCCTGTTGTAAGTGGTGCTGTGGCTCTCTTAAAACAACAATTTCCAAACGCAAATCCTTTAGCAATCCGAGCAGCTCTTCAGGAATCAGCTATAGATATAAATAACGAGTCTATTTTTGCTCAAGGAGCAGGCTTTCTTAATCTTTCAAACGCGTCGGAACTACTTCAAATCTCAGAGAAGGATGGAGAATTTGAGATAATATCCTCCTTACCTCGCGCGAACACTGACAAATCAATTGAATTCGTTGAAAGAATAACGTTCCCAGGGGATAAAACTCAAGTTGGTATTTCATTTAGTGTTGGAACAGGAGGAACAATTGCTTGGAACATATCTGACAGTATTAAGAAGTTCGTTGAAATTGATCTCAAACCTTCATATATTAGTAATGCAGGATATTTTCATAGATTAATAAACATCAGTATTCCAGTTTTAACTCCGCCTGGAGAATTTCTTGGAAACATCAGCTATTCTTTCAATGATGTGACTTATTATCTCCCCATTAAATTTAATATAGAGAAACCTGAAGCTAATATTTATCTGTTTTCACAATCTCCTCATCAAGATGATTCATCATTTTATAATTATCGTTCATTATCAAATATACTTGCTACTACAGGTTTTGATTTAAATGATTACTCCCAACCAATAACATGGAATAATCTGTCAAACAATGATATATTAATTATTTCAGATCTTGAATCTCCCCTGAGTAATCAAGAAATCAATTTTATATCCGAATTTCACAACCGAAATGGGTCAATTCTAATAATTACTTCCGCTTACCCCTATTTCAATCCTGATCCTTATTATAAACTTGTAGAAAAACTTAAAATTCCAATTGATTTTGAGAATAGGATTAACATTATCGATTACTCTGATGATGGAAGAGAAAGAATCCCAAATCCAGTTCAAGGAGTTGAATTATCTTGGGATCAAGAAAATCCTTTATTTCATGATGTTAATCAGTTATTCTTTTCTTTTGGAACAGCTTTCTCGGTTAACCAATCGAATCCTTATATCAAACATCTTGTTAATGTCCAATATAATATGAATAACGATTTTTTTGCTATGGCTGGATATGAACCTCAAAATAAAGGTAAAGTTCTTGTTTTAGGAAATGAACACTGGATTTACTCGTCTTCTTTAAGATTTGAAGACGGGGAGAACTTCATAAAGAATATTTTCAATTGGTTGAAACCTACTTATAATTTAGTGGTAAATCATCGAATTAATAATTCACATTCTTTAGAGCTATTTGCATATTCGTCATCGAACCAATTGAATCTTTATACTGACATAAAGTTTGGAAATGGAAGTACAATACTTGATATTCCGATATATTTCGATAATAGTACAAAAAGCTATTATTTGAACCTTAATTTGGTACAAGAAGAGTTTCAAGAAATATTAGTTTCGATCAGGAATGAAACTTTAAAACTCAAAGAATTTCTTATATTTGATGTTTCATTTACGAGTTTTCCTGAGGTACAGAATATCGAAATCAGTTTTTCTTCGTCTGATGATGTATATATTCCCTCTTGGATTGATTCGAGTGATTCTACATTAGTTATAGATCAAGGACTTGATTTTTCAGTGATCCATGAATTTTCGTATAATATTAGAACACACCTTTTAATTTCATATAATTTAGAAGAGACTCTAAATGTGATTTATCCTTCTATTAACACATTAGAGAATTTTAATTTAGAAATTGAGCTACCAAATACATCAAGTACCGAACAATCACTTTGGTGGCCTGTTCCCTCCCTCCTCCAAACTGGAATTTATACTTATGAAATCCAGGTTTGGTTCGAGACTTATCAAGAACAAAATATTTCATTCTTACTTACTATCGAAGAAGGGAAATTCTTTAAAGCTGACCCAGAACCTACATTCAATGAACATACTACAATTAGAGGAAAAAATTTAAATTACTATCGAAATATTGAATATGAAGCTGATATCCCAATATGGACTCCTGGTGAGGATATTGAATTAATAATAATCGGAGAGGATGAGAATAGTGATGAATTTGTTGTCCATGTTCAATTTCTCCATTATTTTCTTTGGTTTGCTGATAGGGTGATTTTGGAAGCATTTGAACTTCCAACCTCAATTAGTAATAAAAGTGAAAATATAGGAAATTTCAACGTTCCTGATTCACCAATCCCCTTTCCTGATGATGATGACCTATCTGTTGAAATTTATAATCATGTTTTTGTACTCCTTGTGTTTATTCGAGATACACAAGGAAATAATAACATTGAAGTAATTTTCTTTATGATTAATCAATCTTTTGCTCTCGATCCTTATCTTGTTCTTACAATAACTGCTTTTTGTATTTTGATCATAATTGGGATGATTATACTAATTATAAGGAGTTCAAGACAAAAATCTTCAATATACGCTTTACAAGATTATTATCTCAAAGAATACGATAAAATCTCTACATTCACGGAGACAGATATACCGACAGAGAAATATTGTATCTATTGTGGAGCAAGATTATATTTAGAAGCGAAATATTGTGAATCTTGTGGGAAAAAATTGCCAAATGAACTATAATATTGGAGTTTATAATTAAATTTAGATTGGAATGTTATTAGGAAATTCGTATTATAGAATGAAAGTAAAGGTATTCTTAAGATAGATATTGTTCACATTGGACAAAAATAAATTAAATCACCATTATTTGTCTTTAAAAATAGAATAAATTGCCTTTTCCTGTTAAATATTAAACTAAATGATAATAAAAAAAATAGGTGCAGTTTAGCGAATAACCAAATATCTTATTTATACGAATGCATTTATTTCTTCAGAATTTCATTTAATAGTAAAGTTGCCACTTTCTTGTCTAATGGAAAATTATCATTACCACATTTTGGACTTTGTATACAACTAGGGCATCCATTTGAGCAGCTACATTCTTTAATGAGCTGCAATACATTTGATATCAAATTCTTCCATTTTTCAAACAGTTTTTCAGAAATCCCAATACCTCCAGGGAATCCATCATATATAAAGATTTTTGCTTTTCCATCCAACGGAAAACTTGAATAAGAAACTCCTCCAATGTCCCATCTGTCACACATAGCATACATTGGAGACAAAGCTATTGTTGCGTGTTCAAAAGCGTGGATACCTCCAGAAAAATCAAGCATTTTTTCCTTGCAGTTTATAACAATCTCATCTGGTATTTCTACCCATACTGCTTTAGTTACGAATTCTAAAGGAGGTAAATTCATCGGTTGTAATTCAATCACCTCGTCATAAGTTTTCTTTCTGAAAGAATGGTAGATCTCTGTAACTTTCACCTCTCCATAGAATAGCTGAAATCCTTCCTTTTTCGATTTTATTATAGTCATTATTTTTACATCTGAAGTGGATAATGCCTCTGTATAAAAGTCGACATCAATCAGATATGCAAATGCCTTTCCATTTTTCCAATCTAGCTTTTCAATTTGATATTTTTCGCCTTGATGAATGAGAATAGCACCCTCATGTGCTTCGCGATAAGTTTGTGGGATAGTAAGGGTTTCTAGCAATTTATTTTTAACAAATACTTTAATAGTGTCTGTAAATGCCGAATTAAGACTCACAATTGAAGCTGGTCTTTTTGGGGATTTGCTTGTAAGACCAGCGGACGAGAATTTAAGTAATCCTTCCTGTCTTAATTCCGCAGCAATTTTTTTTCCGATACTACCCCAAATTTGATCTATTTCTTGTAATTTCAATGGAAGTTCTGCAGCAGCACATAAAATGTGCCCTCTTATAATATATGGGTTTTCAAGGTCGATTATCGCGTTTTCAGGACTTCTTTCAAAGAAATATTCAGGATTTTTACCAAGATATTGTTGTAATGCGTCTTCAAAAAGAATGAGAGTTGCTAAGGAAGCTTGGTGTGATCTTCCGACTCTGCCCATTTGTTGTTTCGTTGAAATTATTGTTCCTGGAAATCCAGACAAAATAACAGCATCGAGATCACCAATATCGATACCTACTTCCAATGCATTTGTCGATACCACTCCTTGTAGTTCATGATCCCGCAGCTTTTTTTCAATCGTTCTTCGTTCAGAGGGGCGATAACCTGCACGATAAGTCATAATTTGATTTGGATCGAGATTTAACTTCTCTAAATCATTCTTTGTCCATAACGAAATGATTTCCGCCATTTTTCGTGAGAGCGTGAAACAAAGTGTTTGAAGATCGCCTTTTAAATGCTTTATTAATAAATCACGTGTTTCCTGATGAGGAGAACGCCTTTTTAGCTCAAATTCATCAATAAATGGTGGATTCCATAATACAAAATGCTTTGATCCATACTCTGCTCCGTCATCAGTGATGACCTCAACCTCTTTTCCAATCAATTTAGCTACAAATGAATTTGGATTATTTATTGTTGCAGATGACAGTATAAATTGAGGTGTTACTCCATAATAATTAAGGATACGGCAGAATCGTTTAATTAATTGAGCTATATTTGAACCAAAGACCCCTCGATAAGTATGTGCTTCATCTATCACAATGAATCTCAGATGCCTAAAGAATCTACTCCATTTGTCATGATGATCTAAATATTGATGGAGAGCATAAGGATTTGAAATAATTACACGAGCTGATTGCCGAATACTTGGTCTTATCTCTGATGGAGTATCTCCATCATAGATATACGGCCTTAATTTTCCGTTTAAAACCTCATTTAACTCTTTCAATTTTTGTAGTTGATCATTTGCTAATGCCTTTGTGGGATAAAGAAATAAAGCAGTTGTATTTCGACGTCGTGTTATAGCATTTGCTACTGCAAGTGAAAAAATAAGGGTTTTGCCCGAAGCTGTTGGAGTTGTTACAACTACATTTTTTCCGTTATTAATAGCATTTAATGCAGCTGTTTGATGAGAATACAAATTTAATTTATTTTTATTAAGCCAATCGATTAAATCAGATTCTAATTCAAAATCTAAGACTCCATATTTCGCTGACCTAGGAGGAATCTTAATTTGACATACAATTTGATTTTTATAAGATGGATCATCTAATAGACTCTGTATTAATTCATCAATGGTCATTAAATCTCACATGTACTGCAGATCATCACTTTTAACAGAGCGACCATACCTATCTATCATTATATTAATAGAATTTGGGAATTGATTTGCGATCTCTTGTAAATGCGTTATCAATATTATCTTAAAGTTATTAGAGAGAGTAAATAATTTTTTAACAAAAGCTGCTTGCGCCTCAAGTGTATCTAAGGAACCAAGATCTCCCTCATCTATAAATAATGTTTTTTTTCCAATCTGAAACGTGTCTTCTTGCTTTCCAAGTAGTGAAATCTCTTCACTTATAGCTAATCTTAGGGCTGCATTAATTTGGGTTCTTTCTCCCCCAGAGAAGGTTGCTACATCTCTCATTCCATCAGGTGCTCTTATAAGTATCTCAAATCCCATTCCTTGGTTTCCTTTATCGATTTTTTCTAATTGGATGTGAGAAAAGCGTTGGTTTGTTAACTCTGCTAAAATCAATGATGCTCGTTTTCCTATTCTCGGTAATATCTTATTAATAGCGTAAAAAGGTGCACCTTTTGTATGAAAAACTTCAGTTCTCAATTTTTGAAGAATATCTTCCTCCTTCTTCAATGAATCAATAATTTCTCTTCCTGAGTCGATTTCAGGTTTTAATCTGGATAGTTCAGTTATTTTTTGATCAAGCCCCTTTATTTCTTGATCCAAACGAATTATTAAATCATTAGTTTCCTGTATTTCTTTCTTTTTCTCTTTTATTTGTTTTAAAAGTAGTTCATAATCTTCTAAAAACTTTGGATAATCTCTTAAATAATCATTAAACTTGCTGATTTCACTTTCTAAATCTTTAATTTCTTTTTGAAATGTATTAATTTGGCCTGATGGATTAATTTTTGATTCCAATTCTGTTTTGATTTTTTCGAATTCCCTCTTGATCTTTTTACTTAACTCTGATTTATTCCTTAATTCTTTTAATATATTTTCCTTCTCTGGTGAAAATTCAGTTTGTTTTAACTTATTTTTCTCTGTTTGAAGTTCTTTATTGTTTATTTCAGTTTCTAAATTTAATCGCTCTTCTAAATTTGAAATTTCAATATCCAATTCTGAGATTTGTTCTAGTTTTTCCGAAAGTACAAAGGAATCTTTTGTTATTTTTTCTTTTTTATTTTTCAGATCTGAAATATCCTTTCGAGCTTGTATCTGTTCTTCGTGAATTTCTTGTATTATTTTTTCAGGCAAACTCCAGGTTTTTTCTTTAGAAATCCTTTGAATTCTCTCTAACAGCCTCCCTTCTTGATTGAGAATTTTGAAAGCTTCTTCATGAGATATCGTTGTATCTAGATTCTTTGTTTTGTTAAATTCCTTTTTTCGTCTTGTATGCTTTTTTTCAATATCTTCTATCAAAAGTTCCTCGTTTCTTCTTTTTTTCTGTTCTAGATTTTTGATATGACTTTTGATTAATTCGTATTCCTTTTTATTACTGTCTAAAGTCTTCAGTTCGTCTTCAATGTTCTTAATCGTGTCTATTTGTAATTCAAGATCCTTAAATCGCTTTTTTAAACCCAAAAATTGCTCTAATTCGAAATTTAAATCTTTTATTTGCTGTAATTTATGTTTATGTCGTATTTGAGTATCTTTTCTTTTCGCTTCTATAGTTCTGAACTGTTCATGCTTTTCTCGCTTGTTTTTCTCATTTTTTTCTAATTCAGTTATTTCATGAATGAGTTCTTCGTATTTTTTTTGATTAGATACCACTTGAGGTTTTAATTTTTCCAATTCTTTTTCTAGATCAGTTATTTTAGAATATTGTGATTCTTTTTCTTCAATTTGTCCCTCAAATTTATTTATCTTACCATTTAAAACTGTAATCTGGTTTTGTGTATTAATTATAGCCTTTTCAAATATGTCAAGTCTAAAAAGATTTTGTAATGTTTTTAACCTCTCAGTAGACTTTTTTGATCCTAATGATTTCATTTCATCTTGTCTAATAATGGTAGAATTTACAAATGCTTGATAATTCATTCCTAATATTGTAGAACGGATTTTCTCATTTAATTCTGGAATTTTTCCAAGGACTCTTTCCTCATTAATGAATAATTCAAGATAACTTTTACCTTTACTATCTCTACCTCGTTTAA
>JBHLKP010000048.1:0-22636 GCA_048886525.1 Candidatus Hodarchaeota archaeon | reverse complement strand
AAAAATGTTAATATCAATAGTTATTTTTCATCGAAGAGAAACATTGTAGCTCTAACCTATAGAAACGTAAGTTTTTTTGCAATAGAAGTCAACCATATACTTAAACACAAGAGAATTCATTCAGATTACTGTTTACTTTTACATTTTTTCGAAGAAGATTTAAAAATGTAGGAACGAGGTTTAAGGTTAATTTTGAAAGAAACTTACTTATAATATTGTACAAGGCGAGAAATATTGTCTGACTTAATTTTAGGAACACTAGGCCAACAAATTCTTCGAACAATACAAGAATTTACAAACCCGATCCTTGATCTCTATTTTGGAGTAGTTACAACCTTTGGAGATACATTACCAATAGTAATAATAATAGTTTTATTATATTACACAATGAATAAAGAGTTTATGAGTCGTTTATTCTATTTACTGATTCTTTCAGCCCATTTCAATTATGTTGTAAAGATATTTTTTCACAATCCCCGACCTTATGTTTATGATTCATCCTTTCGTGTAACTACAGACGTCTTAGGTAAGCAGACTGTTTGGGGGGCAAAATATTACAGCTTTCCAAGCGGCCATTCTCAGACTCAAGGAGCTCTGTGGGGATATATTTTTTCAAAATATCGTAATATTTCATTAGTAATCATTGGATTGATTCTAGTAATTTCAATCCCTTTAAGCCGAAGTTATCTTGGCGTTCATTGGCCAAGTGATGTGATTTTTGGTGTAATATTTGGTATTTTCCTCTCTTTATTGTACATATATCTTGATAATAACTATGGCGAGAAAGTTACACAACTCACTGATTCTAAGAAAATTATATTGGGGGTAATTGTAAGCATAGGTATATTAATTCTTGGAGTAGTGGTATTTCTTTTGGGTACTTTATTTACATTCAATGGAGCTATTTCTTTTTCCGATCCTCAGGCTTGGAATGATGCTAATCTTGGTAATTATCCAGGTATTTTAGCTGGGGTCGTTATAGGTCAAGTATTAGAAAAAAAACATATAGATTTCAAGATTACAGGACGAGAACCAAAAAAAATTCTGATTAGAACAGTTTTAGGTTTTCTCTCTGTTGTGATTTTGTATTTCGGCGCAAAAGCTATTGAAAATATTGCAGAGAGTTTACAAGAAAATATCATATGGATTACAACTTTAGCTAACTATTTTTCCTATTTAATAATTGCGTTCTTTATCGCATTTATAATCCCTTGGCTATTCACAAAAATTGAAGAATTAATTTAGAATAAAAGACAAATGCTTAAAGAGAATAAGGAATATTTTTTTCATAGAAAAGATAGGAAAAAAAAATCCATGGAAGACAAAAAATCTTCAATAGAAGAGAAGAAAAGCAAAAAAGTGTCTGAATCACTAATCAAAAAAGTTTTAGATGACTCAAGATCTGATGAAATGGAAGAATTTCAGCTCAAAATTCAGGTTGATCTCGAAACTGCCTTATCGAACCGTGATGATTATTTAGATATTCTACAGGAAGTATATGAACAATCTGAAAGGGTTCAAGAAGAAGAGTTAAAACGATTTGGGTTAGTTCCAACAGATAAAACAGAAAATATTTACCTAATTTCTTGTGCTTATAAAAGTGGGCGAACTTTGTTTAATTATCGTCTATCCGAGAGAATTGATTACAAAGAATCACTGAATTTAATATTAACCGCCATAAAAAATTATGTTCATTATAAATTAGGTGAATTAGTAGAAGTCCTTTCATTAGAATCGCATGCAATTCATTTTTTTGTAGTTAGACAAGCCTATATTATTGCTATTATTACCTCTAAGCAAGTTACTAGAGATAAAGTGGCAACACTAGCCATTCAAATGGGGGAAATCTTAATAAAATATCCTGGAGAGGATCCTTATACAAATTCATTCCTAAAAGCTGAATTAGATCAAGTAATTGAATCAGCAATAAAATCATTGGTAAGAGAGCATTTAACGCTAAAAATTATACTAATTGGTGATGGAGCTGTTGGTAAAACTTCCATTCGGAGGCAATACCTTGGTGAGGGGTTCAAAACTGACTACCAGATGACAATTGGAGCCGATCTAGCAGCAAAATTTTCGCCATTAATCTATTCCGGAGGAAAACAGATTAAATATTTGATCTGGGACTTAGCAGGTCAACCACGATTTGAACATGTAAGAAAAACTTACTATATGGCAGCTGTTGGTGCTCTCGTCGTATTCGATGCTACTCGTCAAGAAAGCTTCACAAATATTGTTAAGTGGATGAACGAATTATGGCGGAATAATGGCCGAGGGCCAGTACCTTTGATTGTATTAGCTAATAAAATTGATTTATGTACAGAGGAAGGGATAACCTGTGTTGCTGAAGAAAAGGCATTGGCTTTTGTAAATCGCTTATCACAAATTTCAGAGCGCTATCGCGGATTTAAAATATATTTTCTGCGAACAAGTGCTAAAACAGGTCACAATATCGATTTAGCATTTGAACTCCTTGGAGAATCAATAATCGATTTTCTAGGTTCCATAAAAACATAAAATAACTGTCTATTAACATTAATAATTACAATTATGCGTTAATCACCAAAAAGATTCGCTTCTGGCAGCAATCTATATATAAAAAGACGTAAAAATGTTTTAATAGTATAAATTGCCAATAATATCCATTTTTTTGTGTCTAACTTCCATAAAATCAGTTAAAAGTTAATTGTCGCGATTTCCTAGTTCTTTATATTCCTTATTCTTAGACTTTTTTAAGAGGATCACAAAAGTATTAATCGAGAGATTTACAAAGATTTATCAAATAATAAAAATGATAAAATAATTGTGGTGCATGAATATGGATAGAGACTTCATCTTGGCAAGAGAGGCCCAATTAGTTTACTCTAATTCCGCTGCTTCTGGTTTCAATCCCGTTGGTGATTCACTAGCTAGATGGCAAGGAATCCTAACCTATACTACTAACCGTGGTCGTAATATGTTTACTTTCGAAGTATTTTTACCAGAATATTTTCCTAATGTACCCCCTGTGGTAACTGCAGTCGGATGGATGGATCATCCTAATATTGATGAGGATAATTTCGTGCAATTACGAATTTTAGATAACTGGCGTGCTGAATTCCATCTTTATCAAGTTATCATTGCCTTAAAAAATCTCATGTCAAGAGTACCTCCTACGCCTCGAGGTGAAACTGCAAAATCAGTTCGAGATACAGTAGTAAAGATGACAGAACCAGAAAGAATAGCTCCTGTCACACCTTCAACTACTGCAGAAACAAACGCTTTAAGAAAAGAATTATCTTCATTAAATCAACAATTACAAGAGAAAGACGAGGAACTAACTCGTTTACGCGCAAGGCACATGGTTCACTTACAACCATCTGAAAACACAAAGAAAATCAGTTTATCGGTAGGTGAAGATCTTGAATCTGAACGGATCGCTATATCTGAATTATTAGCGTCATTAGAAGATAGATATTCATCAGGAGAAATCTCAATATTCGAATATTCACGTTTGTACAAAAAATACACTAAAGAACTATACACTATTAGAAAACAATTAGAATACTTAGGTTAGGTTAAAATTAATGTCTTTTCCACAAAATTTGTCTAAACGTTGGGAATTAGAAGGACAACTATATGCAAGTATTGGTACTCTCGACCTTCTATCACGAACCTATGAACGTGGAGAATTAGATCCTAATATTTTTCATAAACAACATAAAAATCTTTTAACAAACATTGTATCAATTAGGGCAGAATTGGAAAATTTTCATTTTGATATAGATGAATTCATTCAAAAAGAGCAAATAGAACAACATTTTCCATACGGTCTCAATAAACTTCGGAAAACAGAGGGATCAGATGAAAATATCCACGATCGGATTGATTATGGACTGATAAAAAAACTTCCTTCAATCGCAGCTGAATTTGTGGCAAATGCTATTGAATTACTTGATTTACTAAGATTAGAAGCCATTGCTACTGTAGATCGGATTTTACCATACCTAGATGAATTAATCTCAATCCTTACAAGTGTTGTAGTTTATGGGAGAGATCATTGGGTTACTCGTGATATTGCGCAATGGATTAGTTGGATGGATACACAAAAACCAGGACAACTTTTAAGACAGGATGAATTACAAAAGCTAGAATTACAGGCTTCTCGCTGGCTTGCAGATTTCAGACGGGAATTAAAAAATATTTAATGCAAGATATTTGTCTTTCCTGTACGAATTAATAATTCTGTCATAGCTTCATTAATTTTAGCTAATTCTAATTCAAACTGCTTTACTAATTCAAAATAATCGCGACTAGCAACTTTTTTACGTCCTTCTTTTAGTTCTTGTAAAGCTTTTTCATTCGCCAATTTTCGAAGTCGAAGGTCTCGTAACCGTTCATCAAGTACTCCTGAAACGAAATCAGGTTCGTGATCTGGTTTAGGCGATGCATCAGAAGTTTGATTTGCGTTTTTCACAAAATCAGTTTGAAAATTAATTGTCTTTAGGATTTTTTCCTGATAATTCTCTGAAGACCAATCACGAAAAGGTTCAAAAACGTAGATTTCATTAGGACGCCCGTAGTAACTAGATTGTAGAGAATTAAATATTCGCATCAATGTTTGAGAGTCTGATCTTAGCTCATAATCATGCTTAATAGTTGTGATTAGTAGTTTATTTCGTTTTAGAATCCCTGAACTAGTTTTTTGAACATCGATAAGATCCTCTGGGGGAAACTCGTCATGAATAATGGTTTTCTGTTTTATTATTTTATTTCGCTTATTCCGAAGAATAACAATTCTATCAGTGGTTATGATTAAATCTACACATATTTTTCGAATTCTACTATTGCGTAGTACAACTTTGGGAAAGAACCCAATCCCAAGTTCCCCAGGTTCAAAGACAAAAGCGTTGAAATAACGGCCAACATTTCTAGTCATCTCTTCAATCTGGATGTATTGCTGTTCCAATTGTTCTACTAACTCGTTTATAGGATCAAGTTTAGTTTGAACTGCATTATCAAAGTCGTTGATATGTTTCTGGAACAGAGAAAGTTGGAGAAATATATTACGATTATCAGTAAAAGATGAATCTAACCCCATTATATTACGATAAAGCTTTTTGAGTTTAAATGAATATTCATGAAATTCAGTTAAAATAAAGTGTTCTACTTTTTTTGTTTCAAGAAATATTTTATCGATCTGATTCACAGGTAACAAAAACTGATTGCGAAAAGAACGTAATTGAGATTCGAGATGGCCAGTACGCTTTAATACAATAACTGGACGATATCCAGCTTGTTTTAATGCGCGTTTCAAAGTAAAAATCTGCTCTAGTAATTCAGTTTTTAAGGTATTTACTCCTTGATTTTCTTCAATTGAAGAAGATCCACAGGGACATTTCAACTGAGAACCATTGAATTGAGGATGAGAAGCACATCGTTTACAAAAGGCAGCACCACAATCAATACACTTCTGGAACTCATAATCATGAATTAAAGCGCCACAAAATGAACAATAGAGAGTCGGTATGCCTGAATTCATCTCGAGCACCTAGTGAGTTCTCACTAAATGGAGAACTATTCTTGATGTTTATAAGAATGAAAAATCTCTACATATTATGCTTAGTATCGTCAACATGCAAAATACTGCAGGTGACTTCATAATTATAACCTTTTTTCTCTAAAAAAGTTTTAATTCGAATTGGTTTCAAATTAAGTTCATAGGTACATATTATTTCTTAATAAAATAATAAATTGCGTTCTTATTTGCTAATCTTGTAATAAACTCTGTAAATTCAGTAAATAATACAATATGTACCTTTAACGACTTTGGAAAGTTCTAACTTGAAAGACAGAGAAGGTTTCCTTAATACGGCTGGAATTTCGTGTGTCGGATTATAAAGAAATATAAATTCAATAAATAGTATTATCTTGAACTCTAATCAGAAATGCAAGGATAGCCTCGAATATGGGTTTACGGAGAATTGAAGAAAAAATTACACGTGAAGCTGAAATGAAGCGGAAAGGCGCAGAGATGGCTCTCAATTCATTGGCAACAATGAGTCAGAAGGTTCAGGAACTTCACTCTGAGCTCCAAGCACTAGAAAAAAAATATCAAGACAATATTAAGAAAAATCCCGAATTAGCTCAACGTCTTATGGATTTACGGGAAGAATTAGGCTTACCACGTGCGATTGGAATTTATGATGTAGGAACAAGACCAGGTTTCCTAAAACGATTAAAAGGACAAGATGAATACTACAATTTCCTAGCAATAAGAATTCTCGAAATAGGAAAACAACAACGTTCAAAAACTGGAGGCTTACTTTCTGTTTCTGAACTAGCTTTAAATCTAAATGATGAAAGCAAAGGGATTACAACCTCCATAGATGATATTACAAAATCACTGGATTTATTACTAACGAATAAGATGATTCATGGTATCCGTCAATTGGCTGGAATAAAAATAATCGAATTTATAGATCCCAATATTAGTGATGACCACAATATAATATTAGAGCTAGCTGCAAGATTTCAAGGGCAAATTGGCTTGACTACAATAGCCCAAGAAACTTCTTGGTCGATTGAGCGTATAAATCAAGTATTAGCCTCACTCATTCAACAGAAAATTGCTACTAAAACCGAAACTCTTGATGGAGTAGTTATATCTTTTCCTGCAATTTGATTAAAAAGATATAGGAATAGAATCTCTATTTCTTATTTAAGCTTTCACTGATAAGGGATAGGAGACGCATAATTTTCATGAAATATTGCCATTAATTAGTTTTAATCAGGTACTAATAGGAAGTCTTAAGAATATTAATAACGAAGTTCACATGAAGACTTTAAATTATTAAAAATTATTAACAAATATTAATAATTAAACGAGTTGATTTATCAATTGAAAAGATTTAAAGGTTTCCTAACAGGTAAGAAGCCATCTAGTTCGACGGAAACTAAAGCCAAGTTAAAACGTACAATTAATCAAATGGAAGTAAAGATCAAAAATTACCAACGTCAAGCTAATGAACAATATGAACTTGCTAGAACATTGTTGAAATCAGGAAACAAACAGGGAGCACAACAGGCACTAAAACGCCGTGAGCTTTATTTAACTCAAGTTACTAACACACATAACAAAATTGCCAATCTTCAACGAACCATTGATACTTTAGACGTATCAGCTGATAACGTTACTCTAACTGAAACTCTTGCACAGGCTCAGATAGCAATTGATTCCAATGTTGCAGCAGCTTCACCAGAGAGAACAGAAGAGGTCATGATGGCATTGGAAGACTCTATTGAAACAGTTGCAGATATGGAGGAAGCTTTAACAGATACTTCTATTACTGAAATTGGTATGGATGTCGAAGCAGATGATCGGATTTCAATGCAAATGGCTGAATTAGAAGCAGAATTGGCATCTGGTTCATTACCTTCAACTGAAGCTGAAACAACCCCAATTTCTCCAATAACGGAGCCAACAACATCATCTAAGCGAGAAACTGACAAGAAAAAACTAGATGAAATGAGACGACAGATTGAGGAAGGTTTGAGGTCCTAAAAATGGTCTTTGATAAATTTGGCAATTGGTTGAAAGGAGGAGGCAGTTCTGGACAAAATACACGGAAATGGATAGTACGGCTACGTATGGTTGAAAAACGTATGCTTCGGCAGCGGAAGAAGCTAATTAAAGAAGAAAAATCGATGTTGAAGGAAGTAGAACATGCAATAGAGCAGGGTGATATGACCACGGCCCGATTACTCGCCAAAGACGTAGCTAAAAATCGAACTATGGCTCGTGGATGTCAACAGATGGCGAGTCGGGTTAAAGCAATCAAATTCAAACTAGAACAGGCTGCTGCTACTCAAGCTATCGGAAAAGACCTTAAAGGATTAGTTAAAACCCTTCATACAATGAATACTCAGCTAAAAATACCTCAACTAGAAGGAGTACTAAATCAAATGGAGATAGAAACCGAAAGGATCGACTTGGCAACAGATGCTATGGATGAAGGATTTGAAATGATGACTTCTGATGTTGAGGAAGATGAGATGGTTGAAAAAATTTTAGGTGAATTAAGTGCCTCCAAAGCAGCTGCAGCTGATTTTGGGCTACCATCCCCTGATATTCGATCACAAGAACTTCAAAAGGAATTAGAGAAAATTAAGAAAGGGTGAACCCCCTTTTTCTATTTTTTTAATTATATCTCAAATATTTGTTGGAGACTGGTTAATGAGTTCCCCATTGTTTGATGCTGCAAAGAAAAACGCCGCAATGGCGTATAAACTTGATCAAGGAGGTCAATCACAACAAGCTGTCCGTTATTACGTAAATGCAGCAGAACAGCTACAAAAATTAATCAATTTTACTGATGATCCCAGCATGAAGAACTTATATTATCAAAAAGCTATGGAATATATACTTAGAGTGAAGGAAATACGCGGAATCGTTAAACCATCTGAAAGTCGACCCAGTTCTTCTGCACCAGCTTCAAGCGATACCGAAGATGAGATTGAAAGCGCTATTTCGAGTGTAATTGTGCGGGAAAAACCGAATGTAAAGTGGGAAGATGTCGCAGGAATGGAAAGTGCAAAAGGTGCACTACGAGAAGCCATCATTCTTCCAATGAGTAGACCTGATTTATTTAAAGGCGCACGAAAACCATGGAAAGGAATTTTGATGTTTGGTCCGCCTGGTTGTGGTAAAACTTACTTATGTAAAGCTGTGGCTTCTGAAGTTGAGTCAACTTTCTTCTCAGTAAGCGCAGCAAATTTAATCAGTAAATGGCTTGGTGAATCAGAAAAGTTAGTGAAAGAATTATATGAGCGTGCTGTTGAAGAAGCTCCTTCGATAATATTTTTTGACGAAGTTGACGCTTTAGCAGGAGCAAGAGGAGGAGGATCTGAAAATGAAGCTATGCGGCGTGTAAAAACGCAGTTATTACAAGCTATTGAAGGTTTTGAGACAGGAGAAGAATTATTAGTCACCGTTGGTGCAACAAATACTCCTTGGGATATTGATGCAGCTATGAGAAGACGATTTGAACGACGAGTTTATATTACGTTGCCTACAAAAGATGCAAGAAGAAAAATGTTTCAGATCCACACTAGAGGTGTTACACTAGATCCTGATGTAAACTTTATAGAGTTATCTGACTACACTGCAGGTTACACAGCAGCAGATATAGCACTTCTATGTCGCGAAGCATTGATGTATCCTATTCGTGAATTAGATGCAGAGGGTGCACTAAAAAACAAAGATATTCAGCCAAGAGCGCCAAATATAAGTGATTTTTTGACAAGTATGGAGAGTATTAAACCTTCTGTATCTCCAAAAGAGTTAACACGATACGAAGAGTGGAAAGACCAATTTGGAGGGTAAAACTTCGTTTCTAATATTTCAAGGATCTACTATCCTAATTCGGGCTGAAATTTAATGGCTGAATTGCAAAAAAAAAGACAAAAGGAAAAAAAGGAGTCAACAACAACTGATATATTGGGAGAGATCCTAGATGAAGTAACAAAAGGAAAAACTCAGCCAACAATTTCAGATTCAAATAAAATTAGTGTTGAAGTTCCAAAAACGGCGGAAATTACATCTCCAGCTCAATCTCAAAGATTAGCTCCAAAACTATCTATAGAGAAAATAACAGTTTCATCCACGGTAGAAACTGTATCTACTACAAAACTTGAAGCAGGAAAAGTCGATCCTCGCGTTAAGAGTATTCTTCCTGCATGGGTAGGAAAACCATGGCGCTGGATGATTCCAGATGACCCACAACTTAAACAACAATGGTTAATAACTTGGGGAGAATTCTTACTTGATTTTGCACGAGTATTGAATTTTCATATTCTCGATTTACAAGAAATCGGATTGGTATATCCTTTTCAAAATCCCTTAATTCGTAAGAAATTAACCCAACCACAACTTGTGCAAATTTCTGATTATTTAGTAGAAATTGAAAAAGCAAAATGGTGGGATGATGAGAAAACACGGCTTCGTGTATACTGGAAGACATTAAAATCATTTTCGGATGAATTATATGAGTATGCTTTTCAAAACGGTTATGATATGGTCACTGCATTTGATATAATCAAAATGAAACAACCTTGGTCAAGTTTACCTCCTCCTGATATTCGAATGCTAATGAAATTGATGGTAGAATCAAATCGTGCTTCTTGGGCTGATTCAGAAAGAAAAACAATACAATTTATTTATGATTGAAGCCAGAGAAGAAAAACTTCAAAGACCTAGAGTACCCACAAAACTACTTAACCTATTCAAAAAAGTGGTTATTTGAATCCTAAAGCAGGAAAAGATGGTAATATCGAGGAATTTATGTCAAATGATGAGTCCTGAGGATGAAGGGGAGCTTCTCGCTCCACTAGAAGATTATTTGAAAGCTGGCGTTCATATCGGAACCTCTTCTGGAATGAAGAGTATGGAATGGGCGATTTATCGAACTCGAAGCGATGGTTTATATGTCCTAGATGTCCATAAAACTGATGAACGAATTCGTGTTGCTGCACAATTCCTCGCGCGACAGGATATGAAACGAGTGGTAGCATGTAGTGTCCGTGCGTACGGTATTTATCCTGTTGAAATGTTTGCAAAAGTTACTGGTGCGATGTCTATCACAGGCAGATTCATTCCAGGTATTTTTACGAACACCAGAATAGAAGGCCGCTATCATTATCTAGAGCCTACTACAGTCTTGATAACAGATCCACATTTCGATAAACAGGCTTTAAAAGAAGCGCAACGTGTTGGAACGCCAATAGTGTCATTAGTAGATACAGATAACGTTATCAAAAGCGTTGATTTAGCAATTCCCTGCAATAATAAAGGTAGAAATTCATTAGCAATGATATTTTGGTTATTAACAAAAGAAATTTTAAGAGAAAAAGGGGAATTAAGTCCAGAAAAAGATGCTCAATTAAGAGTTGAACTTTTTAGAGCTCCAAGAGGTCGAAGAACAGCTCAACCTGGCGATATGAGCTATTAAGAAGAAATCACTTTAAAAAGGAGTTAAAAAACAATGATGATTCCAATCCGATGTTACACATGTGGCAAGGTCATAGCTCACTTATATGATGATTTTTTAAACGGATTGAAAGAAGGAAAGGAAGCAAGTGAACTTCTTGACGAGTTTGGGCTTAATCGCTACTGTTGTCGCCGCATGCTAATAACCCATGTAGAATTAATCGATAATATCTTAATATTTTCTAGTCCTACTCGCTAAAAATAGCCCCGTAGTGTAGTGGACCATCATAGAGGGTTCTGGAGACTGGTTCTCGATAGATGAACCTCATGGGAATACTCTCTGACCTCAGTTCGAATCTGAGCGGGGCTATGCTCCAATTTTAATTATTACTCACATAATCACTATAAATTTTCAGTATAATCGGAGCTTATCTTCTTATTTGCACTTAAGACGAACTATCAACAGAATGAAAAAGAAAAAAAAGCTATGCTATATATAAAATGACCTCAAGCACTTGGATGACTGAGTAATTATATAATCTTCAGAGAAGTCTTCGGTTTTCAGATTTTTTTGCTGTTATTGTTAAATAAAAAGTCACACAACAGCAAAAATAGGAAAGATAAAGAAAATTTATAGATAAATTTTCAAATTATATATCCTTTTATATAGAATCTTTTATTAGTAAAATAGAGAGAGAATAATGGTTCAAATCGGAGTGTTAAGCAAGAGTCGCGAATATTTCCCTACAACTAAATTACTAGAGGAAATGGATAATAGAAAAAACCTATCAGGGGTTTTTTTATCCACACAATATGTATCTCCATTAATAAGTAATAATAGTAGTGATGCTATTTTTGCTGACCAGTCATTAAAACCTTTAGCTGGAGTTATTCCAAGGATAGGGCGCTCACAAACTCAAATTGGATTAACTTATCTGAAACAGTTTGAATTAATGGGAATACCTACAACACTAACCGCAAAAGCTTTATTCCTAGCTAGGGACAAATTTCGATGCTATCAAGCCCTTAAAGGTATTTCTAATCTCAAAATACCAAAAACACTTCTAATTAACAATTCATATATAATTGAAAAGGTGTTGACTCACTTTAAATTTCCAATCGTAATCAAAATCCCAAATGCAACACGAGGTACAGGTACAATTCTTGCTACAAGTCGTAGAGTAGCCCATGAAGTCATAGACGCTTTATTCTTAAGATATGATTCTCCAATCATGGTACAGGAATACCTACGTAATACAAGTTCATCTAAAAATACATTTAGTCAGGATATAAGAGTTCTAGTGGTAGGTAGATCTTTACTCGGAGCTATGCGACGTATCGCCCCCCAAGGGGAATGGCGGACAAATTATGCCCAAGGAGCAGAATGTGTATCTTATAAACCAACATCAGATGAACAAGAACTAACTATGAAGATTATTGACAAAATAAGCATTGAAATAGCAGGAATTGATTTATTTCCAACAGAAGATGGAGTCTATGTACTTGAAGTGAACGCCTGTCCAGGTTGGAAAGCTTTTGAAAGCGCTAATCCAGATATTTCAGTAGCAAAAAAGATCATTGATTATATCGAAACAAAAATCCGAAAATAAATCAAATTCTCTCTCGAAATCCTAATAAGCATTTAAAAAAGAGCTTCATCATAGTTTCACAATAATTAATAGTGTTCCAGTGGAAAACAATGAATGTTACCTAGGGGATAATAATGTCGAAAAAAAAAGACTTCTCATCGTTGAAGATATCAGCAGAAATACGTGAACGTCTCCAAGAACAATTTCCAACAGTCATAGCACTAGCTGCATGTCCCCCAGAAGAGGTTGCACGTAGATGTGAAATAAATAGGAAATCAGCAGAAAGAGCCGTGAATCAAGCACGAATACAAATAGGAATGGCCGAACCAATAACAGCAGACGAACTTTTAGAGAAGAAAATAGCTAAACCAAAGATTACTACTTCATCCCAACAATTGGATGAAATCCTTGGAGGGGGGATATCAGTAGGAGCAATAACTGAATTTAGTGGAGCATTCGCCACTGGAAAAACACAATTAGCGTTTCAACTTTGTATCAACATTCAACGACCAATCGAAGAAGGAGGGTTGGAGGGAAAAGCACTTTTCATTGATACTGAAAATACATTCGCCCCAGCAAGAGTAGCAGAAATGAGCTATCCTTTCACCGATGATCCAAAAACAATTCTAAAAAATATATTTGTGAGTAGAGCCTATAATGCAGATCACCAAATCCAAATAGCGGAAAAGGCCGATAAGATAATAGAAGCAAATAATATTAGAATAGTAATAGTAGATTCAATGGCCTCCCATTTCCGAGCTGAGTTTCCAGGAAAAGATAACCTTCCACGTAGACAACAAAAATTGATGGCTCACGCAGAAACATTGCAAAGATTAGCAGAAGCATATGATTTAGCTGTTATGACAACCAATCAGATACTCAGTAATCCAGATGGAATATTTGCTGGTACTAGTAACTTGGAACCCGCTTTAGGATTTGCTTGGGGACATAGACCAACACATCGAATATTATTAAGAAAATCAAGGGGAACTACAAGAATAGCACGGATTTTTGACTCACCCGAATTAGCAGAGCGAGAAGCAGTCTTCCACATAACCCCACAAGGGATAAGAGATGGACCCCCACTAGATTATTGATCTAATAAGATAATATACTTTTTTTCATTCTTTTAAACTTAAAAATCTTATCAGATGAATAAAATATTAATATTACTCTATAGTTATTTATTGCGAACAACTTATGATAGTTCACGCAAATTCAGTCTCTTGTTTTCTCTCCACTCTTCAAATCTTTATTTTTTTCAATAAGCTAGTCAATAAAATGAAAAACGAGAATAAATTCAATGAGGTCATAATCATTGAATAAATCAAATGGAAGTTCTTTCACCTATTTACATAGAATTTCTGAAGTGAATATCAAAGGACCAGCCGTAGTCATACAAGGATTACCTGGAATGGGTTTAATAGGCAAAATTGCCGCCAATTACTTAATTAAAACGTTTGAAGGAAAAGAAATAGCCAGACTCTACAGCTCATTCTTCCCTCCAGTAGTTCAAATAGATAATGAAACAGGCATGGGTAAACTTGCCCGAATGGAAATTTATGCTATTACCAAGACATCCCCTAATCTCTTAATACTAACTGGAGATGCACAACCTCACGACATAGGAATAATACAGGTGCTCAATGAAGTCTTAGACTTTATAACAGAAAATAAAGCCGATACATTAATTTGTCTTGGAGGACTCAGAGTACACGAAGATGGACCCGAAATCGCAGGATTTGGGTATGATAAACAGACCATTAACTGGCTAGAGGAGAATAAAATAGCTCTCCTAAAAGGAGGAGAAGTTACAGGAGCAGTAGGAGTTCTTTCAGCTTTAGCTGCTGAAAGAAATATGAAAAGTTTTGGTTTACTAGGAAAGTTAACGCTCGCAGGGACAGATCCCCTTGCCAGTAAGGCCCTCCTAATAAAAATCGCCGAAATCTACAAGCTAGATATAAACATGGAAAAACTCGAACAGACCATTGAAGAAGCTCTGGAAAAAAATGAGCGAATAACTAGCCTAGCACGTGAAGTACTCGAACAAGGCGAAGAAGAAACTGGTCAAGGACCTGGATATTATATTTAATTAAAAAAACCACGATAAGGAAAGAAATTAGGTCTTCTCACCCTCATATTCAGATAGTATATCTATCTAATAATCCTAATTTTCAAGAATAGGATAGAGAGAAAGTATATCTATACTTTAATCGTTGCTTCTGATGGTTAATGCGTTAGGTGACCGATAATTATAAGTATCCAATTTTTTAGTGTCTAAAGCTAGTTTTTTGTACAATTTACTGTTGGCAATAATTTGTTACTGTTAACTAAAAGAATAGGTAATCTCCCCTTTATAGTTTAATTTTTTTATTTTTTTTATTTTTATATAATAAAACTGTTTAAAATTCAATAAAAAAACCAGAAAATTAAAGAGAGCGAATCAGAGGAACACATTTCCCTCAATAGCTAAATGGAGAAGAGGAAATGAGCTTTATTCGCTCAAAAGCAATGATAGTGATATTTCTTTGTAACACTAGTTTGTTAGTTCTCACTCCATTGAATATAGAAATCCTATTCAATAATAAAGAAACTAAAATATCCTATCTCACGAGTCCTAATTCTACTCATTCAACCTCTCTTTATCCATCTGAAGTTTTAGAAAGACTAAGCGTAAGTATAATTGCTAAAGCTTACCAACATCATAATTCGATTACGATAAATGGCAATGAAAATTTTAAACAAATAGCTAAACTAGAAGGTTGGCATGGGGATGGAAATGAAAGTAATCCCTATATAATTGAGGGAATTAATTTCACAAGAAGCTTTAACGAACGGTATGAGTCGCTTTTATCAATTATTAACACTTCTGCTCATTTTGTTGTCCGTAATTGCATTTTCAAGGATGGTAGCTGGGGTATAAGCTTATTTGGAGTAAAAAATGGGAAAATTACAAATAATGATTTTCTTCTGAACAAAGAGAGCGGTATAATGATTTCATCCGGTTACTGGGGATTCGACTCAAACAACCTTATTATTTTCGCAAATAACATGATAAAGAACCACGATGGAGTTCAGATAATTAATCAACAAGGGAAAATTGATGTTACTGATAATTTCTTTCTGAATAATACAGGAATCAGCCTATCTTGCTTTCTGGCAAAAAATGTGAAAATAAATAATAATATAATCTCGAATAATGGCGATATCGCTATCAGATTCATTAGTAGTGAACTAATCGAAGTCCAAGGGAATTATGTATTTGAAAATCATCGAAGTGGAATTGTTTTTACAGTTCTTAGACCCATCGATTTCCAGATTTCATCAAAAAATAATGTTGTTTCTGGAAATACGATACAGAATAACCATGGAAGTGGAATAGAAATAGGAGGGAATTCTTTTTCTAACACACTGTCTCTAAATAATATTTCAAACAACCTGGGGCATGGGGTTTTGATTACCGCTGGAAATACCAATAAAATCCTGAATAATATAATCAGTCATAATAATCAAAGCGGATTAGGGCTCCAAGGTGACTCAACGACTAAGAATACAATATGTCGCAACACAATAGCAGAAAATGCAATAGGGGTTGTAATAAGCAACGAAACAAGTGAAAACTACCTTTACAATAACGTAATCCTTAAAAATAAGGAATATGGAATTAAAGTCGTGAAAGGAGAAAGCAGTGACATTAGAAACACAGATATTTGTCTAAAGAATGTGTTTGAGGAGAACAACATAATTGCTAACAATCAACGCGGGAATTGTCAAGCACTTGATGAGTGTGGGAATTGTTTATTCACGTTGAACCACTGGGCAGATTGGATTTCCCCTGATAACGATAATAATGGAATTGTGGACTCCCCATATCAACTTTTAGGAAATAAACAAAATTTAGACACTTCTCCCACCGTTACACCTTATAATTCTTCTAGTCCTGATTTACTTACGTATATCTCGATACTAACTCCATCTATCACAAAGAATCTTGAAAGAGTTGTTACTATTCGATGGAGCGAATCGATTGACTCACAAGGACACACAATAATATATTCTCTGTATTATTCTAGGGATAATGGAAATTCTTGGCATGCAATTATAACTGGCTTAAGAACGAATAATTATAGGTGGATAACATTCTTTCACCCCGATGGACACAATTACACTCTTAAAATTGAAGCAAGATGTTCAGGTGGGTATTTATTAGAAGCAATATCAGTAATGTCCTATTCTATTAACAATTCCCGAATTTATCTAGCTGTACTCTTTCTCCTAATATTTATTGGGGGAACCATTTCTTCTCTGCGCATTAAAAGGGCAAAGATTGGTGAATATTAAATGCTAAAACCATCACTCGTACATTACTCACATTTTCTTGTAGGAATGTCGGCAGAATAGATTAAGGATTAGACTCCTTTCAATTCCTGATAAACCCAAGGATCCTTATATTTCTCTTGTTCCGAATAATACGTAATAACAATAAAATGTTTAATAGCAATGAATAATAACTCGGATTTTAGAAATAATTCTCCTAAAAATGATCTGAATTTGGTCTGTTTGATATCTATTTTGCAAATTTATTATATATTTTATATAAATAAATATAAAAATATAAAAAGATGAAAATTTCCTGTGAAATCAGCCTCATATTCGAGTATATAAGATGTTTCTTGTCCCAGAGGATATAACGGTGACCTTCATATTAAATCCAAGTAAAGAAAAGATTTTAGAGTATCTTTTAGTGACCCCATCACGTGAAGATGAATATCAGGGTAAGACTATTAATGAAATAGCTGCTGCAGTTGAATTAAGTACAAATGCTGTTCGTAAATATCTTTATGAGTTAGAAAATGAAAAATTTATTGTTTCTAAAACCCAAAAACGAGATATAGGACGACCTGTTGTACTTTATTCTATGCATAGCAATGCTTTGAGTCTTTTTCCGAAAGCATATGTAGAATTTACAGTGTCTTTGATCGATGAATTAAAAAAACAGCTCGGTGAATCTCAAACAAAAAGAATCCTTTCTGAAGTTGGTAAAACACTCGGTAAAGAGATTAAAATCGCAGAGAATATTGAGGAAAATGACCAAAATTCTATTGAGCAACGTATTGTAACCCTTGTGAAGATCCTTGAGGACCATGGAAAATTCCCTACAGTTTTAGAAGATGAAGAGTATTATTACATTAGAAATAGTAATTGTTTGTTGTTTAGTATTGTAAAAGAGCATTCCATTGTGTGTGAGGTTGATCATAATATCGTTAGGATCTTGTTGAACACAACACCCGAAAAACAACAATGTTTGAAGAATGGCGACCATTTCTGTCAATATCGGATCAAGAAATCAGAAAGCAGCTAATAAGGGGTTTTTTAGCACAATTTTCGACAAGATTTTAGAGGTTAGAAGAAAACAATTAAAAGGTTATAATTCCTATTAATAAAGAAGACTAGCATGATCACACGAACAAAAGGAATTTATGTTCTTCTAAGCTTAATATTAATTTTTGCAATAGGGTTAATGACTTTCATAGTCTTAAATACTCCATCATCTCAAACATCAAATGATAGCCCTCAATCTGTTTATTCATATTACTTAAGTGGAACAATTATATTTTTACCTGTAGCTTCAGGCTGTTGGCATATTCAAGCTGATAATGGATCTTGGTATCTAGTATCTATATCCAAATTGCCTTATGAATTCCAAATTGATGGACTGAGGGTGAATTTTTCAGGTGATACCTCAAATCGGGCTACTAGTTGCATGTCAGGCATACTAATTGAACTTACTAGTATTACTTACTTGAATAGTAATTATTTTAATGGAACAGGCACCATACAAATAGAAGACAACGAAATGAATTCCTCATATATGATTCAGTCAGATAAAAACCAAACCTTAATACCATTAAATCCTACTATAATAACCAACGCGAGTTTAAAAAATGGAAATCGGGTCAGATTTGTAGCTATTTTACAAAATTATAGTAATAAAATTGAACTCATCAAAATCGGAAATATTTTAGAAATCATATCACCCGAACCAAGTATAATTGAGAATGTATATACAAACTGGGAAACAAGATATTTAGTCAAATTTCAAATAAATGCATATAAACCTCTAAATTTGAGTCTATATATCAATACAACATTATTAATTGAACTTCAATCCATTTCAAAAGGTTTTTCAGTCGGCTTGAACGAGAATATCACATTAGATTATCATGAGATGTGGGATATTTCCTCCATTCTCTACATTGTGTTAAAACCCGAATACATAAAAGGGAAAACAAATATAACGCTCATGATGACCGACTGTTTCGGTTATTCAATAACAGATAATTCCACTGTAGTTGATCCAGGCATACTCAATTCAATCAACTGAAAATAAGTAGGAATAACTAAGTAATCTATACAGATATGTGTAGGATTAGAATAGAAAAATATGGTCCTTAAAAGAAATGTTCAAACTATGTTTCTGAGAATGATGTTTCCATATGATTTAATGTCTACTCATGAAGCTAAGAAACTTCTTTTAAAACTTGTAAAAGCTAAATTGGAACTACTTGAGAGTCAGAGAAGCCGAAAGAACTTAAATAATAAAAGTACTCAAAATAGTACGAAATCACCCGAGCAATTGATCACTTTCAAACTAGAAGAAACTGCTTCAATAGTTGATTAAATAAGAAACAGTAGAATAATTAGGATTAAACCTGCTTCTCCTCTTTACCATTTTGTCTCCTAACTATCTTCTGTCTGAGCTTAAGATGGACTTCCCAAGTAAATTTCTTGAATCCTAGTGTCCTCATTTCCTCTTCTATTTCTCGATGTTTTTAAGATGCCTCATTTCCCATTATGTGCCTTATCTCTTAATGTGGATATTTATTAATTCGTTGAATTATTCCAAATATAATTTGCTTGGATAAAGAATGAAATATCTAAATACATTATTATCATAGTAATCTTGAAAATTCCGTAACCAAACAAGGAGACTCATTTTACATCAATAAATACAGCATTAATCCTATTGATCCAAATTTCTTAAATACAGAAGGAGCAGATTTCTATTTAATCCGAGTTATTGGTTCAAATGGGAGAACAAGCTATATTGGACCTATCTGGGTTAAAATAACATATAGAAAGTTGTAATAAGAAGAATAATTTTTCTAGAAGATACAGAAGTAGAATGACTGGATCTTTCTTAAATTTCTTGGGCAATTACTATGTCCATGTTACCTGAAAAGTCTAAGATAAGAGGAGTTTTTGATATTACATGCATCTTTTTTCTATATATAAACAATGAAACCATTATTTACAAACAAACAGACCAAAGATTTTGATGGGTTTTTCTCTCAAAGGAGTATAATTAGATGTTTCAATCAATCCCAATTTGCAAAATGAATTCCAATTTTATTCAGAAATCCCCTGAAAAAGCAGATATTAAGTTGATGACGGTAAAAAGTGATGAAGCTAAGTTATATTCACTTCGAAAGCCCCCTACTCCGCTTCATGACGATCAAGTATATATTCTTATAAATAATGCAAGTCGTAAGGTCTTCCTATGGCTTGGGTCTCGTGCATCTGTTAAATCAAAATTTTTAGGTGCTGTGGCTGCAAATACTATCCAACGTCAAACAGGAATGGTTTACCGAGTAGAAAGTATTGATCAACAAGAGGAACCCATAACATTTCTGAAAAGCTTATCTGCAATTGATGTTTAAACTCGATTTGCCAAGTTTAATGATTGATTTTTTCTTTAAAGCCTAAAAACTCATTTGGTGTCTGATTTTTCCAATAATGGGATATCGATCGATAAAATTCCAAATAAAGCCGCACATATTTCGACGAAAATTGAAGTAATAAAATGAATTAGATATTATTTCCTAAAAGTTCAATTATTAATATAAATTAATACAAGCTACGGAGGTATGGGAGGTCGATGATAGTTGCTTAAATTGTCTCTTGTAAGATTGATTTATTGGTTGAAAGGAAAAACTGAAAATCCAATAGAGCTGTTTGGAGCGCTCGAAATCAAAATTACTGATAATATCTTGGAAATTGTAATATTATCAGGTTCTTAAGCTTTACTTCTAAGCCCTCCGTCGTATGTTTTCTATATATTAGTTGGAAGTAATATTACAGGATTCCAGTTAGGAAGAGATTCTTATCTTAATTTATGAATAAAATTTACAATAAAATTATTAATTTGATTCCAATCGCGTAGATCTCTTCTTTCGTTCGGTACAATTTTTGGATCCCCATCTGCCACCGTCATCAACATTTTCCTGTTTATCCAACTTAGGTTGGTAGTTTTTGATAGATCAAACACTCCTCCAAAAGCATCATATAGAACATTTTCTCCTAATTTCAAACCTAATTCTTTAAAAACTTCTAGCAGATATTTTTCAATAATAGTAGGCCTTTCTTTGGGATCAGAGGCATTTCCCGAGCTTAAATAAATTCCAATTATCAATTCTTTATTATTAATAAAATTTACATTTGTTTTCAAAAAATTCTTTGCCTCTTTAGTCCATCTAGCAACCCTTATTCCACTTCCAATTAACACACCTGAATAATCCGAAATGTCAGGTTTTCTTTTTTTCATGGCTTTTAAATTTACTAAATTAACTACAAAATTGTTCTTCTCTAATATTTGTTTGAATTTTATTGAAATCTCTTCTGTACTCCCAAACCGTGTTCCATATGCAATCAAAACTTTTCGTGACATACAAAATAACACCTAGCTTGTATATTTACAGATGAACATTAAATTAACTCCACTTAAATAGCAATTGATAGTGGTAGTAGTTATAGCGTTATTAAAAACAGTTTTACAATATTGCTCTATCTACGGAGATAAATCTATTAGTTTCTGGATATAATTCTAGCATTTTTGCGGACCGCAATACTTGAATCTGTTATAGAGGTAAAATGATATTTGATGATTTTTTTTTATTTTTAAACGAATAGCTAATACTATATAGCTAAACGCGTTGAACTATCTAGGATGGAGTAAATCAAGTGTAAAGGTTAAATTTTGGTGAATGCACTTGAATTATCAACTATTAGAGATTCAATCTATTATAAAACTAGTGTTAATAGAAAATATTCGATATATAACGGGATAATTATTCCGATTGTTTTTGTAGGCGTTCGGTATTAATTTTTCTATAGAGTTCAATTGCATTCGGAGGGGGTACTTCAATCTTCGTCTTAACTTGAAGTGATATAGCTTCTTCGGGGCAGGTAGTGACACAAAGTCCACAGCCAATACAGCGATCGAGATTTATGGTGGAAATATCATCAATTATGCTGATCGCTTCAATTTGACACCGATCTAAGCATGTTTCGCATCCTGTGCATAGATCTGTCTCTACTTGAGCATAGTAGCTATTATTTACTAAAGAACTGGGTTTGGGATGCGTTTTTAGAACTGATAAGTATTCACAACAATCTCCACAACAAAGACACATAACAAACGTTTTTTGAGCGTTACCAGGGTTTAGTACAAGTCCTTTTTGTTCTGCGAAATCTAAAAGATTGAGTGCTTCTTCTTGGGATATTTCTCGTCCTAAACCATGTTCTATGAAGTAATATGCTCCACTCGAGAACGCAAGACATACCTCTTTCTCCTCATGTCGTGAACATGAATGTCCTTGCAATTCTTTCTTTTGCCTGCAAATACAATTTTGGACTGAAATCTTACTTTGTTGCTTGATTAGTTCTCGTGCGTCATAATATGAAGCCACGTATTTAGCTGCATTGATTGCCTTGTTTACTGGTACCACTCGTAGTTGGTGTGTATCGTAGGAGAGAAGTTCATCTCGTAGTCCATCATCTAGGTACTGATCAAAGTCATCAGCTAATTCTTTTGTCAACCGATTGACTTGGTACTCAAAAATTCCAACAATGAACCAGCTTGCACTATAAGTGGTTATTCCACCTTTGTTTGAATTAAAAATCAGTCCTTTCTTACTCATCTGTTCTAGGAGGGATACCACATCCTCAGGGGCTTGTTCAATCTGTTCTGCAATATCGTGCACAGTCGCAGGTAATGGTGATAGCTTGCATGCCATTT
>JBHLKP010000047.1:0-22930 GCA_048886525.1 Candidatus Hodarchaeota archaeon | reverse complement strand
CTAAAGAAGGATTTCTAATATGGATAGGCTAGATTCCAGTGTGCAAGATTTAGATAATCAAATAAAGAATTATTTAACATCTGAAAACCGACAAGCTATAATAAACAAGATAGAAGAGCTATCCGAGTTGAAACGATGTCAACTCTTTTGTTTAATAAAAGATTTAGATAATTTTCCCTCAGAAGCTTTTTCTTTAGAAATAAACATTTGGAAGAAGATTCAAAATATCTTCAAAGGTGAATATACTGAATCATCACTCCTTTCGCAAAATCCAGAATATACATTAAAACTTGCAGAAAATGCATTGATATTTGAAATACTTGATTTAGAAGAATACAGATCCATCATTCGCTTTTTATATACTACTGCCGAGGAATTTAATTCTATTATATATAGAATAAATCAATCTATTCTCAATTTTCTAAATTCGAAAGGTGTAAAATCTCAAATTGTTTCTAAATTCCACTCCATGTTATATTTCTTAGGAATTCCACTTGCTAACATTGATGAAATAGAAGAAAGCCTGTTTAAGCTTTTTCCTGAAGCAAAATCAGAAATTATTTCCTTTTTAGAATTACCAATTTCAACTATCCAAAAATACCCTGAATATCTTAATGAGACTGTGGATCACCTTAATTATGATGAATCGATTCCGATACTGAAAAAGTGGTTGAATAATGATATTCTATCAAGAATAGAAAGAATAAAGGTTAATCAGTTCATTAATAAGTGGCAACCAAAAACAATAAAATCTGTAGATGAGTTAGTTGTTAACCTTGAAACAGAATTATCAAATATAAATCTTACATCCATTCCCCTTGTTTATAACTCGTTTATTAAACCATATAGTACATTAATTGAACCTAAACAGATTTACCCATCCGATTTAAATGATAATATTCCATCAGAGATTTTACAATCATATATTGAAAAATTAGCTTTTCCGGTTACAGTTCATAGGGAGAAATATATCCAGATATTTTTCTTGGGAGGAGCTGCAATCGGATCGATGGGTATTTTAATATGTACTCCCAAATCTAACATTCTTATTGATTATGGGTTATCAATAGCTAATTATCAGATTCCATATTGGAATGAAGCATTAAATCATTTAGATGGCATATTAGTAACCCATGCCCACCTAGATCACGTCGGAGCTATCCCGTGCCTCTATAGACAAGGATATGAAGGTTTCGTTCTTGGAAGTGCAATGACAAAAAATTTTAGCAATTTATTACTATTCGATAGTCTTGAACTAATGAAAAAGAATTTTAATTCCACTATTAGAAGAAATGATCACAGATTCAAGGTATTATCGCAAACTCAATATATCTACAAAATGCTGGATAATTATGTAACAATAAATCCTGAAAATGAGTTACAGTTATCTCCAGATATCGTAATTAAACCTTTCTCGGCCCATCATATACAAGGTTCCTATTCATATGAAATCGAGTGTGAAGATAAGAAAATTCTATTCACTGGAGATGTGAATATGGATCCTACAACCCTATTTAAAAATAAATCTCCAGAATTACCTAAAGATGCAAACCTTACAATATTAGATGGTACCTATTATGGTCAATCATCGTTTAATGCAAAAGAGAGAGATGAATTGTTATTTAAATCTGTGAAAGAAAGTGAAAAAGTAATAATTCCAGCTTTTAGTGTGGGACGGGCTCAGGAAATCCTATTAAAGTTAGAAAAGGCAGGAATTACAAAGGAACGTAAAGTAATAATGTTAGGGATGGCAACAAAGGTTGCACGTTTGACAGGACTGAAGTCTCATGGCTATTTGAGTGATTATTTAACTCAACCATTTGAAGAGGAGATAGTGATATCTGGAGGAGGTATGGTGAATGGTGGATATGCTCGAGAATTGATAGAACAAACAAAAGATGATCCTAATACAACGATAATTCTTTGTGGATATTTAGCCAAAACGACTCTAGGATATAGATTATTACACGGATTAGAACCTGAATATAAGCAAAAAATTGTTTTTACTCGTTTTAGTGGACACTCATCTAGCGATTCCTTAGTTAAGTATCTTAACTCCATTCAGGGAAAAAAAGTGCTTGTCCATATAGGGGATTTGACAAAAGATCCTTTTTTATATGAGGATACTAGAAATTTAGAGACATTTTCCCAGACAAATTATTATATTCCCTCCTTAGGATCGTCTATACAGATTTAGACTAAATTAGTAAAAATGAGGTTGACGATGTTTAAGTGAATTTAATACAGTTCTAACTGAATTGAGCGCCTCAGGATCAAGTTTTATAGTTAGTATTTCCTCTTTGTCCGATCCTTCTATTAAGGGGTTTCCTAAAGGGTCATAAACCACTGAATGGCCAAAAAAACTGATATTAGGATCTCTGCCTGTTCTGTTAACTCCACAGACGTATATTTGATTTTCAATTGCCCGTGCTTTAAGTAAAGTAGTCCAAATTTCGTATCTCGGATTTGGAAATTCTGCAAGATAGACTAGGAAATCAATATTACCCTCGATAGTCATACGACGACTAATTTCAGGGAATCGTAAATCAAAGCATAATAAAAATCCCATATTTCCACAACTTAAATTAAAGGAAGGAACATAGATATTTCCAGAAGTAAGAAGCTTTGTTTCATCCAAAGGATGAAGCGGAAATAAATGAATTTTACGATATTTTCCTATAAAAGATCCATTTTCGTCTATGACGACACCAGTATTATAATATTTATTTTTATCTTTTTCAAAATAGCTTGTTACCATGATCACGGAATTTTCAGAAGCAAATCTTTGTAAAAATGATGTAGTTTCCCCCTTTGGGATAGATTCTGCATGAATATCAATATTTTTCAAGTCATAACCAGTCGAAAAGAGTTCTGGAAAGCAAATGACATGTGGACTTGGTGAATCTATGTTAGATATTGCTTTATTTGCTAATAATTCTGCTTTAATAAGATTCTCCTCTTTATTGCCATAAATGATATCCATTTGAATGAGAGTAATGATTAATTGATCCATTCTTGATTTCTAACCTATTATGTTGAGTTTCAGTTTATGAGTTAAACCATTGAAATTTTTTTAGCCTTCTTAATGAATATTGATAAACAAGAATGAATATTATTATTGCTCCAACTATGGACGCAAAAATTTCAAATACAACCTCTAAAAATCCTGTATACTCGAACTCGGCCTGAAAGATGAAGAGAAAAAAATCCCAAAAACCATGAATAGAAACGGGAAGTATTAAATTATATTTAGTTGTTTTAAATACATAGGAAAATGTAATTCCAATTACACCAGCACTAAAAAGGATTGCAACCATATTTTCTATTTTTCCTGTAGGAGTCCATAATAAAAAGTGCAATAAACCAAATAAGAAGGCAGAAACAAGTGCTGAAACAGGAAAAGAATATCTTGTTTCTAGAAT
Source organism: Candidatus Hodarchaeota archaeon (assembly GCA_048886525.1). Classification (GTDB taxonomy): domain Archaea; phylum Asgardarchaeota; class Heimdallarchaeia; order Hodarchaeales; family Hodarchaeaceae; genus Hodarchaeum. The sequence continues at coordinate 19,508 of JBHLKP010000047.1, read as the reverse complement.
TGTTTGTAAGTAGCCTCTAAATAAGATTTCTTCCCCTAGCCCTATTGCCAGAATAGTAACAAATAGAGTTAAAATTATTGGGAAAATTCCTAGAAGATCTCCAAATGTTATAATTCCACTGAAATGCTCGATTATAACAGTAGGGACTAATGCAAGGATTGCAATAGGAATCCCAATAATCATCCATTCAGGACCCAAATCTTTATTCCATTTGAACCCTACAATCTCCATTTTTTGGCGATCAAAGCTTAAAAATATATAAACCAAACCAATACCAACGATCCCGTTCATTGCCCGCACAATATTGATTGCTAGGGTATCTGGAAATTCATTCCCCGCATTTAATATGTTTTCTGCCAAAGGTAAGACAAATACTTGAAGACAGAAAATCAAAATTGTACAAATTACAAAGAAAAGGATAACTCGGATCCATAAGCTCTCTTTTGAATATTTTTTCAAGGGATAACGCCTCTGAATTCGTTTTATATGTTAAATAGTGTATACTGGATATGAATGCAGTAAGAATAGCAAATATCTGTCAAGGGAATACGTTAGAAATACATAAATTCAATTTGTGGATAAGTTATAGACTATATTAAGACGAATATTCTTCTCTTTAATAAGAATTTGTTTTTCAATGACATTCATTACCTTTAATGGTAAGTTTTTAAAATCGAGTTGTTTAGATTTAGTCAGTGGGATCTTCCTATTTTCCTAGAAATTTAATAATATTAACCGTAGATAGGTAAAAAGTGATTAATAACAGTTTAATGGAATGGTAGTTCCTCTTGGTAATTCCTATTTTACCCTTTATTGGCTTAACTGTTGGTTCATTAATTAAACAAATAATAGCTGACTACACAGCCGACATGGCAAAGAAAAAATTAGCAAAATCATTTCTTATAGAAAGAATAGACAAAAAACTAGAGAATAAATATGGTAAAGAATTTTTGAAAAGCAAATTAGATGATAAAAAACTTGAAGAAATTAGAAAAGTAGTCCATGATGAGCTTTCGGCTTATTCTTCAAAGAAAGACCTTGATCAACTTGTAGTCAATAGTGTTAAAAAGTTAAGCGATGAGCACCAACAAATCTTAATTAAACTAGAAAACGTTGAATCTCTTCTTGAGAAAATTTCAATACCATTAGCATATAGTCTTACTAAAGAAAGTGACAATGATTTCCCAGAGGAACTATTAACTGGTCTACTAGAAGGTTCAATAAAAGGCAGTAGCTCTTCTGAAAAAGTATTAGAAGAATTAACACAACACAAACAAGTCCCCACAGATGTTTATGAAACATTGAAGGAATTTGAATTCATTAAACGTGTAAATGAAATTGGAGAAACCGAAATCTCTAACCTAGTAAAGAAATTCACGCGATCTCCAGATGAAATTAATAGTTTGAGCACCTTGATGGAGATTTCTTCATTATTAACTGGATCTAATGAAGAACTAGAAAATTTTGTATCAGAATTTGTTTTTAAACTAATTTCTGAGGGAGTAAATACAACTGTTATTGAAGATTCTGTGATTTCCTTTTGTTTCTTAGTTCAAAAACTAGGTAAGTTGTCACATCTATCTGAAAGTGACCGTCTGATATTAAATTCATTTTTACGAAAGATTATACAAAGAATAGATGATCCCACTCGCATGTTAGAGTCTTACTTCATCCTATCAGCGATGAATATGGCAGCTGATATTGATTCAACATTTATCAAGGAGATAATTGAACAACACCATAAACAAGGTCACAGTACAACAAAAGAAATGGTTGGTCAGCTACGCGTTACTGGACGCGTGGCAAGTTTTTTAAAGCGCTTAGGCTTTCGTCCGTCGAAACCAGATGCCGCACTCAGGACAATCAAATATTTAATCAGTAAATTGGATAAACGGAAATTTTTACGAAGTACTCAACTCCTGAAATACCAACTTGAACGCTTAACAACTGAAATGAACTTAATGATATCTTATTTTGAAAGGGAAAAACCCTCTCAAGAAGATTTAACTGAAATTGTTGAACTTATTCAGCTGTTATTAGAGATACTTAATAGACCGAATATAGCTCAATTGGATTTAGAAACACGAAAGCGGGTCATTGAATTAATGGATGCATCTTGTTATCTTTATGATTTAATTGCCATTAGAAATTCTTGGAGTCTACTGAATAGTTTTAAGTTGGATGTTCAATCACTCTATTCCCCAACACTTGGTGATTATAATCGCATAAACACAGATCAAGCCGCATTCAACAGATCATTACATGATTATTCTAGGAAAAGACTGAAACTTATTGAACGTGACTTACCAAGTCCTCCCCGAAAAAACAAGAAACAACAAGTGAAAGAGTAAAATTTTTGAATTTACATAGAGAAAGTAAAATCTCTAACAAGGCAAAAATGCTAGAATTTCAAGAAATAACGAATGAGAAAATACGTCTCCTGATATATTTATTTTGAAATCAATTATATAGAAAAACAATTCCATTAAATGAATAATTTACGATTGTAATTCCAGAATATTAGAAATTTAAAAGACTGTTAGACTTTACATCTCTAATAACCTTAGATTTGCAAAACTTTTTATTCTATCACTTGTGGATTTTGTATGCCAGAAAAACAATATATCTAGGTCAAATACCAGAGGGCAACATTCAATAAGGTTGAAGAGTTAATCAACTTTTTTGTTCTCTCTTGGTTTGGTTCATTAACATCCTAGAACTATTGTGCAAATCTCGGTGTAATATTAATGCTCGTTAAAGGAATTCTATTAGCGGTTATGGCTGATACAGGCCCCCTCACGGAAATTAACCTCTCAAAATTAGACGAAACGAGTGCAATGAAATTAAGTATAAGTCTACTAACAGCTTTAGGTCTAGGAGAGAGTCAAGATCAACTTAACCAGCTCCATGGATCCTTTCCTGTACCTGGACGCAAAGAATTAGCGTTAGCATATCCATTTACAGTAACGGGAGAAAATTCCACTGACCCACGTATTCAAGCTTCAGGACGCTATTGTACGATCTTTTTATTGTTTGATCGTGAAACTAAATCACGCGTATTGACTAACTACCAGTTAATTGAAACATTACTCCGGAATAAGTTAGGAAGTGTTACGACACAATATGATCTAACTAGAGACTTATTGAAAGATATATATACTGCAATTGAAACCTCTATCTCAACAAGAGAGGGAAAAAGCACTCCAGCTGCAATTAAACAATCTGCGGTGGATTTAGAGCAAATTCGTGTTGACCATGATCGGCACCAGATTTTATCAAGCATAATTAGAGACATAACTCAAATTCAAACATCGATAAGTGGATTACTTGACGAATTAATGGTTTTTACAGATACTCCAATCCTTGAAGGAGCTCTCTATATGCGGCCTAACGTCAGGCCAGAAGAATTCCTTAAAATTTTACCAAAAATCTCTCATTACGAGAAAATTTTATCAAGATTAGATGGGGAAAATAAAGAGACTGTAAAAGAAATCGTTGAAGTTTCTCTTTTAGTTCGTATTGCTAATCTTTTCTATTGGAAAGCCTTAACTTCGCAGCAGATGATAGAATTTGAAAAAGCCATTGAGTTTTATCTAAGAGCTAATCAATTAAAAGACGATTCAGTTCTTTATCTTACAATAGGCTCGATTTATAGGAAAATCGGGCGATCAGAAGAAGCTAAGGATTGGATAGAAAATGGATTTAGTCGAATGCGAAAGCGAAAAGAATCAATCCGAATTTCACGAAACATGTTATTCGGGGATATCCATTAGCAACCATCACTATTCAGAAAAAGAGAGAAACTGAGAGAGAGAAAAGAAAGATTAGAATTTTATTTAGGATGCATTTCTCTTACGAGGCTGTTTCTCTTTCTCAGGAAGTATATTCCCTCTAGAAAATCCCATTTCTTTAGCTAACTCCATGAAAGGTAGAACCATTTGTGCAATTGATTTATATGCGTCTTGACCTTCCCCTAATAATATCATCTTATCCACATTTATATTCTTAAACACTTCTGGAAGCATATCAATTGTCTTTAATTGAATATATTTTTCATCCGCTTGACTCAAGGCTTTAGCTTGTTCGAGTATACCTTCAGCAGCAGCAACCTGTGTTTGTCGAATTTTTGCGGCTTCTCCTTCTGCTTCTGCTAGTAATTGATCTTTACGTGCTTCAGCTTGTTGTCGGATACGTGCAGCTTCTACTCCTACTTCCTGGGTAACACGAAGGAATTTTTCTGCCTCTGCATTAATTTGTTTCTGTTTTCTTTCCGTTTCTGCAGCAATAATAGCACGTTCTTGTTCTAATTGAGCAATTTGGATTTCACGTTGTTTTGCTTTAGCTTCGATTGAGAGTTTGACCTGTTGATCACTTTCACCAGTCTTTTTCCGAACTTCAAGGTTCCTTAATTGAACTAATTCTTCCATCTCAGCTTGACGGAGTTGAGCATTTTGAGCTTCTTGGATTTTCTTTACAGCTTCTAAATTGTCCTTTAAACGAGCATCTAATACTTCAACATCTCTGATTTCGATTGATTCTATTGTGACACCCCAATCTCCTGCAAGATGATGCAATTCAGTTGTCACATTTTTTATAATTTCTGCTCTATTTCGAATAATTTGCTCAATTGCCATGTTAGCACAAGTTGTTCGAATGATAGCTTCAGTTGCGTTTTTGATCGCTTTTTCGACATAATCAGTTCGGTTTGGATTCCAACTGACTTTGGAAAATGATACTTCTGGATTTGTAACTCTCCAATATACAAAAGCAGTCAGAGCTACATCTTGATATTCATACGATACTACTTTCTCCCGAGCTTCTAGTAACGTTTGTTGGACAGTAGTCGGAATTACAACCACTTCATCGAATACTGGCCATAGGACAACCGTTCCCCCTGTACCAGCACGTTTGATTTTACCACGACGGAAATGAATGACATATTCATTTGTTTTATACTTACGGTATCTGGAAACATAAAACATTACAAGAAGTAAAAACACAACAAAAAATAGTACGAAAAGAGGCGCGATTAAATCTAAAGGATTTATTTCCTGAAGGAAAAATGTATTTTGCATATTTTTTCACCAAAATTTTTTTTATTCAGCATATTATCCCCATTTCATGGAATCTTGTTTAGGAATGGGTTTTTCTTTATCTTCAGTTGAGGGCCATTCGTCAATGATAAGAGTATTTTTCTGGATTTCAATAACATAAGCTGTCATAGACTTAGGTATTGCGCCATATCTTGTTTTTGCAGCCATTTTCACAGGCCCATGAATAGAAGATGTATCAATAACTACAAGTCCCCCCTCTGTATCGACTGTTGTAATCGTCTTAACTGGATCATCAACTTTTATAGTTTCAAGAGGAGTTTCATAGGTTTCAGATACAGCTAGTCTACCCCAAACTTTAGAGACTACAAAAGTTGTACCAATAGGTAGAGCTAAGATTATAAAGATTATAATAAAAGGATGTATTGCAGTATCAATTATTAGTGTACCCACACCTCCAAATGTTATCATAAAAGTTCCTAGTAAGAGCATTAAAGGTGTTGGAGTGTCAGCATCAATATCATGGTCATGGAGATCAATTTGTTTATCAGCGCCGATGTGAATATCTTTGTCCACACCTATGTGGATATCTTTATCAATACCAATACTCACATCTGTATCAATATCTACACTTAAATCCACATCTGTTTCGAGATCAACATCAGCATGACCAAGATCCATACTTCCGTGATCTATAGATACATCATGATCAATATCATGATCAATATCTGTATCATGGTCAAATAAATGGCTTCCTTGAATAAATAATGTAAGAAAAAATATGATCAAACCCGAGATTAAGCTTCCAAAACAAATTTGCTTAAGAACCATTAGAAATAAATCTAATTCTGCTGATACCATATTAGTCACCTGATTTTAGAGATACGTACTATATATATTTATATTTCCCAGAACAATGAATTATTGAATACTCTGATCAACAAATACCTTTTTTCCTCAAATTAGAAAATATTAGAAAGAAAAGAACATAGTCAATAGAAGCAGTAAATCCAAGAATAAATAGAATAAGATGAGAGAATCAAAGGTTGTAAAAGGAAATTTAATCCTTATTTTCATAATTTATGAATATTGGACTTGACCATGCTTTCTCCCCATCGCTCTGTACGACCCTTATATAATAAGCATGAATACCTGGTTCCACATTTTGATCAGTATAATCGAATCTTGTGTTGCTTGGAGGTATTTTTTCAGGGAGGCGTGATACTGTAACTTCTTGTTCAATCCCGCCCGCTTTTATAGTCAAAAGTTCCTCTAATTGATTTAATTTGAAGGAAAATTCTATTGGTTGAGTATTGAAAGAAAGAATGGTATCTCCTGATGAGTCTAATCTTAAAATAATTCCATCAGAATCCCCTGAAGTCGTAGAGGTCCATCTAACTCTTTGGTCAGTCCTTTCGGTAATGCTATGCCACGGGAGGTCAAATGCAAATTCCTCTGCAGAGATAATTTTTCCTTTGTCTATATTGATTTCACCGCTCCAATCGGTGTTTCTTCTTCTTGTCGTCACTCTAGCACCACTCCACACAATTTTGATCGTATCAGATATTAAGTTTGAGCAGATTAATTTATGAACATATATAATATCCATTCCTCGGATAAGTTCCACTTTTTCTAATCCACTAGTTCCTATAACTTCCACTGATATGGTGGGTGATTTATTAATGGTAAGTTTATCTCCCATTATTGCATTACCGCACATAACACGCAAGATGATCCTCTTACCAGTAGTAGCATACACATGACGTTTACGGAAAGCATCCCATAGTGATTCTCGGGTCAATTTGGTTGCATAGACACCCATCAGCCCTCCGTTCACAGCTTCAACCCTTGAGGTAGGCCTAGTTCCTCCTGGTCTACATGTGTGATCATCACTTCCACCTATAAAACCAACTTTCAGACCTCTTTCCATTGCTTCTCTGGCAAACCATTCAAAGTGTCCGTGGACGGAACATATTTCTATAAATGGTGTCAAATCTGTTTCATTATACTCTAAAATTGCACGTCGTCCACCTATGTGTGGGATCACCAAGACATCATTTCTTCCACGAAAAGTATCTAAAAGACGTGAAATAGGATAACGATCAGTATGTTCATCCAGTTTATCCTCTACTTGAGAATGACTACTACGATGAATATTTTGATTATCTTTTAAGAAGTAAACATTATGATCCCCACCTCCGCAGGTATTACCACTCCATTCATAACCTAGAAATGTGATGAATTTCCCTGGTTTGTGAAATTCTTTCACTGCTCTTTGTGTATCTTTATAATGATCATTGGTAATTTGAAAGTCGTTACCTGTGTGAGCTGAAAAATCAAGAGCAGCAGCATCTCTGGCGAAGCGAAAATACTGGTCAATTGTCCCTGTTCCAACAGTTTCTTCTGTTTGACCATGTAAATCACCCCAATAAAGCGTTAGTTCCAATTGCTTCTCGTTAATAACAATAGGATTACTAATGCTTGATTTTTTACTTTCAATGTCTGAAACTGTAACATAATGGATTCCTGTAGTTTGGAAGATAATATTCTCAAAATGATGGACACCTCCGTCATTGAAAACGAAGGTGTAAGGCTTTGGAAGGGTAGCGTGTGGATCACTAGATGAAAAAGCTACAGTTCCAGAATAATTAGGCGTAGGATTTCCCCACTTATCTTCTATTCGTACTGAGATCCAAGTGGAGTTACCCGCTACTGTCTCTGATGACATTGTTACATTTAACTTCTCTGAGTTACCCGCAACTACTTTTAGAATGGGAGAAGAAGGAATTAATACATATTGGCCTGTTCCAAAAGGGTCAACAAGTACTCGAAACTCAAAACTATCTTCTACAAATGTCTGGGCCATTGAACCAGATCCTCCCTGACTGGTATCGCCATAGATGATCGTAACAGTATCTCCCTCTTTTAAAAATCCATCATAAATCGAGATGGCTAAACAAGGTCTCCAAGGACGGATATAACCAAAATTCTCAAAATAAACATCCAACTCTGCCTTTCCAGACGTGCTAATGGAGGTATAATTGGGAGCTTTTGGATCTCGGAATTGGGGTTTTTTCCAATTAGTCACATCCCTCCAAGCGACTTTAATATGACCTCCATCATCTATACCATATGTTCCTACAGTCAATGTTAGTATCCATGTACCATAGCTTCCTGCAACAACATCATTCTTAGGATATATAGTAGCATGGCCGTAAGATGTCTCAGGTGTTTGTTTTATCATATAATTATTTCCTCTGCGTTTTTAGTAAAAATCATGAAACTCTATACGTGGTTCAATACAATTACAGACGCTATTTGTATATTCAAAAATTTTCTCGATAGTTTTCAAAACAACTAAAAATAAATCTAATATTGGGTTATATTACTAATTGAAATAGTAATAGACAATATATACTCAAAAACTGGAAAAATATCTCAAAAATTGTGAATAATGACATCTCTAGCTTATATTATAATCATCATATCTACTCAAATCATCGTTAAACAAAAAAGGGTTAAGATTATAATTTTTTTTCTTTCATATGTATATAATCTCAGCTAAAGTTGGTAAACCGGATATTTATACTCAATAGTCAAAAATATAAAGATAGGTACGTTTATTAGGATGACCCCTATGGATCATACAGGTCATTCTTTATCAGAGTACATTCATCAGAACAGTTTTTAAATCAGGAGAAAAATAATGTAAAAGGATACAGTACCAGAATTCTTCGAACGAATAGAATTGATAAGCATAGATTGAAGGTTCCATTGAATTTTAGTATTGGTACTAAGAAATTCATACCAATTCCCCCTCTCAAAAAGAAAGAATTAATTCGATGAGTGATTATATGTTTAAAAAAATTCTCATAGCAAATCGTGGAGAGATTGCTGCTCGCATTATAGCGAGCGCTCAAGAGATGGGGATCGAAACAGTTGCTATCTATTCTGATGTCGATGAAGATTCCGTCCAGGTGCATGCAGCAGATTTTTCTTATCCGCTTGGTGATCCTACTCCATCTAAAAGCTACTTAAACATGAAAAAAATTATCAATATTGCACTTGAAAGTGGTTCCGAAGCAATTCATCCTGGTTATGGATTTTTATCTGAGAATGCTGAATTTGCTAAGAAAGTTATTAAAGCAGGCCTAGTATGGATTGGTCCCTCTCCTGATGCATTACGTGCTGTCGGAGATAAAATTCAAGCTAAAAGAAGTATGAGAGCAGCTGGAATACCAGTTATTCCTGGTTATCATAAGGGTTCTCGTAGTAAAAAAATTCTTTTGGAGAAAGCTCAGGAAATAGGGTATCCATTAATGATTAAAGCGACTGCTGGAGGTGGGGGAAAAGGTATGAGAATTGTTGAATCGGAGAAAAATTTCATCTCTGCATATAAAAGCGCTCAACGTGAGGCAAAAAGCGCTTTTGGGGTCGGTGATGTTTTTTTAGAGAAATATTTTCCCCATATACGTCACATTGAGTTTCAAATATTAGGGGATCATTATGGTAACATTATTCACCTAAATGAACGAGAATGTTCTATTCAACGCCGGCATCAAAAAATCATTGAAGAGACTCCTTCAGTTGCACTTGAAAAAGATTCTTCACTACGAGAAAAGATGGGAGAAGTAGCAATCCAAGCAGCTAAATCAGTAAATTATACTAATGCAGGTTCAGTTGAATTTATTCTTGATGTAGAAGAGAATAACTTCTATTTCTTGGAGATTAATGCGAGACTACAAGTTGAACATGCAATTACCGAGGCAACAACTGGAGTTGATCTTGTTAAATGGCAAATTAAGATCGCTGCAGGTCAAGAATTAACTTTAAAACAAGAAGATGTTATTGGTAGAGGTCATGCCCTAGAATTTCGAATTTATGCAGAGAATCCTGAAAACCAGTTTATGCCAACAGCAGGTAAAATTCACCAAGTGGAAATCCCAGTGGGAGTGAATATTCGGAATGATCTTGGAATTACTTCAGGGAGAGAAGTCTCTACTTATTATGATCCTATGATAGCAAAGCTAATTGTTCATGCTGAGAATAGAGAGGAAGCGATTCAAAAGATGAAATGGGCTTTGCGGAATTATGCTGCTTTAGGAATCCCAACAAACATTAATTTCTTGAAAGAAGTATTAAATCACGAAGATTTTCTTAGTGGAAACACCCATACTGATTTTGTAACTCATCACTTTAATAAATGGAGTGGGGGCCCTAAAGAAACCCCCTATGAAGTTTTACTCGCTGCAGCGTTATTCGAAGTTATGGAACCGTTCATGAGTACTGGTAGCGAAGTTAGCTCGTTAAAGGCAATTAATGGTATTGATATTAATTCTCCTTGGCAAAAATTCGGAACATGGGGAAGAGAAAGCTTAGATGTTATCTCTGACAAAATTACGGGTACCTTTGGAAAAGGGAAAGCAGCTATTCGAAAAATTATCCCCGCTAAGGAAGATATGCACTCCTCTTTTCTACCCGACTCTGATCCATTCTCCCCTTGGAGAAAAATCGGATCTTGGGAACTTGGAAAGAAGCAAAACCGAAAATATTGAGCTATGAGTAGGTTCATTATGAGCGAAGTTTTTACTTTCGATAACGGAGAAAAGCGTTTTGAAGTGCGACTTAGACGTGATGAACACAATTCTTTCTTTGTAGTTGTCAGAGATGAAAATGAAGAAGAAAGAGAAGTTCAAGTTAATGCTAAAGTTCTTGGAGAAGGTCAGTTTCAATTTACCCTTGGTACAATTATTTATAAATGTACAGTTGCTAAAGACGGTAACAAAAGATTTATTCATATCGACGGCCAAGATTATGAACTAAAAAGAGTATCTGAGCTTGAAGATGAATTTGAGGCGGTAGAAGAAGAAAAAGGAAGACTTACAAGCCCGATGCCTGGTAGAATAGTGAAGTTATTAGTAAAACCAGGAGATCGCGTAAAAAAAGGGCAAGAACTAATTATTATCGAGGCTATGAAAATGGAGAATAAAATTTGTGCTCCCTATAATGGAATAGTCTCAAGGGTCTATTATCCAGTAGGAGACCAAATCGAGGCTAATGTTGCCCTTATGGATATCGAAGAAGAATCTGAAAGCGGAGAAGAAGTAGTGAGTGAGGATTAAAAACAGCTAATTCAAAATTTCCTATATCGTTATTTAATATTTTTGGTAATTTAATAAGATAGAATCATCCCTAGAACTGAAAGGTTGTCATTTTTTCATTTTCAGTTCTTACTTAGATAAATTCTAAAAGCTTAAAGATAAAATCATCTTTCTCCAAGAAAAGATTGAAATAATTCTAACTAGAGGTACATAACATGGTAATTCTACGGACTAAAATAGATGTTAATTCTGATCAATACAAGGAAAATTATAGCCATTATCTCGAAATTCTAAAACATTATAGAGATACCTTAGAAAAAGTCCGTGCTGGAAACCCTAAAGCTCTTGAAAAACATCTTGCACGAAGTAAAATGCCTGCACGTCAGCGAATACAAAAAATTTTAGATCCTGACACTCCATTTATGGAATTAAGTCCTTTGGCAGCACTTAATATGTATGATAATGCAGCTCCGTATGCAGGGATTGTGACAGGAATTGGTTTAGTTTCAGGCCGGGAAGTAATGTTTATTGCAAACGACGCAACAATTAAAGGGGGAACTTATTTTCCAATGACAGTTAAAAAACACATTCGGGCGCAAGAAATCGCTGAGCAAAACCGATTGCCTTGTGTATATCTTGTTGATTCAGGTGGTGCTTTTTTACCTCTACAAGCTGATGTTTTTCCTGATAAAGAGCATTTTGGGAGAATATTTTTTAATCAGGCTCAAATGTCAGCCAAAGCTATCCCCCAAATTAGTGCGGTCATGGGGTCGTGTACCGCAGGTGGGGCCTATGTGCCTGCCATGTCTGACGAAACAGTCATTGTAAAAGGAACTGGAACAATCTTTTTGGGAGGACCTCCCCTAGTTAAAGCTGCAACTGGGGAAGTAGTATCTGCTGAAGACTTGGGCGGAGCAGATGTGCATTGTCGAACATCAGGTGTTTCTGATCATTACGCAACAAATGATGAACATGCTTTACAAATCACTCGGAATATAATTGAGCATTTGAATCTTCCACCAAAAACATTAATGGATATTCGATCTCCTGAACCTCCTTTATATGAATCACATGAGATATATGGAATACTTCCTAAAGATTCTAGACAAGCTTATGATGTTCATGAAATTGTTGCTAGACTTGTTGATGGGTCTAAATTTCACGAATTTAAAGCTCTTTATGGGACAACACTTGTATGTGGATTTGCCCGAATTATGGGTTATCCTGTTGGAATTCTAGCAAATAATGGAGTACTATTTTCTGAAAGTGCGTTAAAAGCAACTCATTTCATCAATTTATGTACTCAAAGAAAATTACCATTGATTTTCTTGCAAAACATTACTGGATTTATTGTAGGAAGTGAAGCAGAATCAGGAGGAATAGCAAAAGATGGAGCAAAAATGGTAATGGCGGTAAGTAACGCACAAGTACCTAAACTTACGATAATTATTGGGGGATCATATGGAGCAGGAAATTATGGAATGGCTGGACGAGCATATTCACCTCGCTTTCTTTTCATGTGGCCAAACGCGCGAATTTCGGTTATGGGAGGGGAACAAGCTGCGAATGTCCTTGCGACTGTAAAAGAGGATCAATTTGCAGCTAAAGGGAAAACGATAACACCAGATGAGATAGAAGAAATAAAAAAACCCATTTTAGCTAAATACGAAAATGAATCAAGTGCTTATTACTCTACTGCTAGACTTTGGGATGATGGAATAATTGATCCAGCTGATACACGTATTGTATTGGCACTTTGTATATCAGCCTCATTAAATGCCCCAATTCCTGACACGAATTTTGGAGTATTTCGCATGTAGAAATTACAATAATTGAGGAGTTTCAATGGATTCATACGAAACTATTAATATTGAAGAAGTAAATCATGTTGCTATCATAACTCTAAATCGGCCTGAGGTACATAATGCCTTTAATTCAGATATGATTGAAGAATTAACCACAGTCTTCAAATATCTGAGAAATGATCCTAATATCCGTGTTATAGTTCTTACTGGAGCTGGTAAATCTTTTTCTGCAGGAGCAGACTTGAACTATATGAAATCTAGCAAAGATTTCAGCTATGAAGAAAATCATGAGGATGCCTTTAGACTAGAACAATTATTTCATACGATTTACACCACTTCAAAACCTGTTATTGGAAAAATAAATGGTGCAGCGTTTGGTGGAGGAGTCGGTTTGATTTGTGTCTGTGATATTGTGATAGCAATAAAATCGGCAAAAATGGCTTTTTCTGAAGTTAATCTTGGTATAATGCCTGCTGTAATCAGTCCTTATGTGATACCAAAAATCGGTTTCTCCAATGCGACAAGATATTTTTTGACTGGAGAACGCTTTGAGGCTTCAAAAGGATATGAAATTGGGTTAATACATGAATTAGCTAATGACGAGGAAGAGCTTGAATGGAAATTTGCAGAAATAGTGAACCAATTACTCGCTAGTAGTCCTAAAGCAATGTCCGCTATTAAGAAATTATTAGATAAGAACCGTAAAACTAGTTTTAATGAATTAAGGGAGTATTGTATAAAAGAAATAGCAGAAATAAGAACATCTTCAGAAGGAAAGGAAGGATTAAATGCTTTCTTAGAGAAAAGATCACCAGAGTGGAAGATATCGTTGTGGAAGCTTTCAAAGGAAAAATGAATAACAAACGTAATTGTTGTGTAATAAATGGATTATGATTTATTTTTTTCAGAGGAAGTTAATACTCCATGTCTTGTTTTTATTCATGGGGCAGGAGGAGATAAGACTCAATGGTATTTACAGCAACATTTTTTCCAAAAATTAGGTTGGAAAGTTTTAATTCTTAGTTTGCCAAAACATGGGCTTAGTAATCAGATAAAAGAAGTCAGTATATCAAATTATGCTAATGCTATATTAAATCTCATAATAACATTGAAATTAGAGCAAGTAACATTAATTGGCCACTCAATGGGAGGTGCAATTGCCATTCAGCTTGCATTAAACGATTCCAACAATTTAGTATCAAGTTTAGTGTTAATTGGAGCAGGAGCAAAATTAAAGGTAACTCCTATATTCTTTGAATTAATAGAAACAGATTTTATTAAATTTTTAGATTTAATGAAAGAATTTGGATATAATAAAGAAACAAAAGAAGACGTAAAAAACAGGATTGAGGAAATTCTTAAAAATTGTGGCCCTGATGTTTTTTTACAAGATTTTAAAGCTTGTAATGCATTTGATATACGGGAGGAGCTAAGTAATCTTAAAATACCGATACTAATTATTTGTGGAGAAAATGATATGATGACTCCAAGTAAATATTCAACCTATTTACATGAAAAAATATCTAATTCAAAATTGTCTCTTATACCAAACGCAGGCCATTATGTATTCCTCGAATCCTCTAATGAGGTAAATAAGGTTATTGAAGAATTTTTAAAGCAAATAAGGTGATTCTAATGGGTGATCTTACACTTATTGAAAAATTAGGATTTTCTCCCTCAGATAAAGTTGTAATTTTTCATATTGATGATATGGGTTTTTCACATGCGTCCAATGTAGCATCTTTCGAATGCTTAGATTTTGGAATAGCTTCATGTGGTTCTGTTATTGTTCCATCTCCATGGTTTTTAGAAACTGCAGCCATCTGTAGAAATACTCCTCATTATGACGTAGGAGTTCACCTAACATTAACATGTGAATATGATCAGTATCGTTGGCGAGCCTTAAGTACTGTTGATCCTAGTACTGGTTTATTAGACGAAGAAAGAAGTCTTTGGCGCACATTAGAAGAAGCAGTGTCTCATGTAACTCCTGAGGCAGCAGAACTTGAAATGAGAACACAAATTCAAACAGCACTAGAAAACGGAATTGATGTAACTCATATTGATTCTCATATGGGGACTGTTCTTAATCCTAAATTCATCCAATCTTATATCGCATTAGCTCTGGAATTCAATATACCTGCATTCTTACCTAGATTATCGAAGGAAGAGCTAATTGAAATAGGTATGAGTGAATATTTAGATGCATATCTTGCACTGTTTGAGTATTTGAAAGAAACTGGACTTCCTTTGATAGATAATATGGTTATCGATACAGGAGGAGATCAACCTGATAAAACAAAATATTATTGTAACCTTTTCTCTAAAATTAAGTCAGGATTAACGCATTTTTTATTTCATTCTGCAAAAATAGGATCCGAATTACTAGCTATCACTCCTGAATCCTCAAAGTGGCGAGATCAAGATTATAAAGCCTTTACTAGTCATGATCTTAAGAAATGTGTCAAAAAAAATGATTTAAAAATAATAGGTTATCGTGATCTACGTAATCTTCTTAGAAACACTTCTACTTCTTGAGCAGCAAGATCTTAGTAGCACTGATCCTCTATTACTTCAAATTTCCCTATCCTTAAATGTTGATCTACAAATTATTACTCAATTAATATAATATTTTTAGTGATTTTTAAATGGTTAAAGAAAAAGCGAGAAGAAGAGCTTGGAATATTTGGAGTAAAAGCAAAACGACCAAAATGGATGCAAGTTATACCAAAGCTACAAGAATGAGTTTTAAAACAAATCAGTTCTTTTAAATAATTTCAAACGTTTGTGAAAGATCAGCTTGTTTGGTTTAAAGAAAAATCAAGGTGAATGTGATTCGTTAGTGACAAGAACTGAACCATATACAACTCATGGTTGAAGGATTTTTATTCAGATTTTTTCTATCCAAAATTATGTGTTGAATATGTTTAACATGCTTGAAATTAGATTTGTAGATATTCATGGCACATTGAAAGCAATGAATATTCCTATATCCGTAACAGATATGTCTAATGCTACTAAAGATCCAGTATTTATCGAAGGTGTTAATATTGATGGCAGCTCAGTTGCAGGTTTTACTCCAATAGAGGATTCTGATTTACATTTGGAACCTGAACCAGATACTTTGATTGAGTTACCCTATACTGAAAAACCAAAATTAGCTGTCATGTGTAAAATTTTAAAGGATGGAAATTTGTTTGTTGGAGATACAAGGTCAAGATTAAAATATGTCTTAGATAATAAATTAGGGAGCCGAGGTTGGACGTTGAAGATTGGGCCTGAACCAGAATTTTTTCTCTTGGATGGAATGAAGCCTGTTGATGACGGAGCATACGCTGATATTTTTCCGGATGCCATAGCTGAAGGTATGATCAAACGTTTTTCAGAACATTTAACAAGATTAAAATTTAAACCCAAAGTACATCACCATGAAGTTGGAACAGGTCAATATGAAATTGAAATTGGACATGAGGAAGCATTAAAAACCGCAGATACCATAGTAACATATAAAGCAATCATCAGAGCCCTTGCGGAAAAAAATGGATATAAAGCTACATTCATGCCTAAACCTTTCATTGACGAAAACGGTAATGGAATGCACTTTCATGTGTCATTATGGGAAGGAAAAAAGAATCTTTTCTCAACCTTGAAAGTTAACCAAATCTCAGATCTTGCTTATCAGTTCATTGCCGGTTTGTTGGAACATGCTTCTGCATTAACTGCAGTGGTTGCTCCAACCGTTAATTCATATAAAAGATTAGTACCTGGATACGAAGCTCCAGTTTATATAGCATGGGCTCCTTTGAACCGTTCTGCTTTAATTCGAGTTCCAATGTTTCAGAATGTTAATGAGGCTCGTTTTGAGTATCGTTGTCCTGATCCGAGTTGTAATCCCTACCTAGCATTCATCGCAATTGTTGCTGCTGGAATGGATGGAATTGACCGAGAACTTGATTTGCCATCACCAATAATGAAGAATATTTATAGCTTAACCCCCAACGAACTTGATGAACTTGACATTAAAATACTTCCCGGAAATTTATTTGAAGCACTTTCATGTCTCAAACAAGATAAAGTAATTTACGACGCATTAGGTGAACATATTTTACAGAATTTTTTTGACTTGAAAAACGAAGAATGGAAACAATATTCAACACAGGTAACTGATTGGGATTGGAAAAAATACCTGAATATATAAAATAGCCAAGAAATGATAAAAATGAAGTTTAATATCGCAATAGCACAAGTTCAATCACGACAAGCTGATCCAAATCGTAACATTGAAGAAATTTCAAAAATATGTCGAAAAAAAGAGATATCCAAACATACGAATACTATTGTCGTATTTCCAGAATTATCAGTAACAGGTTACTTAATGCATGATGACGTCTTTAATTTAGCTGAGGAGATTCCATCAGGGCCACTTTGCACACAATTAGCAGAAATCGCAAATCACAATAAATGTTATTTGATAACTGGTTTACCTGAAGCGTCAATACCAGGGTTAATCTATAATACAGCTGTTTTTTTTGGCCCTGATGGCTATTTAGGAAAATCACGAAAAATAATGCTTCCAAATCATTCAATTTTCAATGAACGACGGTATTATCGTAGTGCAACAGCTATTAATGTAATAAATACACCATTAGGAAAATTCGGGCTTCAGATTTGCTATGATCTATTTAGCCCCGAAATTTCTAGATTCCATGCATTAAAAGGTGCCCATACAAGTATTTGTATATCTGCATCTCCAGGTGTACGGCGTCAATATTTCGAATCATTCATATCTGCACGTGCAATGGAAAATGCAATTAATATGGTTTATGTGAATCAGACTGGAGTTCAAGATGATCTGATATTCTGGGGAGGATCAACAGTTGTAACTGCAACAGGTAAACAAATATTAAAACTGAAATATGATGAAGTAGATTTTGGAATAGTCGAGCTAGATTCAAGGAGTTCAAAACACTCAAAAAATTTTGTACCTACATTAAAAGATGTACCACCTTGGATATATTCGACTCTTGAAAATGAAAGTCGTCTACTTTAATCTGAGGGTTGATTAATGTCGCAAATACCTCCAATTGATAGTAATCGCACAATAAAACTTATTGAAGATTTTATTAAAATTCGTGTTTCCGAATCGAAGATGAATGGAGTAATAATTGGAATAAGTGGAGGCGTAGATTCCGCTGTTACAGCATTTCTTGCAGTTCGTGCCATTGGAGCTAAGAAAGTTCAAGCATTCTTTTTTCCAAGTCATACAACCCCATCTGAGGATTTAAATGATGTACAAAACCTATGCACAAATTTAGGATTAAATTTAACAGTCATAGGCATTCAGAAAATAGTTCAAACATTTTCTGAGGCAATCAGACAGCCTGAAGACATGTCATCAATCGAATGGATGAATCTACAGCCAAGAATAAGACAAACAATATGGTATTTTTTCGCAAATAAGCTTAATTGCTTAGTTTGTGGATCAAGTAACAAGAGTGAATTAATGGTTGGCTATTATACTAAATTCGGAGACGGAGCTGCTGATATAATGCCTATAGGTGACCTCTATAAAACTCATGTGCTTCAACTTGCCGAATTCTTGAAAATTCCAGAAAAAATACTGAAAAAGGCCCCATCTGCTGGATTATTTAAAGGCCAAACTGACGAAGCAGAGATAGGTATGTCATATTCTGATTTGGATAGAATTTTGCTGGGTTTAGAGCTTTTCGGAACGGTTGAAGAAGTAGCTGAACGTCTTGATATTTCTTCTAATACGGTAAAAAGGGTCTTATCAATGATTTACCAAAGTGAACATAAGCGTAGAGGACCAATCATTTTTAAATTGGGAGTAAGAACGCCAGGTATGGACTGGCGGATCCCATTAGTACAACCTAGTGAATTTTAAACTATTTTTTCTTAAGTTCATTAGACATAAACAAATTTTGGAAATGAATGGATTTGTGTAGATTATTGGGCCTTTACGGACATATAGAATTCTGGGAAGACCTCTTATTCGAATTTCAGAAATTAGCTGAAACTGGAATCGTTCCTCCAGGTTCTAAACCAGGTCACACGGATGGTTGGGGCATTACTTGTTCAAATTCTGAGAAAAATGCAATGATACCATTAGAGAAAGAACTGGGATCTGCAAATAAGTCGTCTA
The DNA here is from genome assembly GCA_048886525.1 of Candidatus Hodarchaeota archaeon. Classification (GTDB taxonomy): domain Archaea; phylum Asgardarchaeota; class Heimdallarchaeia; order Hodarchaeales; family Hodarchaeaceae; genus Hodarchaeum. The sequence goes on along the minus strand of JBHLKP010000047.1, from coordinate 388 downwards.
GATATAAAGAAGTGATTAAATCGCTTGAAAGACAATCTCACATCACATTAAGTCATTTACGTAAGGCAAGTCCTGAAATAGCTATTAGTTTTTCCAATACTCAACCTTTTTATTGGCAAAACTGGGCATTTATACATAATGGTACTGTTTACAATGCAGAGTTACTACCAAGAGATCTCTCCATGGTTCTTACATCCGATAAATCAGATTCGGAGTATTATTTTCATTATTTGCTAACCAAGCTAAAAAAGGGATTAAGCTCAAAAAAAGACATTGAAGTTATTTTATCTGCCCTTAAGTCGTTAACTCTCTCATATTCTTCATTAAATTGCCTTTTCAGTAATGGAAAAGAATTATTTTCGGTTCGTTGGTGCAATAAATTACTCGA
>JBHLKP010000046.1:0-23312 GCA_048886525.1 Candidatus Hodarchaeota archaeon | reverse complement strand
ATGAATTTTACTCATATATGCAAGGAACATATAATAATACTTTTTCAGCTAGCTTTTCGATGAATCTTGCTATTGAACGAACTGATATTGAGGATGTTCTTGAAAAATCAAACCAAAATTCTGTAAGCTTTGATTTGTTTATCATCGTAATTACAGGAATTTTCTATATTTTAAAAAAAAGATATTAGAGAAATTCTTTAGATAGCTATTGGGAGTCAGGTTCCAAGTAGACTGACCTAAAAGAAAAAATAATCAGATATTATTGATCAGATCTCTAAAAAATGAATAATCTTTTAAATACTGCTTCGATTATCTGAAGTAAAAAAAACAGTAATAATCGAACAAGGAGAGAAAATCATTGGCCATGAGTGGCAGGAGCAGAATTGATGATATAAGACGTAAGAGCAAAAAGTGGAAAAGCGAGGAATTATTTGAATATCAAACTGGGCTCACTGATGTGTGGACATATAATACTCGTCTTAAATACTACGGAATTATCATATTTGGCCTATGCTTAATTTTGACTATAATTTTGGGGATCATCTCCATAGTTTCTTAGCTTTTATAAGAAAATCGTGTCAAAAGGTCATATTAAGAATATTAGGAGTGAAAAAACTTAATAAATCTTAATATAGACAACAGATCTTACCCAATATTTACTACCTGTTATAGGAGAGTTGGGTCCAACATAAACCGACCTAAATGGGCCTGAATCGGATTCTAAGACTTGATTTCCCTGATAATAAGCTAGTATTAAACGAACATTTTCAGGATTACCGAAACCAGTTTCATTTCCATTGATGTCATATAATGTTGTATATCCAAAAAATTCGTCCCTAGAAAAATATCTGGAATACCCATCATTTGCAATAATCTCAATAGAGAAATTCAGGGTAATATCAATTAATAAATCCAGAACATAAGTTAAATTGACTCCTGTATAATAAAAAGGATCAGAGACATACGCCGGTGTCTGTGTTGTTATATACCTACCTGATTCGTTTATTGACGGTAATGTAAGAATTTGGCTCCAGCTTAAAGAGTAATTTATTGAATCATGATCAAATACGATTGTTTCACTTTCTCTTCGAAATTCTAGTTTTTTAACATATTTTGACCATTTTCGACTACCTGACGTACTTTTTGATTCTAAAGAAGACGTAGCAGTGCTATCTTCATTTGAGTATTGGCCATCAGAGGGAATAAAAGCAATTCTTAAACCATCATCCCATTCAGGGAATTCGGTACCATTGAATTCATATGCTAGGATCATTGTTCCTTGAATTGATTCCCATTCTGTCGAAGGATAAATATTTTCATAAGGGAATACCTGGGTGTAATTATCTTTAGAGGTAACAATTAATATATCACCTTTTTGAATTCCACCGACTTCTGCAGCAAAAACTGAGACAGGAACCCCTTTATAAGTTCCTTTGTCACGCCAATTTCCGAATGAATTTTGATACTCGCTTGTCCCATTTACACTTGTGAGATCTTTTATTTTAGCTAAAGTATATTCTTTAGATTCCCCAGTAACTCCCATTATTACTAATTCAGTCTTTTGGATTGGTTCTTGTGCTATACACCCAGAAAACAACCCAATCAATATGATTGAAAAGCTAATTAATGCAACAGACTTAAACCTCAAACTAGGTTCACCCGTTATATTTTAATAAAAAAATTTTGCCTGAAATGTATATTCAGCAAGTTTTTTCTAAACATTGGAGAAGTTTAAAATCTTTGTCACGAATTAATATATATAGGAACATAACGAAGAATTATCATCTAATTGAATGCCGAAAAGGTTGAATATTTTTATATACAATTCTTCCTATCACACTATAGACGAGGAAAATGGTTCCCGAATCTGAGAGTGACATAACTGATGTCTTAAAATCACTGAACCATGAAATTAGGCGTGAAATCATTAGAATTTTGCATGAAAAGCAATATGTACCTTATTCTGATTTTTTGGTTAAATTAGATCTTCCTGCATCCTCTAATGTCGCTTATCACCTTTCTTTACTAACCAAAACACAACTAATCAAGAAAGATTCCGAAGGTAAGTACTTTCTCACTTCTCTTGGGAGAAGATCTGCATTATTGCTTGATTTAGCAAAAGAATCCAAAACAACATCATTTTCAGATATTTATCTTGCGTTTTCACGGTTAAATTCCACTGAAATCCTATTTGGAACATGGTACATATTTTTCTTTATTGCTGGATTTTATATAATACAAAGTAATCTTTTTATTGGAATTTTATTCATTTTGATGTCCATAAGTTCAATAATATTAATCATCTATAGAACTAGAACTCTCTGGACTCTTCTTCTAATAAATAATTTCATTTGGATTTTTTTTATACCAGCTGATCGTGAAATACTTATTTCAATAATACTTACGAATGTTTTTGGATTAATTCTGTTAATACCTGATGCTGATATTATTGTTTCAGTGATTCCTTTACAAATAATTCTAGGATGGATACTTGTTTTATCCAGTTTAGTGCTCTCTATTATTTATCTATATATTTCCTCTGGACGAAATTTTCAATTCTTAACAAATAAACGTGGTTAAAACTCAAGTTCGATCTTTTATAAGTCTCTTTTTTTCATGGAGTAGATTGCTAGAAAAAATGGTATTAAAATCCAGCCTCCGAGTAAAATCAACTTGAAAATTATTTCATTGAGTGGAACCGAGATATTTAATAGAAATTCACTCCATAAGGTAGTAGATGAAAATGGAGATAAGAGCTCAATTGGTTTAAAGGCCGATATAGTAAATTGAACAACGAATAGACCAATTGCTCCTAATCCTGATGTAAGAGCAGATAAACGGGTACTCAATGCACTAGTAATTGTTCCTAGGTAAATAAATAATAAAACGAGGACAGAGAGAGACAATAATAATCTATCTAGAGAAAATAATTCGAAAAAAACTAACATATAGATCCACCCTATGAATGTAGCGACTATAAAAGGTAAAATTAAAGCGGTTATCCGAGCTACGAATCTGGCGACTGTATATTTAGTACGGCTTATTGGCCTAGTCAAAGAATAGCTAATTGAATTATTCTCAATTTCAGCAGCATAAATATTCATGGTTCCTAGGGACATTATTAAAATGCCAAAAAGAAATTGATCATTAAAATAATCTAAAAAAGCTGCTTCTCCAGTTGGAGCGATTGGACTAATATATTTGATGTTAAAGAGAGCTAATATTTCCTCCATATAGAATATTGAAATAATACTAGAAAATGCTTGAAATATAAATAGAATTAATAATATTAGAAATTTAATACGTTCATTCCATAAATCATTTTTAAATTGAATTAATAGAGTATGAAAACTCATTACGCATCACCTTCTCTCAAATTGCTATTAATTGATTTCATAAATAATTCTTCAAGAGAAAATTCAGTAGATGAAAAGAATTTTACTTTGGAACTGAATTTTTGAATTAAATCCATAAGTATTTGTTCTTCAGATATTTTACCTGAAGTCGTTAGTATATACCTTCCTAAAGAATCGAACTCACAGGAAGAAACATAATCTAATGTAACCACTTTCTCAACGTCTAATTTACCCTCAATAATGTATTTTCCATGACTTAAATATCTTTTAAATAGATCTCTTCTCTTTCCTTGTTCAATAATCTTACCATGATGTATAATGGCTATATCAGTGGCAATTTTATCAATTTCACCAATTATATGAGACGATAGAAGAATCGTTTTACCAGATTTTGCTAGATCTTGCAGAAGAGAAAGCACTCTTATACGAGCGATTGGATCAAGACCATTATTAGGTTCGTCTAATATTAAAAGCTCAGGATCGTTTATTAGCGCATTTGCTAATCCTACTCTCTGCCTTTGGCCCTTTGATAGGTTCCCAATCTTTCGATTAAGCAGTTTTTTTAATCCAAGTTCCCCAAGAAGATCTGCGATTTTATCATCTTTTTGACTTATTCCATTCATCTTACAAGTCATAGAAAGAAATCTGTTGATTGAATCATACTTTGGCATCTCAGCATCAGGTAAAAATCCTATTTTTCTATTTATTTCAACAATATTATTTTTAATCTCCTTCCCAAAGATTTTAACTGATCCATTGAGATAATGAAGTAATCCAACAAGTATCTTCATCGTCGTGGTTTTTCCAGCTCCATTTGGACCTAGATATCCATAGATTGACCCTCTAGGAATGTTTAAATTTAAATTATCTAATGCTTTGATAGATCCATAATTTTTTGACAAATTCTGAATCTCAATTATATTTTCCAACCTCTATACCTCCCACTCATCGAGTCCATCCTCATTTATAGTTCTATTCGTTTCTAATCCCTGACTATAAATAAGAAAAATTATTGGTCCAAAAAAACTCATCAATAAGATTATTAGAATCCAAATTATCTTATATTGTCCTAAGAAATTCTTTTTTTTGTACCATTGCCACAAGGCTGTTCCCATTAATGAAATCTGAATAACTATTAATGGTAATATTATCCAAATTAAATTCTCAAGATCTTGCAACATACTTGACATCGGTTACCCTCATTAAAGCCATATTATTTTTGTTACATCCGTGTATATTGTTGTAAAACGTTATATATAAATTTATTGATATGGCCAATATATTTAATCCCTTTGTTGTTTGTAAAAACATTTTTACTGCTTGTAAAAAAGATTTTACTCTCACTCAAGGAAATTTTACAAAAAAACGGATAATTCCTGATAGTGTTCTTTTTCCATCCACTAGTATTTTTGCTACCAAAGTTTATCAAATAATACGTAAATATTATTTCTTATCAAACAAAAAGATTGTGTTTCAATTGGATTCAAAAAAGCCTATTACTGCTGTTATAATTGGAGCAGGAAATCGGGGTAAGGATGTGTACGCTAGATATGCCTTAGATCACCCAAATGAATTGAAAATCATTGCTGTTGCAGAACCAAATTCAGAACGAAAAAAGCAACTTGCTGAAACTCATGAAATACCAGCTACATTACAATATGAAACTTGGCAGCAGTTATTTAAGAAATCTAGATTAGCGGATGTAGCGTTTATCTGTACTCAAGACCAGATGCATACTCAACCAGCTATCATAGCGCTAGAACAAGGTTACAATGTTCTCCTAGAGAAACCAATGGCAACAAATCTCAATGACTGCATATTATTAGTTAAAAAAGCTAAAGAAACGGGTAAACAATTGCGAATAGCACATGTACTTAGATATAACCGTTTTTTTAGCACTATTTATGATATAATTCAATCAGGAAGGCTGGGCGAAATAATAACCATTGATCATCGCGAAAATGTTAGTTATTTTCATATGGCACATAGTTTCGTACGCGGAAATTGGTCAAAAAAGGAAGATTCAAGTCCAATGATTCTAGCAAAAAGCTGTCATGATTTTGACATTCTTTACTGGCTTGTTGGGTCGAAACCTAGTAAATTGTCATCTTTTGGTAGCTTAGCACATTTTCATAAAAATAACGCTCCCTCGGGTGCCCCAAAGCGATGTACTGATGGTTGTCCTGTAGCAGATAATTGTGAATACTTTGCTCCCAGAATATATATCGATATCATTCCTTTACTTCATATTGCTCGTAATAGCGGATCAATATATACTAGATTTCTCTCTAGTTTTGCTTTAAAGTACCCACAATTAACTATACGTTTAAAATCGATCATGTCATCTTTGCAACAAATAGATAATTATAAAGGATGGCCTGTAAGTACTATTACGGATGATTTATCTCTAAAAGGTAAATGGAAAGCACTAAAAACTGGACCTTATGGACGTTGTGTTTACTATTGTGATAACAATGTTGTTGATCATCAAGTCACAATAATAGAATTTACCAATAAAGTAACTGCAACGTTTACTATGCATGGTTTTTCGCATACAGAAGGGAGAACAATCCGAATTGATGGAACAAAGGCAACTTTAATAGGAGAAGCACAGACCAAAGAGAGCTTGAAGTTATATAACCATCTCAAGGGAACAGAAGAAATAATTATCAGGGATAGATTGGAGATTGATCAAGGTAGCGGCCACGGGGGTGGAGATAGAGGTTTAATCAGATCATTTATTCAATCGATTCAGAGTATAAAAAATGAAGATGAATTAATGACTAGTGCCAAATCTTCGCTGGAAAGCCATTTAATGGCATTTGCAGCAGATGAATCACGCCTAAAGAATCAGGTTGTGCAAATGGAAAAATATCATAATTTAGTACAAGAATGATGTCGTAACATCTTACATTCGGAAATTATTTAGCAGACAAATAAAAACTTATTCAATAACTGCTAGTGTGAAAACAGAACCTCTCATTATCATTATATTAAGAATCAAATCAAGAATTCAACTTATTTATCATGGTGGATAAAATGGATATTTATGAGGAAATGGCGCAAAGTGTTGTAGATTTAGATATGGAAAAAGCAAAAAAATTGGCTCAAAAATCAATTGAAGAAAAAAAATTCCCCTTACTAGACGTAATAGAGAAAGGATTTGGAGAAGGGATAAAACGAGTTGGAGATTTATGGGATCAAGGTGAATTTTTTCTTCCAGAGTTAATGCGGGGTGCTCAAATAATGCAAGAGGCTGTAAATATTATCACACCACATCTAGATGAGTCTGGAGCACGTGAGTCAAAGGGTATAGTAGTAATGGCAACGATAGAGGGTGATATTCATACAATTGGAAAAACAATCGTTGTAACAATGCTCAGAGCTAATGGATTTGATGTTATCGATTTAGGCCCAGATGTCAAAGCTGAAACAATTATTGAAGCTGCCGAAAAGAATAAAGCTGATTTGATCGGTGTCTCTGCATTATTAACGACAACAATGATCGGCCAAAAAAAAGTTATTGAACTTCTTAAAGAGAGAGGTATAAGAGAAAATTTCAAAGTAATATTGGGTGGAGCCCCTGTAACAGAAAAATGGGTTAAAGAATGCGGAGCAGATGGATATGCAGAGAATGCCGTGGCAGCAATCGCATTAGCTAAAGAAATGCTTGGAATCTCATAATCAATTATTATGGATCTGACTCCTCATGGATTTCCTTTCCCTATTAGAAGAGAAAAAGGTATTGCTATTTGATGGATCTTTAGGAACTGAACTCATGAGAAGAGGGTTAAAAAAAGGAACTCTTCCTGATATATGGAATCTAGAGAAACCTGATATTATAAAGGACGTTTTTAAGCAATATTTCCTTGCTGGTAGTGATATAGTTCAAACTGCAACCTTTCAAGCAAACGGAATTGCACTCAAAAAACATGGAATAGATGCTATTGATGAACTAAATAAAGCTTCAGCGGAAATACTTAGAAGTATTTGTCCCGAAAACGCATGTATAATTGGAGATATTGGCCCAAGTGGTGAATTCCTTCCACCAGTGGGTAATGCTTCTGTTAATGAATTAAAATACGGATATAAAATGCAAGTAAGAGCTTTAGAAGATTATATTGACGCTTACCATCTTGAAACGTTTTCTGATTTGCAGGAGATGACAATAGCAATAAATGCAGTAAAAAATGAATCGAAAAAACCCATAATCGCGAGTATGACTTACAAAAAAACTCCTAGAGGATTTTTTACTATAATGGGAAATTCATTGACTGAATGTATAAATAAATCAATCGAACTTGGAGTTTCAGTTATTGGTTCTAACTGTACAATGGGGAGTAAGGAATTCATTGAACTAGCTAAAGGTATTCGAGATATTACGTCAAATTTTCCTATATCTATTAAACCAAATGCAGGCCAGCCTGAACTAATAAATGGAATTCCTGTGTATAAACAAAAACCTGAGGATTTCGCAGAAGATTTCAAAGAAATCCTAGAATGCGGAGTTCAAATAATTGGAGGATGTTGTGGAACTGGACCGTCTCATATAAGACTTTTACGTAAAGAACTTGACAATTACATTCAAAGAAGGTAAACTATTTTGACTATTTTAAGACCAAAGGTAGAATTATTGAATAAAGAGTATAAAGAAAAGATTTTGTCAGAAGCAATGGAAATTCTAAACAATCAAGGAGTTATGATTGAAAATAGAGAAGCTCAAGAATTACTCCAAGAAGAGGGAATTAATAATAAAGATTCAAGATACTTCATTCCAGAAGACTTAATTATAAAATTACGATCTTATCCTCCTTCAGGCATTAAACTATTTGATAGACAAGGAAAAGAAGTAGCATATTTATCAAAAGATAACATACATTTTGATCCAGGATCAGCTGCGATTTTTGTACAAGATTTAAATTCAGGAAACATAAGAGAAGCAATATCTACCGATTTTATTAATTTTACAAAGATAATAGAACGTTTACCCAATTATACTGCCCAAAGTACTGCCATAGTATATTCAGATGTACCAAAATCAGCACAAGATTGGCATAGGCTTTATTTAGCGCTGCTTTATTCCTCAAAACCAGTGGTTACTGGAACATTTAGAATTGAAAGCTTCTCTATCATGCGCCAATTATTAGAAACAACTCGTACATCATTAAAAAACCTTGCAGATAAACCCCTTGCGATTTTTGACGCATGTCCTTCTCCCCCCCTAATGTGGTCTGATCTAACAACACAATCTCTTATCGACGCGGCGAGATGTGGTATACCCTCAGAATTTGTATCTATGCCACTTGCAGGATCAACTGCTCCAATAACTTTAATTGGATGTGTTACACAACACACAGCAGAATGTCTTGCTGGTCTTGTGATTTCTCAATTAGCAAAAAGAAATGCTCCTATAATATGGGGAGGATCACCTGCAGTGTTTGATATGAAATACGGAACTACTCCTATGGGAGCAATTGAAACAATGATGATAAATATTGCAGATGCGCAAATGGGAAAATTCATTGGTCTACCAACTCATGCTTATATGACTTTATCTGATTCTAAAGTCCCTGATGCTCAAGCTGGGTATGAAGCTGGAATGGGGGCGTTATTAGCAGGTCTTGCTGGAATAAATATGATTTCTGGCCCTGGTATGCTAGATTTTGAATCAACACAGTCTTTCGAAAAAATAGTTATTGATCATGAGATTGTTGGTATGACTCAACGTTTAGTAAATGGTATCACTGATTATGGTGAACCATTTGCAAAAGATATTCTCGATGATTACGACGATACTCTATCTTTTTTATCACATCCTAGCACTTTGTCTCTTTTCAGAAAAGAATTATACATGGCGCAGCCCATTAATGGAATACTTGTTACAAACAGGGAAACACGTGATCAATGGAAATCTAGCGGTTCAACTTCAGCTCGTCAAAGAGCAAAAGAGATCGCAAAGGTTTTAACTGAAAAACCACAAAGAATTGAGATTGACAACACTTTAAAAAATGAATTGGACAGAATTGCCCAATTTAATATATCCTGAAAAAACCTGTTGCAGATAACTGTTGTACTTTTAATAAGTGGAATTATGCGTTATATATAATTGTACACTGTGTCTATTTAAGTATTATAAATTCTACGAAAGGTAGGAAGGCTAAATGCGTAATTATTTTTTTCAACCAAATAAACAAACATGGGAAACATCATTACGCGAAAATAAGCCAATTATATTCTTTTTTCAAGAAAGATTATGCAATCAATGTGAAATTTTTAATCAAATAATTCTTACTGATTCTGAAGTTGAAAAATACCTTTACGAAAATTTTATTCCAGTATTTGTCGATATATATGAGTATCCCGAAATATATGACCGCTATTCTGAAAGTATTCATCCTTTCCATACAATCCATTCCGTAACTGGGGGATTACTTGGGCAATGTTCATCGAATTCGTCACCAAAAACATTTTTACGTAATTTAATCCAACTCAAACAATTAAAACCGAGATTACATGACTTTTCAAAAGGTTACGGAATTCAAACATCTGATAAGATATTCCTTGATGATTCGTATCATTTCCATAAGAAATTAGATCTAATTGCTGAAATTACTCTCTCATCTTTACGTAATAAATACGATAGAATGTATGGTGGCTGGGATTTAGGAGGTATTAAAGTCCATCCAAGCTCAGCTCTTGAGTTCTTAATGTTGTTTTATCATCGTTCACGCGATGAATACCTCCTCGACATGATTATTAAAACGCTTCGTGCATCATATAGAGGTCTGTATGACAAAGAAAAAGGAGGATTTTTTGAGTATTCAAACAGGGATTGGAATATCGTGGAGACATATAAAAAATCCCTTGAAAATAACATTGCGATCGTGAAAAATCTTTTTCATGCTTATCTAGTAAATAATGACCAATATTACTTAGGAATACTTAAGAAGACTATGAATTTTGTAATGGAACGACTTTGGGTGGAATCAAAAAGCTTATTTAGATATGCTATCCATGAAAATTTGGATTTAAGCTTGAAAAATGACATTTTCTTAACCAAATCTAACTGTGACGCTTGTAGCTGTCTAATAGAGATCAGAGAGATAATAGAAGAAATCATGGGAGAACAGAGTAGCTTTTCAATCATAAATCGTGTAATTAAAATTATTACTGCAGCAGAAACCGAATATGGTCTTCCTCATATGCTAATAAATGGAAAAAAAAATCAATTCCTTTTGCAAGACCAAACTGCGTATTTAGGATTATTAATTGAAGCATATTCATCTAGTGGAGATTACGAACTCCTTAATAAATGTGAAAAATTCACTGAATTGATTTTAAACAACTATTATGACAAAAATATTCTCTTATTTAGAGATCGTGTTACTTTTAAAGGTCTAGATTTTGGTCCATTAGAAAAAATCTTGTACCCAATTAGAGAAAATGCTTATATGATTGACCATCTTGTGACTTTGTCACATCTGACCGCAAAACCTAAATATCGTAATATGGCAACAGAATGTGTTAATTCATATTACTCGAATTTTGGTATTTCGAGAGAGGCACCCTATCCTCCTGAATTTGTATTTGCAAATCAAAGATTAGTTGAAAGCCCAATTGAATTATTAATCATAGGTTCTCAAGAAGATAAAACTGTTAAACGTATGCTATTAGAAATGAAGAAAATATATGATCCATTTAAAATCATACAAATTTTAAATCCAGTTAGTGATATGGATTTGATAAAGAAAAAAATTCCTGATTTTAATCAAGCACATAAACCAGCTGCATTCATTAAAATTGAAAATACTCATTCTCCTCCCGCTTTTTTTCCAAGAGACATCTCCAAAATGCTTCATACAATCTTAGATGCAATAAAATTTGAATTGAAATGACCTTCAGAGACTTCTGATTCATATATTGATTTCGTCTGAGTTCTTAATTTCAGCAAACCAATTACCTAATACTCTATTATGGTGATTAATTATTTCTATTGCCTTTAAATCTGGAGAATCCCATGTACTATGTGCATCTTTTATCAGAGTCACTCTAAAGCCAAAACTAAATGCTCTTCTTACAGTAGTATCAACACAGTATTCAGTTTGCAAACCTACAATGTACAAATGGTTAATACTAAGAGAATTAAGCTTTTTCTGTAAATTTGTTTTGTAGAATGAATCAGGAGTTGTCTTTTGGATTGTAATTTCTGTTTCAAGAGGAGCAATATCTGGATGAATACGCCAACCTGGAGTTTCAGGTTGATCTGGATCGCCCTTATTTCCCATATTCTGAATGTAAATAGTAAGAAAACCTCTAGAACGAAATTTTTTGACAATTTTACTTATTCTTTCAAGTAATTTATCTCCATTATAAATTGGATCAGATCCTGTAAAATTTCCAAGTTGTACATCAATTATTATCAAAGCTTTATTGTTCAGATTTAATCAATCCTTTATTATGACTATGAAACGTTTAGAACAGAATTTAGCTTTTAAGGATAAGAAGCTTTATTTTATGCTAGTATAAAAAGAGCTGAAGTTATAAGTTGTACAAAAATAAAAGAGCTATTGTCCAATGAACGAACTTGGCGGTATGAAAGTGGAAAAAGAAGGTATATTCGTTGATGTAAACATACTCGCTAGTTTTATGAAGGACGTTTTCATAAAATCTGGCGTTCCAAAAGAAGACTCACAAATTTGTTCAGATGTACTGATAGCTAGTGACCTTCGTGGGATTGAAAGTCATGGAGTACAACGTTTAAAGATGTATTACGATCGTATAAAAGCAGGAATACAATCTCCGCAAACAAAAATAATTATTGAACAAGAATCCCCAACAACTGCAAGGTTAGATGCAGGACATGGAATGGGCCATGTCGCTGCGTACCGTGGAATGGAGATCGCCATTAAAAAAGCTAAACAATACGGTTCAGGAGCAGTATCGGTTGGAAATTCAACACATTTTGGTATAGCAGGATATTATTCTGAAATGGCAGTAAAAGCAGATATGATAGGGATTACATGTACAAATGCTAGACCTTCTATTGCTCCTACATTTGGTACTGAACCAATGTTAGGTACAAATCCCTTAACGATAGGAATACCAACGGATGAAGATTTTCCATTTCTCTATGATGCCGCAACATCGATTACTCAAAGAGGGAAAATTGAAGTAAAAGCTCGCTCATCATCTCCTCTTCCCGAAGGTTGGGTTATCGATGAAAAAGGTGACCTAGCTACTGATAGTGAAAGAATTCTAAAAGAATTAATTGAAGGAAAAGCTGCATTACTTCCATTAGGCGGATCAGGGGAGCTTTTAGGAGGATATAAAGGATATGGTTTTGCCACAGCGGTTGAAATCTTTTCAGCAGCTTTATCAAATGGACCTTTTTTAAAAGATCTAACGTTAGAGAAAGGATACAAATTGGGACATTTCTTCTTAGCTATCAATGTAGATAGCTTTTTACCAATTGATAGATTCAAGAAAATAGCAGGTAATATTGTAAGAGAGTTACGTAAGTCAAAGAAAGCTCCTGGCCAGACAAGGATTTATACTGCTGGAGAAAAAGAGTATGAGATGGAAAAAGAGAGAAGAAAAACTGGCATCCCAGTTAATCCATCAATTCTTGAGGATATAAAATTCCTACAGGGGGAATTAGGATTGACTGAGAAGTATTCATTTAATTAATGTCAGAAAGAAAGATTCTTTTTACTTTCGATTCGACGAGCTGCTAAGCAGACTCTACATATTTTAAACTGTTTTCTTGCGAAAGGTGTATGCCTTCCACATGCCTGGCATCGACGATATTCAACGAAAAATTTCTGTTTATTTCCATGGTAATAATTTGATACTATCATTTTTGTTGAAATAACCTCGTTTTTTTCTTCATCGATTCCAAGTTCAAAAGCGCTTTGACCAAACAAAATATCATGTGAAACGGCTAACCCAAATGAACTAATATTTACACATAATGTTCTACCTATAAATTCAGAGTATCCTCCACAATAATGAATGTGACCAAATATTGAGAGTAATGGTTGATAATCCTCGATTAATTCACGAAGATAATACGAGCCAATATGCTTATCACCTAAGCTAGAGAAATCCAACACACCCCTAGGTGCAGTATGAGTCATAATAATGGTTTTTTTCCGTTTTTTAATATTAAAGGCTCTTATGAGGGGTTGGAGTTCTTCTAATATTTGAGGTTCTTCCCAACTCTTTCCACTTGGATCAATTGTTTTATTTGCGTCATCATAGCCAATAATCGGTAAATTTTCAATATATTTTGTCTTTATATGGCAATTCTGGAGATTTGGAAATTCCTCACAAAACCATTCACGCAATTCATCGGTTTGCGGTGTATTATTATATCCAAGATGTGCGTTTTCTTTTTCAAAATCTAAGATATCTGTATTCCCCCAGACAAAAAAAACTGGAATTGATGTTTTATTCAAAACATTAAAGACTTGGTCCTTCTTAAGAAGTTTTTTGATTTTATCTATACTCTTTGGATTAGTTCCGTCATTCCACATATAATCCTGAAGATCTCCTGCAAGTAGGATACCATCAGGTTTTGGTGTCCTATTAATAAGGCTTTGAATTAACTTTTTTTGTGAAATAACTTTTGTACCCCGAGGAGGAGAGATCGGATTACCCTGATGTAGATCAGATAAAGCAATCAATTTAATTGTCAAGGAAGCCAAACTCTCACTTATCAAAAACTCGGATCAATCCGTAGCTTTTATGACTGATCTGATATACTTAATAGAATCAATCTCATGCGTGATAGAAAAGAATTTCGTTTGAAGCTCATGCGTTTTTTATTGACAGAAAATTCTTTTAAATTATGGACAGATTATTCGCATAAACTAATCTCCAATCATTTTTAAATATATTAAACATGGAGTATGTCTTTGATGAATTATGAATCGTATGAGGAAGCACATACACTATCACGTAAAGATCCTAAAACATTTTGGAGTAAAGAAGCTGATAAATTGTTTTGGTACAAAAAACCAGAAAAAATTCTGGATGATTCCAATTACCCCTTTTTTAGATGGTTTGTTGGCGGGAAAACGAACTTATGCTATAATGCAATTGATCGCCACGCCCTAGGCTCGAAACGTGGGACAGCAGCTTTGATATGGGAGTCTCCAGAAACAAGACAATCTCGTGTTTATACTTACTACCAATTATACAAAGAAATCAATAGATTCGCAGGTGTAATGAAGAATCTTGGGGTTAAGAAAGGAGATCGAATAATAATCTATTTGCCAATGATTCCAGAAGCTATTATCGCAATGCTCGCATGTGTAAGAATTGGAGCAATTCACTCAGTAGTATTTGCTGGATTCAGTAGAGAGTCTTTAGCCAGTAGAATTGAAGATGCAAAACCTAAATTACTACTTACATGTGATGCAGGTTCTAGAATGGGAAAAATAGTGAAGCTCAAGAAAATTGTTGATGATGCCTTGGAATTGGCTGATGTAACAGTAAAGAATGTAATAATTTTTAATAGAGGTTTAGATACCGAACTAAACTGGATAAAAAAAAGAGATTTGGACTGGGTAGAATTATTAAAAAGAAAAGGCATTAATTATGTTGAGCCTGAGGTCATGGATTCAACAGATCCATCATATATTCTATACACATCAGGTACAACAGGGGTACCTAAAGGAGTGGTTAGGGATACAGGTGGTTACATGGTAGCGCTGCACACAACTATGAAGCAAATCTATGATTGTGAACCTAACCGAGACGTGTATTTTTCAACCTCAGATATTGGTTGGGTGGTCGGACATTCATATATTGTTTATGCTCCATTACTTTTAGGTATACCCACGGTCTTGTATGAAGGTACTCCGATATATCCTGAACCTGATGCTTGGTGGCGAGTAATTGAGAAATATGGAGTAACAATTGTATTTTCAGCTCCTACGGCTTTTAGAATATTGAGGAAATATCCAGAAAAATGGATAACAGATAGGGATCTTTCATCACTTCGTCTATTCTTCTTAGCGGGAGAACCGACTGACATTCCCACTTATGAATGGGCTAAAGCAATGATGGGGGTTGAAATAATAGATCATTACTGGCAAACTGAATCAGGATCCCCGATGCTTACAAACACCCCTGGAATAGAGTTTTTGCCAATAAAGCCAGGTTCACCAACTAAAGCTGCAATAGGATGGGAATTTCTGATAATTGATGAAAAGGGAAAAGAATTACCTCCTAATGAAAAAGGAGTACTTGTTGGTAAATATCCACTTCCTCCAGGAAATTTAATGACGATTTATGATGATGATGAAAGGTATAAGCAAACATATTGGGAAGTTTATCCTGGCCAAGTTTATAATACTGGTGATTATGCGATAAAAGATGAAGACGGTTACTTCTATGTGCTTGGTAGAGCAGATGAGGTAATCAAGATCGCAGGGCATCGTTTAGGTACACGGGAAATCGAAGAAGCTGTGTCATCACACGATGCTGTTGCAGAAACGTCCTGTATCGGAGTAGATGATCCAATCAAAGGCACGGTTGTTATTGCTTTTGTTGTCATTAAAGAAGACATTGTTCCCTCTGATGAAATGAAAAATGAAATTATTAAGATCGTTAAAGACAATGTTGGCCCAATTGCAGCTCCTAAAGCCGTAGAAGTAGTCAAAACACTTCCAAAGACTAGATCAGGGAAGATTATGAGGCGAATTCTAAAAGGAGTATATGAAAATAAGGACTTAGGTGATCTATCAACAATTGAGGATGGAGCTAGTATCGATGAAGTTTCAACTGCGATTAATTTAATGAAGAGCGAACTTGGGAAATGAAAAAAATGTAGGGTTAGATCAATGATCTCCGATCACTCGGTTTCCAAGCCCCAAACTTAAAGATATCATAAAGCGCTGACAAAATTTGAATTATAGCAACAATACCAATAAATATCTTTATACCCGTATCAAGATCAAATACTCCTGGGATACCGGCAATAACGATTTCAGCATTAGTAAATATCGTATTAATAGCTAATTCAAATGTAAAAGGATAATACATGATTAGAATGACACTACCAATAGCTGCAATAATATTGGTACTTGCTGAAACTAATCGAGTCGCACGAATACGGCCAAATATCAATTTGAATAACGATTCAACGAAAGACGCACCTAAAGAGATATAGAGAGCAATGGATCCTATAAAATACCAATTTTCGTTGTAAAGAGGAATTACCTGGGTTATATCAATTGCAAAGAATAAGATCATTGTTATCCCAATGAAAAGACCTCCAAATAATCCTCCTAAATGTTCTCCAAATGCTCCCCAAAAGCTAGGTGTTTTAACACGAGTTGGTTTTTTTACTTCAAACTCTGTGAATTTT
The DNA here is from genome assembly GCA_048886525.1 of Candidatus Hodarchaeota archaeon. GTDB lineage: Archaea > Asgardarchaeota > Heimdallarchaeia > Hodarchaeales > Hodarchaeaceae > Hodarchaeum. The sequence continues at coordinate 6,581 of JBHLKP010000046.1, read as the reverse complement.
TTCGTTGTTGCTTTTTGTACCTTCTTGTCTTCTAGAGGTTTTAAAAATTTCTTACGTAGATTTCCTATTTGTTCATGAAATAATCGTTCATCATAAAAATATAACATAGCAACGAACATCCCAATAGCTAGTGTGCCAAAAATCAACGATAACAAGAAAACCGTATATTGCAATGAAGTTGAAGTAGTAACAGGAATGATGAAGGCCATAAGAGCTACACTAGCAATACCGATTATAGCAATCAGTAAGAATTGTTCATTCTTTATTTTTGATTCAGGAGTCGTTATAGGTGTTCTCCAATCGACTTTTGTAGAGCCTGGTTCCTCATCAAGAAATTTAGACGCAAGAATTTGAGGATCTTCCATTCGTAAAATAGCGTGATCAAACGCTTCTTGGACAGAAAAACCTTTATCTATAGATAGTTGGTTGGCCAAATCCCATATATGAGCACGTAATTCTGTTATAATCTGATCTTTATCAGCTAAAGTACCTATTTGCCTACTCACTTCATTTAAATATTGTTCAACAGATTCAACTTGTTTATTCAATCATTTCACCTTTTTATTCAATAAGAATTAGTTCATCAAGAATTCTGAAATAGTATTGCCAATTCTCCCATAGAGCATTGTACGCTCGCTCACCTTTAGGAGTTAAACGGTAGTACTTTCGAGCTGGGCCAGAAGAAGAGAAGCTAAGCTCAGAATCAACAAGCCCATCTTTCTCTAATCGACGTAAAATAGCATAAAAAGTTGCTTTAGTGCCATCAAGCTCACCCTGAGTGAATGAATAAAGTTCTTCACCAATTTGATAGCCATAAACTCCAGTAGATTGATGTTTACTTATAATTGCGAGTAAAGCTAAACGAAGAGCACTACTAGAAAGAGATTTAATCTCTTTTGCAACCCATTTTGTTAAATCATCGGATAGAGACATGATTTTTCAACTCAATAGTAGTATTGATGGTAGTATTGATAGTAGTATATCAACTAATGTGAGATTGATACTAGGTTAAAAACTTTAATTATTAGGCAGAAAAATCAAGTTCTAATCTGAGATTGTTATAACTTACTCCGCGTATGTATAATTAACTTCCATTTTTATCCATTTATCGATTGTTGACAGCCTACAGCTGATTTATTATGTAAAAAAATATTTAGTTAATAACTGAAAAATTTATTTTATTTAGTGGAAATGTAATTAAAATATAACATTATTCAAAATAACTTTCTCATCGTATAGTTATGAACTGATAATAACGAATTTCAACTTATATTTTTTGTTGGTGAATGTATTAATGAGTAAATCACCAGGAACTAGATTGAAGGAAGCAATGGAACTCGAGAGACCATTACAAGTTGTTGGTACAATCAATGCGCTTATGGCTATGATGGCGAATCGGTTTGGATTTCGTGCAATTTATTTATCAGGTGCAGGTGTAGCAAACGCCTCCTACGGTTTACCTGATTTAGGAATAACAACAATCGACAATGTTGCTGAAGATGCACGTCGAATAACTGATATAGTCGATTTACCTCTATTGGTTGACATAGATACAGGATTTGGTGCTACTGCTTTCTCTATTGCGCGTACTATACAAACCTTGGAGAAAATAGGTGTTGCCGGTGTACATATTGAAGACCAAGAAGCTCAGAAGCGATGTGGACACCGTCCCAGAAAAAAAATTGTATCAACGGAGGAAATGTGCGATAGAATTAAAGCAGCAGCTGAAGCTCGCAAAGATCCTAACTTTTTAATAATGGCTCGAACTGATGCCTTATCTAACGAAGGCCTTGATGGAACTATTAAACGAGTTCGAAGATATATTGATGCTGGAGCTAATGCAGTTTTTCCAGAAGCATTCACTTCATTGAAAGAGTATAAAGCTGTTACTAACGAGGTTTCTGTTCCCGTATTGGCAAATATTACTGAATTTGGAAAAACACCGTTGTTTACCCTTGAAGAGCTTAAAGAAGCAGGAGTTTCTTTGGTATTATATCCATTAACAGCTTTTCGAGCAATGAATAAAGCAGCGGAACGAGTTTATTCCACTTTACGTGAAAAAGGGACACAGAAATCTTTAATTGAAATTATGCAGACTCGTGAGGAATTATATAATTTAATAGATTATTATCGTTGGGAAAATATTCTTGATAAACTCGGAGAGGAGTGAAATGCCAAAACGAAAACAAGAAATCACAGGGATTTATGAAGGACTCAGAGGTATTAATGTAGGGACGACTTCGATATGCCCTGTTGGCGAAGAAGAGGATACTTGTTTAACATATCGAGGGTATACAATAGAAGAATTAGCAAAGAATAGCACTTTTGAAGAAGTTTCATATCTTTTGATCAACGGTGAACTACCAACAAAAAAGCAATTGAGTAACTGGATTGATCAGTTAGCTAATAATAGGTTTCTACCTCCACTTCTTCGTGTACTGCTAGAATCACTTCCCATATCTACACACCCCATGGATATGCTTCGTACAAGTATATCTTTATTAGGAAACTTAGAACCAGAAATGAACTTTGAAGGAAAACCTAAAGCAATTCGAATTTTAGGAATTTTACCTTCTATCATTGGCTATTGGGAAAAGAAGCGATGTTCCCCCGATGAAGAACTTCTTCTGAATTCATCAGAAAAAACTATTGCAGGTTATCTCTTAGAAATGATATATGGCGCAAAACCATCTGAATTAAACCGAAAAATGATGGATACATCTTTAATACTCTATGCTGAACATGAATTGGCTGCTTCAACATATGCAACGCGAGTTTGTGCTTCAACATTATCAGATTATTATTCGTGTGTCATATCTGGAATTGGAACGCTAGCTGGACCATTAAATGGTGGAGCGAATGAAGCAGCTATAAAATTATTACTTAGTTTTACTAATCCTGATGAAGCAGAGAAAGGAATTCGTAAAAGATTGGAGGCCAAAGAATTAATAATGGGATTTGGTCATGCTGTTTATGCAGATTACGACCCACGTTCTTTAATTATCAAAGAAATAGCTCAAAAAATGTCCATTGAACAACCAAAATATAAAAATTTGTTTTCTATAGCAGAAATGGTTGAGAAAGTAATGTGGGAAGAAAAACAGATTTTTCCGAATTTAGATTTCTATACTGCGACAGCTTATCATATAGCGCAGATAGATACTTCCTTATTTACTCCCTTGTTCGTTGTTAGTAGATCAAGTGGTTGGGCAGCTCATATTCTTGAACAAAGAATAAGTAACAAGTTAATTCGACCTACAGCAAAATATGTTGGTCCACCAGAGAGAAAGTACAGGCAAATAGATAGTCGCTGATCTTATAAATAATTTCGTCTCCTTCAATTTTATAAATGAAATAACTTGATATTCTGAATCTCCAATAAAGGTGATAGTATTTATGACAACAAAAATAGATCAAGAAATGGTAGATATTGCGAAATATATTTTAGAATATAAACCTGATTCTGAAGAGGCTTTTAATACAGCACGTCTATGTCTAATGGATAGTATTGGGGGAGCAGTCTTAGCGTTAAGATTTCCTGAATGTACAAAAATGTTAGGGCCAATAATACCAGGAACAACTGTTCCAAATGGTTCTCGGGTGCCAGGAACAATGTACGAATTGGATCCTATTACAGCAGCTTTTAATATTGGAGTTTTAATCAGGTGGCTTGATTATAATGATACATGGCTCGCTGCTGAATGGGGCCATCCTAGTGATAATTTAGGTGCAATTCTAAGCATAGCAGATCATCTTTCCAGGAAAAATATCAGCAATGGAATCAAACCCCTGACACTAAAAGACGTATTTACTTGGATGATAAAGGCATACGAGATTCAAGGAGTTATGGCTCTTGAAAACAGTTTCAACCAACGTGGAATAGATCATGTGATACTTGTAAAGCTTGCTTCTGCCGCTGTAGCAGCTGGTATGCTTGGTTGTAATGAAAAACAAATTATAAATGCTATTTCTCAAGTTTGGGTTGATGTCGGACCAATTAGAACATATCGTCATGCTCCCAATACGGGATCACGGAAGAGTTGGGCTGCTGGAGATGCTACATCTCGTGGTGTCTTTTTTGCTATTCAATCTTTACGTGGGGAAATGGGTTATAATACCTGTTTGAGTGCACCGAAATGGGGTTTTTATGATCGAATCTGGGAAGGAAATAAGTTCAAATTTCAGCGTACTTATGGGAGTTACGTATGTGAAAATGTATTATTCAAGGTTGGGTATCCTGCAGAATTTCACGGTCAATCAGCGGTAGAAGCTGCAATTCAACTAAACACACAAGTAATGGATCGTCTCAAAGATGTTGAACGGGTTGAAATCATTACTCACGAAGCTGCTATTCGTATAATAGATAAAAAAGGACCCTTGTATAACCCCGCAGATCGAGATCATTGCCTGCAATATATGGTTGCTATTGGATTAATCGATGGTAATGTTATTTATGAAAAATACTTAGATGAAAGAGCAGCAGATCCGCATATAGACGAATTGCGAGAAAAAATGATTGTTAAAGAAAATCCAGAATATACAAAAGATTATCATGACCCAGAAAAACGAGCAATAGCTAATTCTGTCCAAATAATTTTCAAAGATGGTTCTAGTACTGATAAAATTGAAGTAATGTATCCTTTGGGACACCGACGCCGTCGAAATGAAGCTATTCCTCTCATAGAAGAAAAATTTGTTAATAATATGTCAACAAGATATCCTTCTTGGAAGGTTGGAGAATTACTAGAATTATTTAAGGACCATAACCAGTTGGATTCGATGCCAGTACATTTGTTTCTTGAACTACTACAAGCGTAAATCCAATTTTGTTCCTCAAAGCTAGTCATAAAAAATTACTTTTTAATTTTTGTTCCTAAACCTTAGAGATGAATCGATATGTCTTACATATATGAAACACGAACTAGAGAGTGGATTGGTTATGATATCAAATCGGAAGCCTATAGGCACCTTGGAATCGCTCTAATGATCTCAAGCATTACTACATTCATAATGTTACAATTAGGAATTGAAATAATTCTCCCTCTTTACTGGTTTGGCTCTTTTGGAGAATTCATTATCATAATGATTCTGTTCTTTGGAATGTTATTTCGCTCCGAATTCAGTGAATCTACTGCAACTATTCTATTATATGCTTTCGCAGTTTGTAGTAGCATTACACTTTCGTTGATCGTATATATTGCATTAGCACTCGATCCTGCAATAGTTGTAGGAGCAGTAGGGACGACAACAGTTGTAGCATTTTTCGCATATCTTTTTTCTGGGCATACTTACAAAAGAATAAGTCAAATATCGAGAATTGTACTCATTATGGTCATTGCTTTTTTCATATTAGCGTTATTTGGATTCTTTATGTTTAGTGCAAATCCAGCTTTTTATTTATTGATAAGTTTAATCAGTGCAGTAATCTTTTCCATCTATATGTTCATAGATTTCGCTCGATTAGAGAACAGAGCTTTTTCCTCTCCAGCGATGATGGCTTTATGGTTGTTTTATGATATTATTTTTCTATTGAAGCAGTTACTGATGATCTTCATTTATCTCGGAGTCGGAGACCGAGATTAATTCTCCCTTTTTTCAAAATAAATAGAGATCATTTCAGTACTGTTGAATTTTAATAAACTAATCAATGAATAACATTCTATAATACTAAAAAATCCAATAGTTTTAAAAGAAAATCCCCCTTACGATCGAATTCGTTAATAAGGAAATTTCCTTTGAATTTTAGGAGATTTTTTGCTTTTAGGAGAAGCAAGAATTGGTAATTAATCATGAACGAAGATTAACGAAGAAGGAAATCTTCCTTTATTCTACAGGTAATTTTGGAATTTCAATCATTAATTCGACTATTCTGGGCTTTGTGTTGTATTTTTATTTAACAGAGGGGTTAACTGGTGTTTCTCTCCCTCCAACAATTATTGGAGCACTTGTAGGTGCAGCCTTGATGGTTGGAAGAATTTTTGACGCATTTATAAACCCTATTGTAGGATGGGGCTCTGATAATACACGATGGAAGAAATGGGGGAGAAGAAGACCATTTGTTATTGTTGGTTTATTACCAATGACACTTACATTTGTTTTATTATTTAATCCTCCAATTTTTCTATTAAGTTTACTTCCTGGTGGTACTGGAGGATTTTTATTAATAGTTTATTTATTTATAATAATTTCACTTTTCGATGCACTCTTTACATTTGTATTTGTTCCCATTTATGCTCTTATGCCTGAAATTGCACCTACCAGCAACGAACGAATCACTCTCTCGGTTTGGGGCAATATTGGGGCTATGCTAGCCAATGTCATTGGGGTAGTGTTTGCCCCAATGTTATACGAGACAATTGGTTTTTCTATATCAAGTGTGTTATTAGGAATTATTGTATTTCTAACCATTTCAGCAGTCTTGTTTATTCAAGAGAATCCAACTACAGAATTAGAGAAGCAAGCATACGTATCATTAACCGATTCATTACGAATAAGTGTTCAAAATCAACCTTATCGAATTTACCTCGTGAATCAAATTGGAATGCAATTTTCATTTAGAATTTTATCTGCTGTCATGCCTT
>JBHLKP010000045.1:0-23547 GCA_048886525.1 Candidatus Hodarchaeota archaeon | reverse complement strand
TTGGCTTGTTCTCGTGCAACACCAGACTTTAAATCCTTTAAGAGTAATGGGGTTTCCACATTCTCTACAGCAGTTAGAAATGGGAAAAGATTGAAGAGTTGAAAGATGAAACCAATGTTGTCTCTCCGAAAAGCGGTCATTTTACTGTCAGAAAGCTTATCTGTATCAATTCCATCAATTATAATTTTCCCTCCTGAGTGACGATCGAGATGTCCTATCATATTTAATAGAGTTGTTTTTCCACATCCAGAGGGACCCATGATAGCCATCATAGCTCCTTTTTTCACTTCGAGATCGATTCCACGGAGGGCGTGTACTTCATTTGATTTCCCCTCGTTATAACGTTTATGTAGACCTGTTATCTGAAGAATTGGTTGGATATTTTCTGTTAAATTAAAGTCACTCGTTAATGATTCTGCCATAATGTTTCCTCCACTATCCAACATATCTCAAAGCCTCCGCTGCAGGTATTCTTGAAGCAATAAGACCTGGGATTGCTCCAGCTAGTAAGCCTATAAAAGTAATTAACGACAAATAGGCCCCAAGTGTTCCCCAAGGGATGACTACTGGAACATCCATCATATTAGCAAATCCTACATTAATTAAAAGGCCATTAATAATACCGATAATCAGTCCAATAAATCCTAGAACTAATAGTTCTAAGAGTGCTGATAACATAACTTGAAACCTAGGGAACCCTATTGCTCGCATCATTCCAATTTCACGTTTTCTTTCGGATACATTTCTAGCACTGATCACTGCCATTCCCACCGCGCCGATAATCAGACCAAAGTTGACATAAATAGAAAGAAAAGACGTCATTTGTACCGTTGTTTCTAAGCTCTCCTCTACTTCAGAATACAAAGAAATAGATGTTGCTACTAGAAAGTCATCACCAGCTATTTTTCGATACCCAAAATTTTCAGTATTAGTAAAATTCTCGATTTCTCTTGCAAGCGTTTCAATTCTTGGATCATCAAAAGCGTACTCAGTTTTTATGAGAAAGGAATCAAATTGATTAGGTTTTCGTGATGTGGGAGTAATACCATTTGCCTCTCCGAAAAAATTTGAATATTTCGAAAATCTTTCAGGAATGTAAATTTTACCTAAAAATCTTGATGAATCATCATTACTATCCTCAAAACTTCCACTAGTAAAACCACCACCTGAAAGAGCAAATCCAACGGTACGTTGGAGATCAAATTTACCCCCGATTGTGAAAGGTTGATAAAAACTCAAGGATACGTTACCAAAAACGGTTATATTCATAGGTACAAAGATTTGCATACCCAGAGGAAGAATAATTGAGTCAGTGAATACAATCGGATTTTTAATAACTGATCCGTTTTCATCTTCTAATTTATCCACATCCTCTAAATCTGTCTCAAAAAACCTTGACATATCTTCAAAATTAAAATCCCTTAAGGCCTCCAAAGAAAATGAAACATTATACGCAGCCATTGTGTAGGAAGAATTAAAAAAAGCATCAAATGCCTTTTTAGATAGCTCCAATGCTTCTTCATCATCTATTTGGCCACCAAAAAAGGAAATTCCCGAAGAAGATGAAGAAGATGCTCCTATATCATCTGGAAATCCCCCTAGAAAACAATCATATCGCCAATTTTCATCATCAGCATTCGTCGCATTCCCTCGAATTTGTTCAGATCTTAATTCTACAAATCCAAGTGGTAGCATATCAGTTTGAGGATTAAAGGTCGGAGAAAGTGGATTTTTCAGTGCTACGAACTTAGTGAAATCTGTTTGACTTTCAAAAGTTTTTAATCCTATAACATCAATTATACTGTCAGATATTCCATATAATTCTTTCGAATATGAAGTATCATTAAGAACCATCTCAGGTTTGTTAAGAGTTACATATAAATCTATCCCACGGGAGTCTGATTCAGCTTGACCAATTGAACTGCTGAAATTTGTTGCCACAAGAGATGCAACTACTACATTCAATGTAAGAACTACAGCAAATATGGCGAATGTTAATGTCGAACGTGTTTTATGTGATGAAATTAACGCAGGTGCTACCTGCGCGACTCCTTTTATTCCTTTAATCCTCATTAAAAGTCTTCGTAGAAAGCTCATCAATGGTGAAAGATTGAAACCAACAATTAAAACTGAACCAACAACAATCTGTATTATCCCAATAACAAAAACATCAATATTTAAGTGCCCACCTGATATATCAGATATCCAACCTTCGCCCATTGCTACAACAAACAGGAATACAGGTGCTGCCCAAATTACAAATGCTGTTAAATTAAAAGCTTTCAATCGATCAATAAAACGTGATAATATTATACCAAGACCTGAAAAAAGAACAGCAGAACCGAGGAGAATAGTTCTCCATTCATCTAAAGAATCCCATCCTTCAGTTTTCCAAATATAATGTAAATTCTTATCAAAAACTCCATTATTTAAGACTATTATCACTCCGATAACACTGAGAAGAACACCTAATAAAGCCAAATTACGACCTGATTTTTCTTCAAATTGAACTTTAATCCCTCGGAGAGCTTCTACAATATTTACCCTAGAAGCCCTTAATGCAGGTAAAAGACCCGTTAAAATGCCTAAGAGAATCCCAATTGCTACTGATGATACAATAACTGATTCATTTAAAACTGGTCTCACACTAAATCGGCCTGTTCCTAAAAGACTTGCTATATATAAGGCCACTATTTGACCAAATACTAACCCTCCTGCTAATCCAAATATTCCTCCTAAAACTCCTTGAAAAAGAGTTTCAGAAAGCATTGAGAAAAATATTCCTCTTCTCTTCTCACCAACTGCTCGTAATACTCCAGTTTGAAATTCTCGGTCTTCAACACTCATTAATTGGACATTAGTTATAAGTAATACACCAGTTACTACAATAAGCAGTCCCAAGACGTTTAAAAATGTTGACATCAAATTAAAAACAAGATCAATAATCTCAGTGTAGAGTAAACGAGGAGAAGAAGCAACATATAAATTCATGGTGTTTCCGTTCTGAACTCTAACAGGAAGCGTTTCTTCTAGAATATCAAGCTGATCTTGGAGAAATTCTTTATCAATTTTTGAGTTAAAGTGATCCGATTGAAAAGAGAATAAATAGGAGCTAATAATGTTTTTATTTCGAGAAGTATCTAGAAGACTTAACCAATCTCTAAGTCCATCTATGGACATTAAAAGGCCTTCGTATTGAGCACCAATTCCAGGACGATTGGAGTCATAAAAACCAAGGATAGAGAGCTCAACTCTTTCAACTGTAAATACTGTAGTAATTATAGGAGGACCAGTTCCATTGGGGGTAAATATGAGTGTTAAATTATTAAACTCGGTAATTAACGTAATTGGTAATTCACTGTCTTTCTCTATTCCCAAATCCTCTGCTGCATTACTCGAAAGCAGAACACTCTTATTATCAATTAAGTAATCTTTTATGTTCATTACTTCTTCCGTTCTCCAGTCGTAGAAGTTTCCAAATACTTCTGGATATTCAAAAGGAATTGCTGCAAATTGGATTGATTCTTCAAACTGAGCAGCCACCATTACTGGTCCTTGTGTTGTTAGTTCAAACATTACACCCTCCGCGTCTGGTACTAGTTTTGAGAGATTTTCTTGTATCTCACTAGGTAAATAACTCCCTGTGGCATTAGCAATTCGAATGTCAACCTCTCCTTCGCTGAGGAGTAAACCTGTAAGAAACGAATTTTCCAGAGTATCTGTTGTAATTTGTATTCCAACCATTAACGTCACACCTAACGTGATAGCCAGAATGGCACTGATATTCTTCGTTTTTCTACGGGTTAATGACCTTTTAGCAATCATTAAACTTGATAGTAAAACCATAATAACACCTTGTTCTTCAATTCACCGTTAATCATACTTTCTTTACTACATTTGTACCTGCTACGAAATCTAAAACTCTTTGCTTCCTACCTTTGGTTTTTTCTGATAATACTCCAAGTAAAATGTCAAACGGAAGAAATGTGCTCAAAAATGGAACTTTTGTTATATTTCGAGTCAATGTCTGGATCCAAGTAATCTTAATACCTGATTCGTCAACAACCATTAATCCTAAAAGGCGTTTACCGAGAGTTGTTGAATAAATTCCTTCAAAGAAGATAAAATAACCCAAGATTAATCCATAAAGAGGAAGTCCTATAAACATAAACCAAAAAGGTATGTGAATATCGTAGAATGCTATCTCATCGAATTGAAAATCTGACAGTAATATCCAAGATATCATGAAAATAAGAAAAAATCCGATTAGTAACATAAAATCAATAAGAAACGCCAATGCTCTTGCTCCCCATCCAGCAGGTTTAGTTCCCCAATCTTGAGCAGCACTTAAATTCTTTGCAACAACAACAGGGGAACCAAAAACGACAGATGGAGGCCTTTTTTCAGTTCCCATAGCATCTTGTACATCTCTTTTTAATTCTTCTAGTACAGGAGCTTTTCTTTTCTCTGGATAAGGAAGTAAAAATGCTACCTCCTTCATATAGCCATCAATTGGATCTAATATTTGTTGCTTCGACATTTTTTATTCTCCTTCCTTGTTTTGGTTATTATCAATAATTCGTATCATTATTTTGTTGAATTCTTTTATAGATGTTTCTAATTGCCTCAAAAATTCCTTTCCACTGTTAGTTAATTGGTAAAACTTTCTATCGCTCTCATCAAGTTGACTAACAAGTAAATTGTCCTCTTCAAGTTTTGTTAGCATCGGATAAATATTAGAACCAGCAATAGATATTTCTCCATCCGTCAGCTCTAAAATTTTCTTTGTTAACAGATAAGCGTAACTTCTACCAACTTCAGCTAACGTAAACAGAATCAGTGGTTTCGAAAATCCCTTTTTATATTCCGTTTGCCATCTTTGGAGGAGTAGATCATCAGACACACCTTTTCAACTCAAGTTGAGCATTATATATAAGTCTATATATAAATTACTATATCGGTGATAGTTATACTATAGATTTTGAGGAAAAATCTTAACTGTTAAATCTCTTCTAATTGCCTTAAAGCAATATATTTTAGATTAACCCTGTTTTATAGACAAAATTTCCCCTTTATTGTCTCAAAATTGGAATTAAACTCGTAAAATCAACAAATTCAAGATAATTTTAAGTTCATTGATATAGGAAATCGAAATTCTTCAATTAGACAATATTCACTTCAAGATTAAATCTATTGCTTCTAGATTATTAATCGGACCTTTGTTCTGATAGTTCTTACCTTTGGTCTGAAAGGACTAATTAAATTTTCACGAATTCTTTATATTCAAGCTAAAACTTGGATTAATCTGTTATTATGCTTTGATCTAGTCTAAAACAAGAATCAATGAAGTATTAAACCAAATAAAAAAGCCAAAAGTTGATAAATAATGACTATGATAACTTCTGTTCTTTATGCTATTAAAAGTATACGTAGAAACTTCCGTCGCACATTTACATTAATGTTTGGTGTTATAATGTCCCTCACTATTGTTTCAGGAGTACTTTTTTATGTTGATAGCACTTCTGGAGAATTGATTGAAGCAGTCTTAGATGATATTCATATCGATCTAGCAATTTCTGATACAAGTCTAACTGAGGCCGAAGCAAAATCTCTTCAAGAATTTGTTCAATTAAATACTTCTGATCTAATTACATCGGTTGAAATTATAGCTGGTACTAAACCTTTTGGGCCTAATACGGTCGGAGCTATCGTTGCTGCAGATAATCAATATAATTTGCCAACAGATGACCTTCGGACGATTTTTACATCCGAACAAAATTTTACAACTACGTACATCTTTGGGATAGAACCTTCCTATCTTGAAACTTTTTCTATTTTCTCCACAATTGATAATATTACAGAAATATTTGAAAACGATCAAGTATTGATCAGTAGATCTATAAATGAGTATTTTAAGGATGATACAGATAACATTCTGAACCTTTCTCTTGTTTCCTTCGAAATTGATATTAGTACGATGCCCCCAACACCAAATCTTGGGATTCCATTGAGTGTTGAGCTTAATGTTGGAGGTATAGTAAATGTTGATACAGCTGCAATGGAAGAAGTAAGCTATGCTTTTGAGCCTGAATCCTTGCTAGAATCGAACCCATTTGGTATGTTTCTAGCATATACGCAGGTCACTAATTGTATTATAATGTCTTATTCAAATTACGTGGAGATGATCTCTCAAGCAACAAATGCTATATGCCTTAATGGAGTTCACGTAAAAATAGAACATTCTAAATTTGCATCAGACCCGACTAATATTTATAGTAAATTATCTGGTATTTCTACCCTTATCAGCACTTGGTTTCCCGAAACTACAATCATAGATTTATTAGGGTTGGCACTTGACCAAGTAGCTGATCAACTTAATCAAATGAGACTATTCTTAATATATTTTGCATTACCGGGTTTATTCCTTGGAGCATACATTAGTAAATACGCAATAGATTTAACAATTGAGGAAAGACAACGTGAAATAGGAATACTTAGGATTAAATCGGCATTGAGAAAGTATATTGCCACAGTAATATGCATTGAGAGTTTAACCATCACTGGTATTGGACTGACCATCGGTATCATTACAGGTTATTTAGCCAGTATGACTATCTCAAAATTATTTAATAGTGGTTCCACAGGTTTTATCACTGTTAGTCTTGATTCATTAGTAATCAGTGCATCAATAGGCGGTCTTATTGTATTTATTGCTGCTTTCCTTTCAGTGAGACAACTACTAGCTCCATCAATAACAGAAACATTGAAAGAGGGCAAAGAACGACATCCAACTTTATGGAGGCGAATTTATTTAGATCTTATTTTGATCGGAATTGTCATAATTGTAACGATTTTGAATATTCTTGAGTTTAATCCGATTCCAGGATTCGCTATAACAATTTATGACTTTATTGCTCCTCTATTGACTTGGATAGGACTAACTCTCTTGATGATTAGAATCTTAGAACGAATTCTAACATGGTTGCAGGTACCAATTTCAAAGATTTACCATCTGATTTTCAAAGATCTAGCAGATTTAATAACTAGAAACATCCTTTACAAGCCTCAACGGATTACTAAAATTACAATAGTATTATCTTTAACGTTATCCTTTGGTCTAGTTATTTCAACAATTAATGAAAGCTATCAACAAGGTGTACGAGACGATGCTTTGTACCAAGTTGGTGCTGATCTAAGAATTCAATTTCCATCTAAAGATTATATTGATTATAATACTTCAGATTTTATAACTGATTTATCTAGTTACTTTAATGAAGAAATTGCAGGTTCAACCGCCATATATTACACAACAATCAGATTAGGGCGTCAACAAGTCCTTACTGTCGGTATTGAACCCGAAACGTTCTTCGATGTGGCTATGGTTAAAAATAGCTTTTTCCAATCCAACAATTACAAAAACACGGAAGACATCCTCACAGCTACTTCTTCAAGTAGCTATACTAATGTGGTTATTTCTACTGGTATAGCAACCCCCGAATCTACATTTCCTTCAAGCAGTCGTATTGGAGGTCAAAAACCTGAGGGATTCAATATAGAAATCCAGACTTTCAGTATTGGGGATGAGTTACCAATTGGAAAAAACTCAATTGAAGTGGTAGAAATTGTTGATATCGTAGCTCATTTTCCTGCGATAGCTGATTTAACAGGCCTTGCTGAAGAAGGATTGAGATATCTTATATGCAATATTGAATTCCTTACAAATCCAACACCAATATCAAATACAACATTTATCACTAATGATAATGCCTCCTATCTTCTTGTGGACATCGATGATGATTATGATCCACAAGAAATTGAGAGTGAAATCTTTGAATGGTATGAATTGAATTACCCAGAGAGTGTTGAGCTATCTATTGTTAATGTAGATGAATATTATGAAAGTTATGACAATTTAATCACATCATTAACAGGATTGACGTCAATGGAATTCATTCTGGTTCTAACAGTATCAACCTTAGGACTTGAGATTTTTCTGACAAGCTCCTTATATGAGCGGAAAAAGGAATTTGGTACCTATTATGCCATTGGTGGACTAGTTAACGATGTTAGAAAATTGATTCTGGGTGAGTTATCCCTAATAACAGGATTCTCATTACTGACAGGAACCTTACTATCAGTATTAATATCTTATATGTACATTGGATTCATTTCCGATCTTCTTATTCTAGAATTATATTCCTTAACGATACCTATAGAAAGTATTCTTGCTTTAACTTCCCTTGTTATCATTGCTATGATTATATCGATATTACTAGCTGGAAGGAAGCTTTCTCGCTTAGATCCTGTAAATATTTTAAGGACCGTGTGATATAATGGTAGAAAATATTAGAATAGAAGAGGTGTACAAGATTTACCAGTCTGGTACATTAACTCAAAGGCTTGAAACTGTAGCTTTACGAGGGGTTTCAATTGATATAAAACAAAATGATTTCATAACAGTAATGGGACCTAGTGGTAGTGGTAAAACAACTCTATTGAACATTTTAGGAGGTCTTGATACACCTAGCGCGGGAAATATCATTTTTGAAAACAAAGACGGCTATTCAGTTAATATAACAAAACTAAATGAATCTCAGTTAGACCACTGGCGCCATGATAAAATTGGCTATGTTTTCCAGAGTGATAATCTTCTCCATCATCTCACAGCTCTCGAGAATGTCGAATTACCTCTCAAATTCTTAGGTCAAAAGGATGGTGGAAGAGCTATTGAACTTTTAACAAGATTAGGCTTGGGAGATCGTATCTACCACCGTACTTACCAATTGTCTGCAGGAGAGTGTCAAAGAGTTGCTCTTGCAGCAGCTCTTGTCATCAAACCAGATCTAATATTAGCTGATGAACCAACTGGTGAATTAGATTCACAGACTGTTACTGAAGTGATGAAAGTTTTTCAAGAGTTACATAAAGAGGAGGACATCATTTTCTTCCTTGTAACTCATAATCCTCTTGTAGCTAAACATGGAAATCGATTTTTTACCTTAGATGATGGATATATCGTTGAAAGAGAAGACTCATTCTCGTATGATGATTTTGCTTCAAATTTGGGTGAGTATAAGATACGACTTGATCGATATCGCCGTTTAATATTACCACAGCAATTATTATTTGAATTATCTCCTCAAGAAAGTATTGTTCAGCTTTATCTGGTTGATAACTCAAAATTAATTATTTCAAATGCTGGTTTTGGTTCTGATAATGATGATTCAGAGATTTTTCTTTCACAAATAGATACGAAAAATCGCATATTGTTACCTAGAGAGATTTGGAAATCTATTAAGGATGAACAACCTTTTACAGGATCTTTTGATGAACCTAAGAATAGAATTATTATTAAAGGAGGACAAAAAGATGTCTAAGAATTCTAGTAACTCCGAAATTGTCAGTGTTAATAATCTAACAAAGATATTTGATATGAGAAGCTACCAGATAAATGCATTGAAAGATATTTCATTTTCTGTGAAATCTGGAGAGTTTATAGGATTATTAGGCCCATCAGGATGCGGAAAAACGACACTTATCAATTGTATGTCTGGTTTATTATCTCCAACAACTGGATCTGTTTCCATAAACAGTGTTAACATTACTTGTTTATCACAGTCACAGATACGTGATTTTCGTTTAAGAAAAATTGGCCTTGTTTTTCAAGAGCATCTGCTTATTGAGTCTCTTAACGCTATAGAAAATGTGGCACTTCCTTTGATATTTGGTAAAGTTCCAGAAATAGAGAGAAACGAAAAAGCAACAAATCTTTTGATAAAATTTGGCATGGAAGATAAGTTATATCATTTACCTTCAGAGCTTTCAGGAGGAGAACAGCAACGCGTAGGGATAGCAAGGGCTTTGGCCTTTGATCCTATATTATTGTTAGCAGATGAACCAACAGGTGATTTAGATACTCGAACAGGGCAGTCGATAATTCGATCTTTCAAGGAAATCGCTAATAATGAAGTGAAAGGAGTTGTAATGGTGAGTCATGATCCACGACACCGTCCATACTTTGATCGGGTTCTTGAAATGTCGGATGGACACTTAATTAATGAATAGTTTTTCGCCTTCCAGAGATAATGGATGTTTAAAGCGTGAAAATCCCCACAAATTTTGTGTTTTTAGAATGTTAATGTTAAAATTTCTTATTATAGCTTTTGCTGTAAGGATCAATAAAACTATATTGGGAGTTTCTCATTGGGATTCTTTTAATATTGAAGTAATGACGAATCCAATGGATAATATGTCCAATAAGGGAAGTGAAGACTTTCAAACGCTTAAAGGATTCAATCATCCAAGTCACTAGAAAAAGCTGAAGTGGCATTGAAGTAAGAAAAAGTAATTAGGAGGCGTAGATGGTAATTCACAATATGATAAGGGTTAGATTTACTTTATCGTCGAAAAATAACAGAAAAAGATTTAGAGAGGAATAGATGATTGCTTTGATAGATAACACAAGAGCATTTCATGAATTGACCTACAACTTACGGTCGGAGATTATTGGTAAAAACGAAATATCGTTCAACAAATATGATAATTCAAATTATCTTAGAAGGTATACTTCGTGCCAATAAACGCAACCCTGATAATAACAGGGGAATTGTTAAAAGTCAACTCATCAAATATTCTGCTCTTAAAACTGCAACTGCAGAAAAATATCTATCTAAGATGGAAAATGCTGGTTATATTAGGTCAAGAGAAGAATGGTGGGGAGAGAGAAGAATCACTGTTTATAAAATTACGAAAAAAGGTCAAGATAGATATCAATGGTTTGTAAAAATTAATGCAGAAATGAAATAATGATTTGAAAAAAACAAGGATATAATAAATAATGTCTCCTCAACATAAACTAAATGACACAAATGTGATTCATAATGTCATCAAAAGTGGAACATTATATGCTCAAATGGAACGGGGTGGTTTGAACTATATTAAGAATCAAAGAAATTATCTTATTTTAAGTGCTATTGTACCTCTTTGTAGTTTTTTAGTCCAAATGGTGAATATTGCTTTTACCATAACTTTTTTCATTAATAGAGTACGATTTACAAATGGACCTAGATTTCCCGGCCTAGTTTTTCTAAATATTGACTTCATTACACCTATTGTCGTCTTATTATTCTCATTATTAGGTTTGATCCATTTTATATATTTAGTCAGATGGAAGAATAACGTTAATCGCTATGAAGAACAACAACAAAGATCTATTGAAATCAATCAAGATAATGGTTTATCAGAGATAAACATTACTTTAACCCAATTATTTTATGATATCATTGAAAATATGGAGACAATTAAAAAAATCTTTATTGGATTGAATATCATTTTTATTTTTTATTTACAATGGTTTTTCAGATTCTTTCTTTTCGAACTTATGAGAATTATCTATCCTAATTCAATATTGGCTAATATTTTAGGACCAATAATACCTTGGTTGAATATAATTTTACAATTTTTGTTAGTATTTTATCTAATTATGAATTGGAGGCACTTTATCCGCTGGAATAGAAAACTAAATAGATTAAAAGATTTTGAAAAACAGATTTATAGAGAATTAGATATGGAGGATAAATTGCTAGTGATTCGTGGGAGTTATGAGGATCTTGAAGAACTTAAACAAATTCTCCTACAGCAGAAAAAGAAACTCGCAGTTAGTTATGTTTCAATTTCAGATAAAGAAGAATTTAATAAAATGTTCGATGAGGTTATTGATGAATTAAATAATGACTAGTAAAACATCTAGAAAGAAAGGAAAAACTAGCTTTTATTAATAAATTATATCTCTAATAAATATCTTTAATTTTTTTTTACATATCATCCAGAAAAAGTATCCCTCCCTAAATAACAGAATCTTATCTTTTAAGATTGAAATCCATTCATTTGGGTATAACAATCAGCAGAAAGTCCTTCTCTACCTACTCCAATTATGAGTATCTTCTTATTCAAGTGGTTCTTATCCCCTTTTTATTTCTGTTAAGTGTCCTTGCATTTTCAAGAATATCTCTGGTGTACATATTTCATAAGGGATAGGAATTCTTGAACCTGTTTTATGAGTTTCTTCAATGCCTTCTAATATCGAATCAATAGTATTTAGAGGTAATGAAGCTACTAAATCACTATCCTTTGCTAACCCAAATCGTCGGTCACCAAGACAGGGGATTCCAATTTGTAATTTTCCAGTCAAAAATGCATTTGAGATAGTATCAGCGCAAACAGCATCTCCAAATGTCGATATCGTAATTCTTCCTCCCTCATTCCACAAAGCGCCGTGTATAATTCTTAAAATTTGGACTGAATTACCATACATTAGTATAAAGTCAGGCGTATAGTCAATTCTTGCCAGAGCTCCAGATATTATCCCTCTAATTTTTCCATATGGGATTTTTGGAATCATTTCTGCCGTTTTTTTTGCTCCTTCTGGAGTTTTATTATAGCGATCAAGAAAGAAAGCTCCTTCAAGGAATGATTCATATGGTTTTTCGAAACCCATTACTATTTCTGCAAGAGGACATATGTTATCTTCTTTACTAAGGCCTATGGTCCACCCATAATATCTAGAATAACTAAAGATTTGACAAAGTGCCAGCTTCTTATCAGGCCGTTTTATCCTATGGATTTCATCGAATATGTCAAGATTTTCAATTAATTTTACTGCAATCGGAAATGTACTAAGTTTAAGATATTTATTGAGTTTTTCATCCAATTCTTTCCATTTACCCATGGATTTCACCTTTCTTTTTACTTCTTTTACCGAATCAAGAAATATTATAATTATAGTCTGGTTTCATTAATGTTATCATAATTAGGATTGATGCCTTATGAAAACTTCGGAAGTTGAGAATATTCAGAAATCATTAGATATCTTTGTGGATGGTCTTAGAACGCTTAATTATTCGAAGATTTGTGAGATTTTTTTCGATAAAGGATTGAGTTGTGGGTCAGTAAAGGGAGAGGTTAATTTTGTTTATCGAGATCACTGGAAAGTGATGGCTGAGGAAGCCAAAGCTAAAGGTGAAGATCATGAATCTTCAATTGCAAACTATTCAATAAAATCTCTCAATATCATTGGTAATGCTGCTTCAGTGATCATTGATTTGAGCTTTGGTACTGACGCAAAAACAACTGAGCGCTATATCGATTTTTATCATATGCTAAAAATTAAAGATAAATGGTTGATCATAAGTAAAATATTCCCTACGGATATAGAACGAGGAAGAATAGAGGAATAATGTAGATTCTAGAAATTGGAGAAAAAAATGGACCATCATGGCGAATTATGCGATTGGTGTAATAAAGAGAGGACTGTACGAACGTGTTCCTTTTGTAGTGCAAAAATTTGTGAGAAGTGCTCTGTACATACCCAACAGAATGGATATTATTGCAAATCCTGCATACTATCATCAGTACACAGTAATCAAGCGTGTGATTAGACTTCTTATCTTATTTTCTCTCAATTTCCTCTCCACAATAAGGACAGACATTCCAATTAAGGCTTAGATGTACTTCGCAATTTTTACATCTATTAATTATAGCTCTTTCTCCCGTTGATCGCAAAATAAAGGGAGGAAATAATAAGAAAAGGAATAGAAATGGAAAATCAAAAAAAAGGAATGCAATGATACTAATAATACTAATAATGATCGAAATAAAGAATAACCATTTATTATTTAGGTCCAATGATATCAATTTCTGTTTATTATTCATGTAAAAAATAGATTACTATCAACAATCAGTTTGGTAACCTTGATAAAAACTATAATATTCATTAGTAAAAAACTGAAAACAGGGAAAAAAATGGCTGAAATCGCTTTTATTCTAGGGAATAAGCTAGGCGAACTTACTCGAGAAGTTAGTTATACAATCGAAACTGCGAATAATAGGTATAGAGAATGTAGATACCAGATCAAAGTAGATCGTGTTTATGAAAGTTTAAAATACATTACCGATGAATTAACACGTTTAGGCGTCGAAAAAAGTATTCTTAGCGATATTTCATCCTATTTAACTTATCTAGCTGATAATTATGGCGAAATCAAAAGAAAAATTGAAGGTGAGAGGAAAAATCTTGAGAAAGATAATGGGATGATTGTCAGTAAGATAAAGAAAAAAATTCAGATACAGCGAAAACATCAAGAGTTAAAATTGGAAGAAATAAAAGATCTAGGGACAAAATTAGAGATTTGGAAGGATCGAATCACCATTGGACTAGCACGTCTTTCAAAGGAGGAATAAATTCAAATTCATCACTTCTAGGAGTATCTTATTATTGACCTATAGAATTTCTGATAAACAGAGATCTGAACTGTCCAAAATCAAACCTAATTGGCTTACATCTCTTGGTATCTTTTTTGCATTGGGATGGTTGTTTATTACATTTCTGCAAGAGGATCCTTCGTTATATTTGATATTAGGGGGATTAAATCTCATCACAATGGTATTATCTCGTTTAATCATAAGAAAGAGGCAAGGATTAGAACTTGAAGGTGCTATAACAGGATATTTGATCACTTGGTTGATTGCCTCCTTTTTTTATCAACAAAAGGAATCACTAATTTCCTTACCGTTCTTTGAATCGACATTTCATGTAAATGAAGTCATGGTTCTTTACCTTGCTCTTTCTTTCTTAGCTTGGTTTGTGATTACACCTCAAAAATCAACACAAGATATTCTTTGGAAATTATCTCCCTTCTATAGTAATTTATTGTTAAACATCTGGAAATTAGCAGTAATATTACTATTCTTGGTTAATTTCGTAAGTAAATTGAACTCTTTTTCTGATTTAGCAACTTTTTTCTTTCTTATTGTAGGTTTCTTTGAATTAATAATCTTTTACACAAGGCAAGTAAAGCTTAACTATATTGATCTAATTCTTAATCCTTTACAATTACTATTAACTATTATCTCTGGTCCTTTAGAAGCTTTGAAATGGATAATATTGACCCTAATTTTCATAATATTAGGCCAATTTGAATTAGAATTCGGTACATTAGCATTAATTTTCGCAGCGCTATTTGTTGCAATAATTTCACTTATAACGAACATAACTCGTCTGTTTCTAAATAGTGGAATAATTGAATCTCGTATTGAAGAAGGAAAAGTGATAATTCCTCGCATAATTGATGAAGTTCAGCAGATGTCGTCATCTGAAAGGTTACTTAAGTTTGATGATTTTTATGAGGTTCCAGATCAGATTACTATAATGAAAAGAAATCAAATAGTTACTTTAAGTAAAGGTGACATAATTCTGAGATTTCCATTTAGTCAAGAATTAGAAAATCAAACTGGAGTATTCATTTTTCATCTCAATATGCAGAAATTAACGAAACAAGTGAAGAAGAGGTATATGAAGAAAAATAGACCTTTTATTAAAATTACAACTAATTCAGATGAATTTAAAGAGGGTTTAAATGAAGCTGTGAAGAATTTTGACCTGCGTGGTAGCTCTGTTCATCGTATATCAATCGATGATTGGAATAATATTGTAAAAAGCCTGACAATAATAGAAAAGGATGCTTTTGCGAAAACGCTAGGATTTGATGATTCTGATACTCTTGATAGAGAATTGGTTAAGCTTATCCGTGGAACAGTAATCGCTCAAGAACACATTAGAAGTAGGTTAAGGGGTGTTCCAGCGCCAGTTTTTGGAAAACAAAGATCATATACTTCAGTAATCAAATCTAATGGCATGGATTTACCTTTAGATTTAATTAAAGAGCAAAAAATTTCAGATGGCCAAGAAATAGAAATAATTCCTGGAAAGAATGAATACATTTTTTATGTTAAAAGAAAAAGGACTGAAAACAAGAATTCTTAAACTAAAGACAATAATACTCAAATTAAATTCTTCTTCTTCTAATCTTGGGAAAAATCATTCCTGTTTCTTTCTTATATGTCGTATAAGCGTCACCAAATCTAATAATTAGATCTTTTTCTTCCGCTCTCATCATAATAAGAAAGATCGGAATAAAAATGGTTGAATACAAGGCAAGGAAAGGTGAATTCAACACTAATGATCCAGACCACCATAATGGTAGTTCACCCACAGCCTGAGGATGCCGTATCTTTTTATAAATCCCCTGATATAATTTCTGGTCAATCTGTGGTATCATTGCTTCTTTTCCTGCATCCAAAATTCCCTTGATCATAATTACGCTGCTCGGTAATGCTATAATAATAGCTATGGTTATAGAAATTCCCCATTCCCACGGAAATGTAATTGGAATATCAAATATCTCTATTGGATAAAAGAAATATATAATATAATTGATAATGATGATCATTTCTGCTATTGAAGCAGCGATTCTATATTCTCCACATTTTTTGTAAGCTCCTTTTCCAACTTTCTTCTCTAAAGCAGCTGGACTTACACTTTTCACATATAAATAAAGCATTAAAATTGAAGATAGAATCATAACAATGATATTAATCCATTCAATCATTATATTGACACCCAGTCTAGTAGATTCATATCAGTTTATTCAATCTTTTGTCCACTAACTTCCTACGCAGTCTTAATACCAAGATTTTTTTTAGATATGAATCAACAAGTCGTGTGCATTGCTTGTTGGAGTACCCTTATATTCAGAAGGATAAATTAAATAGAAAAAAATGATTGGTTCTTAAGTTTTCAGTCTTTTTTCAGTTTCTTTTTGAATCTTCTCGGCTTCTTTTTTCGCTTTTTCCTCCTTCTTTTTCCCTTTTTTCTCTAATTCCTTTCTTTTGTGTTCAGCTTCTTTCTTTCGCTTATTCTCTTCTTCTTCGCTTTTCTTGATTCCTTCTTCTGTTTTTTTCTTAGCTTCCTTTTCTTTTGCTTCCGCTTCTTTTCGTTTTTTTATTGCTTTTTTTTCAAGCTCTTCTGCCTCTTTTATTTTTTCCATTGCTTCTTTCTTTTTCTTTTCTGCTTCTTTCATTCTTTTTTCGCTCATTTTATAAATCACCTTTTTATTTAGTCCTATAATAGCATATATAATCCTATTATAAAAGCATAATGAAGATATGAGATTTTCGTGATGAATTGAAGTATTGCAGTCGTATCTTACTAAAAGACTTAATTTTTTACATTTAAATGGTTTAAAATTAATCGAATATAATTGCCTCAACTTTTATAAACTATTGAGAATTATAAAAAAGTTGTATTTCTAAACCTCATATAATAAATCTGAGACTAAACAACTAGAATTTTAAAAAAGGTTAATCCTCTAATAAAAATACTAAATAAGGGATTGAAATCTAATGGCAGCAAATAAGTTATTAGAAATGTTA
The DNA here is from genome assembly GCA_048886525.1 of Candidatus Hodarchaeota archaeon. Classification (GTDB taxonomy): domain Archaea; phylum Asgardarchaeota; class Heimdallarchaeia; order Hodarchaeales; family Hodarchaeaceae; genus Hodarchaeum. The sequence goes on along the minus strand of JBHLKP010000045.1, from coordinate 6,279 downwards.
AATAAGGCAATCTCAATGGAGATGCAAGTTTCTATTCAATACATGTGGCAACATGTCTTATGGAGAGGGCCAAAACACTTTGCAGTTACTGAAGAATTTAAAAAGATTGCTATTGAAGAAATGGGTCATGCCGAAAAGATAGCGGAAAGATTATTTTATCTAGGTGATATACCAACAACAAAACCAGCTCCCATATCCCTAGGAGAAAATCTGAAAGAAATGCTTGAAAATGATAAGAAAGCAGAAGAAGAAACTATAGAATTATACAAAAGAATAATAAAAGAAGCCCAAACAAATAATGATATAACTACTGCTTTTATCTTTCAGGAAATTTTAGAAGACGAAGAAGAGCATCACGATACTTTCCAAAGCCTCTTGGAAATAGATGAATCCATTTAAGGATAAGAGTATTTAATCGGTTTATCATCCTCAACTCCGTTTTTATAAATGTAGATGAAATAAAACTCTTGTAAACTTTCTGATTTATGAATTAAAATCCTTCATATATTATTAAACGGAAAACAAAACTCGTTTAGGAAGATTAAATTTTATGGTACGAATAGATCAAATACGAAAATCAAGAAGATTACCAGCAATTACTAAAAAGAGAAAAAAGAAAGTTGGTCTTCCTCCTGGTACACCTATTTTTGTAGGTCGTAAAAAAATAGAGGAAACAAAGATAACAGTTCTAGATTATGATGAAATTAATTGTGAAGAAAGGGAAGTTAAGACGGTAGAAGAATGTTTACCTTTTAAGACGAAACCCACCGTTACATGGGTTAATATTGATGGATTACATGAGATCTCCATTTTAGAAAAGTTTGGAGAATATTTTAATCTGCATCCTTTACTATTAGAGGATATCCTCAATACAGATCAAAGGCCTAAAATTGATGATTATGAAAATCACCTCTATATAGTTTTAAAAATGCTTAATTACAATGAAGAAAGAAAGAGCGTTGTCATTGAACAAGTTAGCTTAATTCTTGGCCAAAATTATGTGTTATCATTCCAAGAAAAACCAGAAGATGTATTTAACCCTATTCGTGAACGTATAAAAGGGAAAAAAGGGAAGATAAGATCTTATGGAGCAGATCATCTTTTTTACGCACTAATTGATGTTATTGTTGATAACTATTTTTTAATTCTAGAAAGATTAAGTGAGCGAATTGAATTTTTGGAAGAAGAAGTGGTTACAACTCCTGGAATTGAGACTTTACAAATAATACATTCGCTAAAAACTAATATTATATTCATACGTAAAGCTGTATGGCCCTTACGGGAATTAATTAGTCGATTAGAACGTGGGGGATCAGTATTAATAAAAGCTGAAACCGTAAAGTACATTAGAGATGTTTATGATCATACTATCCAAGTGATCGACACAGTGGAAACGCTTCGCGATATTATTTCAGGTATGCTAGACATTTATCTCTCCAGTATCAGCAATAAAATGAACGAAGTAATGAAAGTACTAACGATAATAGCTACAATTGTAATCCCCATGACAGTAATTTCAGGAATCTATGGGATGAATTTTCAATTTATGCCTGAATTACTCTGGCCTTTTGGTTACCCAATGGCTCTTTTTTTGATGTTATTGGTTGCTATAATTATGTTAAGCTATTTTTGGAGGAAAGGTTGGTTATAACTATCAGTATTGCTGTAAAAAGGTATATGATATTATCTTTTATAACAGGAAGATCCAATATTGATCAGTAAAATTCCTTTTTTTAACCGAAAGATCAAAATAATGAACCCCAAAATTGAGAATATAAACACAATCAATTATATTTCTAATTTGATAGAATAATCTTGATCTTTAGAAGGTGAGTTATATTGATAATGCAGACTTCCATTGAAGAACAAGCATTTATAGCCTTCGCTTTCATAATTGGGGGTTTATTTCTAGGATTTATTTTGGAAATCATCGTTTTTGCTAGATTTAGAAGAGTTATAACTAAAGCTAAATGGAAAGGTGCCGAAATAATTGTTAAGACTTTTCGTGGTATCCCTATCTTCTGGTTTATTTTGTTAGGCTTTTATGGTGCCATTTTAACTGTTGATTTTGAATATTTATTTGGTGTTGATACCTCAGATCTATTTATAAAGATACTATTCATATTATTTACTCTCTCAATCCTTTTAATACTTGCTAGAGCTACAAGTGGTTTCGTAATCCATTATGCAGGTAAAACAGAAGGAGCTATAGCAGCTACTTCCATTGTGAATAATTTAATGAATTTCATTTACCTTTTACTAGGATTTCTTATCGTAATTCAATCATTAGGTATTGATATTACTCCATTGTTAACTTTACTAGGTGTTGGTGGATTAACTGTTGCTTTAGCACTTCAACCCACTCTATCAAACTTTTTTGCTGGCGTTTATCTTCTTGCGTCAAGAGAATTTAAAATAGGAGATTACATCAAACTTGATACTGGGGAAGAAGGATATATTACAGATATGACATGGAGACATACAATCATACGCCCACCAGCAAGATATGATATAATAGTCCCAAATGCTAGACTCTCCACAGCTATAGTAACGAATTTTGGTGTTTCTGAAAAAGAAACGGCATTAACCATACCAGTTGGGGTAGGTTATGATAGTAATCTTAATCATGTCGAGAATGTTACTATTGAGGTAGCCTTAGAAACCGTAGTTCAAGTCCAAGGAGAGCAACCATCGATACAACCTTATATAAGGTATTATGCCTTTGCCCCTTCAAGTATCGATTTTTCTGTTAATATTTATTCCAAAAATTTGCGTGACCGGGCGAAAATACGACATGAATTTATTAAGAGGCTGTTTGAAAGGTACCAAAAAGAAGGAATCGATATTCCATTTCCTACATCAGTTATTATATCAAAAAAATAGAGAAGAAGAAGATGAATGTTGATGAAGAATAAAAAAGAAGGTTACTCTGTTATTGTTTAGAATTATTAAGTGAATATACTCTATTTGAGCTTAGAAGATGTAATGGCCTATTGCTTGAGAATTGAAACAGAATTTTACTTTTAAACTCTGTCTTTTTCCCTGATTTCATCATAATTCTTCGTTAACGCCGTCATGAAGTCTCCTGTTAAGTCTAATAATTTTGTTGCACTATTTGAAACTAGATTGATCTGGTGTATTTTATCTAGTCTAGTGCGTGAATAAACATACCATGTAATGGGTTCAATCAATCTTTCATTAAATTCTTCCCCTGTTCTTTCTATAGCTTCTACAGCCCAAGCATATTTTTCATCTGAATTAGCCCCCCACATCAAAGGGTAAACAAATCGTCTTTCTTGATCTTTTCTGAGGATTAGATGATCTTCAGTTGTTCTTGTATTGATAATAGATTGTCCTAAAAACTTACCATTAGATACCAATATGGTATTACCCGTAGGTAATGTAATTTTAGTATAATTCACTGTAATTTCTTTTACGCGTCCTTCAGCTTTACTATCAGGGAGAATAATGTAATCACCAATTAAAAAAGGGCGAGCTGCCATGATATAAAGCCCAGCCAAAAAATTACCCATAGTTGTTGTCGAAGCAAATCCTATTGCTGTTCCTAAAATAGCTGAAATTCCTAGTAACGTTCCTTGAAATGCAGGAAAGTTGTTTAAATAAGCGATAATACAAAATGGAACTATAATCATTCTTCCCAAGACTCTTAATGTGTTTATAACAGTTTTAGTCATTCTAGGAGTTATTGCTTCTAGCATTGAACCCCATATCAGTAGTAAAGTCATGGCAATGAATATCCAAATAAGCAACTGAATGAATAAAGTAAAAAGGGTAGCGTAAGTCCCATCTTCTTCTGTTGCTTCATCAATTACGGTAGCTAGAGGTTCATCAAAGCCAAGATTGCGTATAGAAATAAGAATTAAGATGAAAATTAAAAAGAAAAATGTAAAAAATAGTTGTTTCTTGTTTATCTTCATATTCGACACCTGCTTTATTTTAAGGATCTTTTCAAAGTTACATATTTAAAAACGCATCGACCTAATAGATGAAAAATATTTCTTCTCTATTCTTTTAGATAAGTCCAAAAGTGTGTATATTGCTTATATAAATAAGAATGTTCATATGTTAATCATTTTCAATAATTGACCGCTATTAAGTTAAAATTATGATACTTAGCTAAGTTTAATCTAATCTATATCCACTACCTTCCCATGCTTTTTTCATGATAAGATTTTTTTGTAAATAAGAATCAACAAGATGCTTTGGAACCTTATTGAGCGGACAGGAAAAATTAACACATTTAGGACAGGTATTCTTCAGCAGAAAATAGAAAAAATAAATTCCGCTAAAGAAACTAAGATTAGCTAAACTAATTAAAGCTATTAATTGAATAATATTTGGATTTAAATGAACCAACAATGCATATATTCCATAAATTTCTGCTAAAACAGGAAATAATACAAAGAAAAGGGCCCCAGCTAAAAAACTAGATTTTTCAAAAAAGTTCATTGGTTCAGGATGGTATCTCCACAATTTTATTGTTCCATGATTTGCTAGACAATGTAGGACAAATCCTGGTTTAGCATAATAAGGACAATGGCTACATAGGACACGAATCTCAAAGAATCCAAAGAAAAATATCCAAAAACCAATATAAATCAATAAAGGGATAAAAGAGACAAATAAAGCAACAAGAACGAATCCAATTCCTCCAAAAAGCAATGCAGGCAACGCTCCTTTATAAAACCTTATAAGGAGGGCCTTCTTCCATTTACAATCTAAATTTCCTTTGATCTCACAATTTATACAATCTGAATTTTTATCCCAAGTACAGGTAAAGCTCCTTTTATCTGAATCCTCCATTTCTTCTAATGAAACCATGGTTAAAACCTCTGACTAGATGACTTACCTAAATTAATTTTCTCTTAAAAATGAATGGATGTAATAGATTTCCGTGTTGTTGAAATTCTAAGAAGTATTTCCAGAAGTCGTTTGTAAAATTTAAGCAAATATCAAACCAAAGAATACAAGCCAAGCTAGGGCAGATTTTGCTACCAAACTCAATATTTGATATCCTCTTTCTCCAAAAAGATAATCTCTCCAAGGACCAATTTTTTTGTATTGCAGGAACATGTTGATAGCAAAACTGTTAAAGAATAGGAAGTACATAATTAAAGCAAAATACACAAATGTCGGTATAGCTTCACCTACACCTGCATCAAAACTTAAGAATGTGCCAAGAATTACAATCCAAGGCATGATACCAGCAATCCATCCTAACCAATATGGTAACCAACTTGTTTTCTCGGTATATTGATTGTATTTTTCCATTAATAAACCAAACATGTTCATTAAGAAATTTAGAACAAAAATTAAAGTTATTATCCAAAAATCAAGTATTCCAAACGCTAATGAAATAAATATAATCATTACTGAAGAACTAAAGGAATATTCCCACCATCTAATGGGGTTCATTTTCTTCTTGAGATTTTGAATGTAAGAATCATTTAACGGAAAAGCGATCAGAAAATGAGCAATGGCTGACATAAGAAGAAAACTTGCCAATAAAATACCTGCTATATTTTCAAATGTAAAAAACACACTGGGTTCGGGAGCAAAAATAGGTTTTGTTCCAGTTAATTCTTTTATTACCAAGCTCGACTTATAAATATCTACTGAGAAATTTCTTATTTCATCTATAAATAAACTTAGCGTAAATATTAATACACTTTGAACTAGATGTAAAATAGCCATAGCTGTATTAAATTTCTTTAAATAAATCATACTGATTGAAGATCTTTCACCATTATCAAATGTAAATTCAGTCATTTTTTTCCTACCTGATTTTATAATAGTTTTAATAATACTTTAACATTTATAAAATTAGAAATAAAGATGATGCACAATATTTTTAAAATTTACCAACAAGATTTTTCTTCTAAAGATAAGATCGAAAAAAGAATTAACTCGTAGACACTTTATCAATGCATAATTTTTCAAGCATCCACCTCTATTATTTCCAGATCTTCTACGAAAAATGCATTAAGAACAGCAATATCAGTGTCAAAAATACTTACGATGATATCATAATGGAAAAAATTGTTTTCTCTATTGTTACTTACCATATAATTATATATCAAGAATGAAGTTCGAATTAAATTTGTTATTCCTTCAAAATACTTCTCTTTGTGCTGAAAAAATTCAGTGATGTTTGATGAAAATATTTAACTCAACATAGGAATATTGTTTAATATTCCAATTTTCTTGCGAAATAAATACTAAAATATGTGAAAGTAACATTTTATCCTATTTATTTAG
>JBHLKP010000044.1:0-23821 GCA_048886525.1 Candidatus Hodarchaeota archaeon | reverse complement strand
GCCGAAGAATTACTTATATGTCCTGAACCTAAAGATCCTGAGAAAGAGGAGCTACTAGGAATTTTTACAACTAATGAAAACCTAGTTGAGTTATTTTCTCAAGAAATAATGACTTATACAACAAGAAGTCGCGAAATACTGTTATAAAGCACTTTAGATCAAATTATACAGGCTTATTTAGTTGCAGTAGCGATAGCTTCCTCTAATGTTTGATCATTATCTGATATTCGTTTCGTTGAAAGAAGTTTAATTTCGCCATTTTTTACAGTGAAATCAACACGACCCGCAGAATATTCTATAGAAAAATGATCAGCTTTTCGGGCAAAGTAAATGTCACTTGTTTTCGTTAAAGCAACCGCAAAACGACCTGCAATTGTTTCATCATTATCAATTTTTTTTTCGGGTTCTGCAATTACCTCTGGCACTGGTGTTTCTATTGGTACTTCTTCTGGTTTTCCTATTTGTACTGAATCTGGCGCTGGTTCTAATCGTGCGATAGTTTGAATTTCTGAATCTATTTGGTCATGTTTCAGGAACGATGGAATGTAATCTTCTGTGTCAGCTGAGATAAAAGAAGGAGAAACTTGTGGAGCTGATGTTTTTTGGGGGATTTGTGTTTCATCGTAAGTATAATGATGACCTACTTGAAGGAGAACATCTGGAATGGCTTCTTCTTTGATTATTGAAACCTCAAATCCAGCACCAATGCGTAAACGAGATTTTGGGATTGTAAAACCACTTTTCGCTATAGATGAAACTCGACGCTCAATAATTCTTTGAGTTATTAAAGATAAGTGACTGGGAATTCTAGCAGTAATTTTCTCAGCATTCTCATCGATTATTAACAGAGCTTCCTCATCGGAGGGTGTACTTGTGCTGTCAGTAATAACAAACTCGTCAGTTTTCCAAAGACAGGTGAGAATTAAGTTTTTTTCACTCATAGAGTGGGGGTCTCCTTAATCTTCATCTTCATCTCGGAGTATTTTTAATGCTTCTCTTAGTGATAGAGACAACATATCATCTTCTTCTTTCTCTCCTTCCTCGTCTTTGTCTAAAAGCATGTCTTTTAATGAAGGAACAGCTTCAGTTGGAACTTCTGGTGTTTGATCTAATCCACTAGCTTGAAGCGCTTCACCGAGAGCCTGAAATTTGTCTGGTAATGGTTCAGATGTTGGTGTAATTGGAGCTATTGGCTGTCTAGATGGCTTTTTTGGTGTTTCAAGAATTTCAGGTACTTTTGGTTGTGGTTCGGGTTTCGGTTCGGGTGTTGGGATAACTGGAGTTGGTGTTGGGATAGGTTGTGGTTCGGGTTCCGGTTCAGGTGTTGGGATAACTGGAGTTGGTGTTGGGATAGGTTGTGGTTCGGGTTTCGGTTCAGGTGTTGGGATAACTGGAGTTGGCGTTGGGGTAGGTTGCGGTTCGGGTTCCGGTTCGGGTGTTGGGATAACTGGAGTTGGTGTTGGGGTAGGTTGTGTTTTGGGTTCCGGTGTTGAGCTTATAGGAGTGGGTGAGGGTTCTGTTAGCATCTCCTCCAGTGGAGACGCAGGTTGTTCTTCTGATAATAGCTCTTCAAGTGGTGAAATATCTTGTTTTTCAGGTGATATTCGTGCTGAGAGCGTATTTTGGGTATTTGACAAGAATTGAATAAATTTCTGCTCATTATTGACAGCTAAAAACTGTTTTTTAGCCAATTTAGCCATATCTCGAACTCCCTTCCAGTATTGACTTGATTTTCCTTCTTGATCTGCAACTGGGATATCAATACCCAGCTTTTGACCTAATGATGAACTAATTCTCGCAACAGCTTTAGATTCAATTTGTGCTAAGAAGTCATTAAGCTTATCGGTTGTCTGTTGTTCTCTTAGATGGGCAAAAAGTTGTTGAATTAAATCCAAAGTTTCAATAGCAGACTTTATATAAGTTATATCCACACTCATTTCCTGTACATCCTATAATGGAAATAGTAAACATTTTATGAATTTATTTTTTTCTGAACTTTTCCTCTTATATTCAAATGAATTTATAATTTATTTGCTTATTAAAGTAATTTTTTCAATTGGGATCGAAGTAATTCGAGAATTTTTCTTAAGGTAAATTCGATTTATCTATCAATGGTCATCAATATATTCTTTATTCTCCGAAAAATCCCTTGCATCAATACGATCGGGAAGATCATTTCCCCAAGAACACCGAAGATCAATTTGAATATCAGTTTGAACTCCATAGATCGGCATTGTTCCGAGATTTCTTATACGAGAAATTAAAGCAAACGTTGCTACATCACCAACTTCTACGTTATATTCTTCTGCGATTTCCATGGTAATATCGAAAGTAGCTTCCAAATTTTCCCCTGTAGAAATGATATCCTCAACGAAAAGGATTGAGGTGTTTTCCTCCATATAATCAGCAAATTTGTCTTCAAATGCGGGGTCAGAATATTCGGAATAGACACTAATATCTTCAAATTCTCGCGTTTCCGTCTTAGGTTTAAAATAAGTCCAAACAAAGTCGTCAACTTTGTTTTCGATTAAATCAACTAATTGAAATCCACCTCGTGCGATATAAACAATAATCCACCTTTTTTTTTCAAATTTCGGATACAATAATTTCCAATCTGCTTCAGCCCATATTGCTAGATCAGAAAATGGCAATATTTGTGCACCTTCATCTGATGGATATGGGCCAGAATCGTAAATGTAGAGCATTAGGGCCTTTTCCAATCCTGATAGAATTTCATTGTAGGCTTTTTTTGCTGCAGGATCTTTTTTGAGAATATCAGGGATTTCTTTTTCTTTTTGGCTTAAGAAGAAAACCATTGGAATTCCTCCGATGTGTTATCATTAAGCTTGGGGTTAATAACATTTAGCTTTAAATTAGTCATTAGAAGTTTATCTTTCGTTTCCTGTTGGTTCTGTTTAAAATGTTACTTTAAATTCAAATAGGTTTGAATCAAAAGCTCTCTTTTAAGGATGTGCAAATAAAAAAGAGAACAATTGAATGAATCATTCCTTTATATAATCTGTTCTAACCCTCATTTAAATATAGTAGACTCATTTATTTATTATTTCAAGACATCTTCTCTCTCTTAGAAATCAAAAAGTCTTCAACATTAAGAAATATTCCTATAAGGATAATTAATAGTCACTTAGAAAAAACGACAGAGAAAACGAATGATTAAAATAATATAATTCTTAACTTAGAGATTAATATTGTTTAATAATTCTAAAGAATGTATGTCATAATATTCAGGAAAATTACAATAATAGCTATAATTAAGGAGAATTGAAAATAATGGGCTTCGTTAATGAGCTATTTGAAAGACTGAGTAAATCAAATACTGCAAGTGATGTTCAAGAAGCACTAACCTCATTAGGAAATATTCAAGACATCAATGAACGTACTCGTGCGGCTAGTGAAACGGTTAATCTTATTAACAAGTATGCAAGCGAATTGATAGAGAGAGGACAATATAGAAATGCAGCGTATCAATATTTCTCTGGTTTCCAGGTAATAAACCGATTTTTGCATGATCCAAACTCTGAAAATCAATGGCTACGATCTTCTGCCAATGCTTTGGTCCATGCGTCCCAGGATCATATTTCGTGGGGTGATTTATTTGGTGGAGCTGTTTGTATGACAATCGCTTCATTACTACGTCTTCAAACAGGCGATTGGAATATTAACCAACATTTAGATGAGTTCATAAAATCGCATGATTTCTCATCAGACCAAGCTGCTACTGCATGTCTTTACATCCCCTATGACCTAGCCGGAGCTGTAAATCCAGAAAATCCTAATCCTAACTTGCTTCAACGCGCTTCGAATTACACAGAAACTTATTTAATCAATGCTAAACAAGCTACGATGTTCAAAGAGGGGATAAAAAGGAGTATTGAAATAACACAGCAAAAGATGATGGAATATGTTAAGTTTCCATCATTGCGGACAGCATATGAATTTGACTATGACATAATATTTGGAGAAGAATTCACGTTCAAAGTTAAGTTAGAAAACAAGGGGGAAGGTATTGCGTCAAAAGTAATTGCCCATATAACAATACCTCCGAATTTAACGACCGTTATAGGCTCAAACTCGATTTCAATGAATCAACTTGATCCTAATGCCTCCACTCAGATGGAATTCACGTTAGTATGTCCATCTGGAGAAGGTGAAAAAGAAATAGATGTGGAAATTCCAATCAATGTAGAATATGAAGATATTCTATTGAATAAAAATTCAATTTCACTGGGTTCCGCAATTATAACTATTAGATCAGAGAAAAAAGGCGATAAGTTACTCAACAAATTGAGATCGTTGAATAACGTCGTTAAAGGGCAGATCTCTCCCTTAGAATCAGTTGCAAAAGATGAAATTCAACCTCTGCTTGGAGGACTCAACTTAATTCTGAATAATATTACAAATACTGCTGAAAAGAACATCGAAGAAGGTCAATTCGCGGCTGCTACGATTGGGATTAATCAGCTTGAACAGATACAAGAATTTATATCACCATTGACGGACTTTTTACAGGAATACAATAATAGTTCACAGAAATTAATAACACGGATCCAAATTTTGAAAGAAAAAAGTTCAAGCTTCTTAGAATCAGTGGAGGAAATCCAACGGCAGATTCTGTCATAGGAATAGGTAGTAGATTCTGATCAGAATCCTCTTTTTTCTTGTCTTTTAAACTAATAATCCATGAAACAAGCTGATGAGGATATCAGGAGAATGTTGTAATCCACGGATTATCACTTTTGGAGACAAAGAGTATTTTAAAATATCAAATCCATGAAGATCAATATCCCTTACTTTATGCATGCTATTAGCTAAATCTGTTTGAATAGCTATATCGAAAAGATCATCAAGGGTCTTATCACGCAAAAAGGATAATGCTCTTCTAAATAACTTCATTAGTGAAAGATCTGGTTCAAATTTTGATCTCCATAGCTGTTGGTATCTCTTCAAAAATTTCTTAGAATAGTCACTTCTTTGAATAGATTCACTAGCAATTCTTCCTGCTATTAATCCACAATATCCTCCTATATTAAATCCTCCTCCTGTTGTAGCTTTTGATTGACCTGCTGCGTCTCCAACAACCAAAAATCCATCAGAAAAGGTTCTACTTATAGGGCCACTTGCAGGAACAAATCCTCCCCATGAATTGAGGATAACACCATTCTTAAGCTTTGGTGAAAGAATAGGATGTTTTTTTATTACATAATTAAGGTATCTTCTTGCCCCCTGAGATAAATAAGGATGGATCGCCAACCCAAATCTAGCTTGATTTTCATTTAAAGGAATCATCCATGCAAAAAAGCCAGGAGCAATCTTACTACTAAAATATAGTTCAACCATTTCTTTATCGGAAATTGAAACATTATCTAAGTCATATTGAATGGCAGGTAAGTACCAATTTCGAGCTGGACTTGGTAATCCTGCTTGGAGAGAAATTTTAGGATGGTGTCCTTCAGCAGAAATAATTATTTTTGATTTGATCTGTGAGCTGAGCTTTCTTTGAAAACTATAATGAAGTTTCCATTGTGATCCTATAGTTAATTGAATTTTCTTAACTGAATTTTGATACTGAAGAATAGCTCCAAGTTTTTGTGCACGTTTTGCCAAATATGAGTCTAAGCGTGGACGGTCTAATACAAACAGTTCACTTCTTCTTCGTGATATGATTATCGTTTTTCCAGATGGTGATATGAATTTTGCGTGTCTAATCCGATTATAACTTGTTTTTCTTGCTATTGTATGGCAATGTTGGAGTGTCTTCAATCCTTCAATTCCAATTAATCCGGAACAGTGGGGAGGATATCCACTTTTTTTTCGTTTTTCAAAAATTTTAACAATATTGCTTTTATCGTGGGATAGAGCTGATATTGCTGCAAGAGAACCACAAGGTCCTCCACCGATAATAGCTATATCACAAGAATTCATACGAATACAAAATAATTTATTCCTAAAAATCCTTCTTGTTACTAGAAAATTCGTAATTTAAATTCCAATAATTATAGTAGTAAAATCCATTACAGTCTTATGAAAAATATATCTGCAAAAATTAGTAGTATTCGCTATTATTCAAAACTGATTTATTTAGCAGACAAAGAACTTAAGAACTGAATTCCTCTTTATCTTTTCTTTGAATTTTGTTATGTAAATAAAAAAAAGGAGAAAAAAACAAAGTATTTTCTAATTGAAGATCTTAAATTGAATACTTTGTTGGATACAGAACTTTTTTGGAGGGATATTAACAAGATCTATATTTAGCTCTTTAAAAAGCTTAGAAAGAGGCGATACCCATTTTGGTATTGAGATTTTCGTGGAATAACTGTTTTTTACTGTTGGATTAATTGATTCGGAGTATGTGCTAAATGAAGATGCTATCATACTGGCACCTCCTCCACCGCCTAGTGCTCTATACTGGAAGTTTGTAATTCGACTTTCATAAATAGAATCACCCCAACTGAATATCCCTCTAGTTCGATCTTGTGGCCAACCTCGATAATCACGCTCAGTATAGTAAAATATAGTCCAAGCTGCTGAATTTAATTGCGAAGCACCTAATTGTTCGGTAATGAATTCTGTTGGACTGTAGGTTGTTGTTCCAATTTGCATATATACACGAACTACTACTGCATCTGTGGGTACTAATGCTGTTTGAGGACACGACCAACTATTAGACTGTATTCCTGAGCCATCAGAAGATCTTTGAACTAATGCTACCCATGTTCCTAAGGTAATTTCCGTTTCTGTTGTATCTTCATGTCTAATCCATACTCTTATGCCCCATGTAACAGTGAAACTTCCACTCCAACGATTTGTTTGCTGATTATTTTCTAATGGACTAGAGGTTTGAGTAGTGCCAAAATTATAAGCAGATAAACCATTAATCGTTTGAATGTCAGATCTCATATACCTTGTTTCTGTATAATCTTGGAATGTAGTAATAGGCGTGTCAAACAAGTCTAAAATTTCATAATCATATGTAGGACCACTGTATTCATAATATACAGTTACATTTACAGTTAAATCATTGACATTAAAGTAACCACCAGTAGTATTTGCATAAACAAGGAAAAAAGTCGTGGATGCACTCTTAATAAGATTATAACTGTTATCTAAGGTTATTTTTTGACCGTTTGCTCCTTCAGATGGATTTGAGTTGTTTTCCCAAAGAGGATTTGTTCCTCCAGTTGCATTTACTTGTATGAGTAACGGTTCACCAATATAAGGGTCTTTGGTATTGTCTTTTAATTCGATCTCAAAACCATTGATAATTGCAGTTGCGGGTGATGTACCTCCCGCAATATTTTCAATGTTGAAACTCAAAATTTGGTTCGATGAACCACTAACGCTTACTGAATCAGCTGTATATCTCAAAGAAGGGATACCAGACGCAATTACATCAACACTATCCGAAAGTAAGCTGGTTTGACTACTATAATCAGTTGCTCGAATTCGAATATATACAGGAGAATAGGAAGTTGTAAAATTTCCTCCTTTAATAGTTCCTTCCCAGATAGCTGTTGCACCTTGAGATGAATCTCCTGATATATGATCCATAGCAACATAATTATAATCGCTATCTAGTCCTAACCTTCTGTATCCTAATTCAACTGTTCCTCTTTCATTGCCTTCCCAGCTAAATGTTGGATCATTATCTGCCACGGTTACTGTTACTGAAAGATCAGATCCTCCTGTAATTTCAGAAGGTATCCCATCAACTAGCGTAATAACTGGAGAAACCATATCAGCTACGATAATTCTATACGGAGAATCAGGTTCACCTTCATAAGCAACATTGGAATTATTATCTATCGCATAAAAATAATATTCTAATCCATCAAGAGTAACATTTATTGCTGGGATGCGGAATTCCCACGTTTCTCCAGTACCAGATATGTTATATGTACTTCTCCACGGGTCTGGCGTTAGAATTGTCGTATCATTACGGTGACGCCATACGAGAGTAACCTCACTGACAAAATCTTTATCTTCAACTGTTACAGACAAACTGAGAGTCTGAGTTTCATCACCCGATAATGGATCTATTGTTGATATTACAGATTCTCCTTCAAACATATGTTCAACAAAGTTAGGTTCAGTAGAGTCATTAACATCAGCAAAATAATCATTTGATGCATTAGTGTTACTATCATAATCCATAGCTGAAATATAGTAAGTTAGATTATGTGTTAGAGCTTTACTATCAATGTAAGGTCCAGGAATATTTCCAATCCAAGAATTCCCAGTAATTTTAGTCATTAAAGCCGTTATATAGGTTATGTCACTTGAACTATTAGTTTTGTAATGAATGTAAGCACTATAAACCCTTGAATCAGCGGAACCATAATCAATAATGTCAACACTAATGGAATAAGATTCACCAACTTCCGCTAATCCTTCTCCTCCTTTGTTACTTGATCCGATTACCCCAACAATGTTTGGTTTCATATAATCATTATCAATTGTGAAGCTGATGCCATCCACAAAATCTGATAATCCCGCATAGTCATAAACGGTCATTTTCATAGTATATGAACCGTTATCTAATCCTTCAGTACTATAATTGTAAGTATTCCATTGCCAAGGCCATGAAGTTTGGCTAGTTATGGTTTTAGTTCGAACCAAAGCGGAAGAAATATTGAAAATTTCGTAAGTGACATTCTTAACATGTGAATTATCGTTTACAGATGATGGAGATATTGTTAGTTGTCGTCGAATTGTTTCAAGTTCGCTAGTAAATGAAATATCAGGTCGATCTGGAGAAAGTTGCATTTCTGACTCATCAACATTTTCAGCTCTAGTTGTGTCTAAGTCACGTCCCTCACTGGGAGTAACAACTATCTTATAGACTAAAGTATTATTATCACTTCCTTCAGGATTAACAAATCGTATTCTTAATACATCCTGCTGAGAAAACCCAACAACCCAAGGATTAGTTGAAGTGATATTCTCTAAATTCACTGCATTTTCGATTAGAGTCCAATTACCAGCAAAACTTGTTGCATAATAAATTTTGATGTCTGTTATTTCTACTTCTCCTGTTCCTACATTAGCTACTTCAACATAACCCATTCCATACCCCTTTCCCTCATCCACATTTTTGGTATATGTATGATCATATAAAACGTAAGCATCAGTAATTTCAAGGCTAACTGTGGGTTGTAATAAGGGAAGAACTACTATAAAAATCGCAGCCGCTGCTGCAACGGCGAGTCCAATTAATAAAACTACTGCGATAACAGGGGAAATAGCCCGTTTTTTATTACTAATTAAACGATTGATAATTTTCATTTATTAATCTCTCCAAAGCATTTTCTTTCTCAATGATAATGAAAAATTGTTCTCAAAACTATATTACATAAGTTCTAAAGATTAATACAAACATTATTAGTTTTGTATAATACTTCTTTAAAGTTTTTTAAGAACGTTCTTTTATGTAATTATTTTTATGTAGACCGTTTTAAATGTGGCTAAATTAAAAATGGATTGAGTTGGATAAATCTTTTATTACCTTTAACAGAATTGATTTGAATCAAATTTAGTTTCTGTTTTTACATAAACTATTTATTTATAATACGAAAGGATTGTTTAATTTGCGTAGTCAATTATCCTCATTATTGGATATCTATCGTAAGGCTGCGATGGGACACCCAAACGAGCTTAGCCTTAAATTATGGGGAGAAATCCCCTCTTCATATAGATTGATGAAAAAGACAATCGGAAAAAGACGTACCCTTATAAATTTAGAATCATTTAATGAAAATATCGAAGTTTTCAGATCAATAATTTTAGATAGACATCGTAAGCTAGGTACCCTTACTGATCAGATAAGAGAGGCGCTAAACCAGTTAGATAAAGGGTTTTTAGACGTAGGCCATCAACCGCTCTTATTTGGTGGACCTTTATTTTTAATCAATAAAATATCGCTAGCTGAATGGCTAGGTAAATATCTAGATATTAGCTCATATTTCTTTATTGGCGATCATGACTCTATTCAGAATGAATTAACCATTTCTAGATTTCCTCAGGCAAACTCCCCAACAGGATTAGAAATTACCCCCTTATCTTGGGATGTGCCTTTAGGTACTCCAATTCACAAGGTTCCCTTACCAAAACAGACTTGGTTACAGGAAGTAAAACAGAAAATTCAAGATAATCTTCGCCAATTAATGAAATACGCTAAAATTCGAGTTGAATACCGTCAATTACTGTTAGAACGCTTTTATTCATGGTTTGATTTAATCTATGACAATACAATTTCAACAGATGATTTTTCCCTTTGGACTCAAAAGATATGGAGTCAACTCTTCAATCTCCGTAATAATATGAGCTTATTTCTCGGTCCTGAAAGTGATATCAAGTATAGAAAGCTTGTATTACCTGCTTTCGAATTTCTTCTGACTGAAAAGAATCGTTTATGTTACATAGAAACTCTAAATGCTATTAGAGACAAAATTATTTCCCATAATTTGGTTCCAGGACTCCCTTATCGAGAAGAAGGATATGTGCCTTTCTTTCTAGAATGTTTAAAGTGTACTTTTAAGACACGCGTTGAACTGAAAATTCTAAAACCAAACGTATTGGAAGGAAAATGCCCAGTATGTTCAGAGGAATATTCATTTTCTTATAATGAAAAACATCCAGATCTTACTGAGGTTGAATTAAGTATTAGTCCTAGATCAGATTCAAGAGCAATGGTAAACAATTTTACTTTACCACTCTTAGCTCATATTGGAGGGGCTGGGGAAACTCGGTACTATTCTGCTGTAATCCCTGCAATGAAGAGATTGAGGATAAGTCCACCAATTCTAATCCGTTCAAATCGTATTCATTACAATACACCATGGGCCGAAAAGTCAGCAAAAACAAGAGAGAATCTAATATTAAGTAGAGAAGTTTATAATATTTTCGATGGTTATAATAGAAGCACTGAAATTCAAAAAATTCAATCAGCTTTAGAAAACATGAGAGGTTATCTAAACAAGAAGTATAAAGATGAAGTTACAGAATTATATAAACAACAAAAGGAACTTGAAGCAAATCCTCAAAATTCAGAGTTACGAAAAAGCGTTAAGAAGATAGAACTCATGCTATCACATAATTTTGGATTTTATACCCATGGCAAAAAAGCTTCAGAATTGTCTTGGAATTGGTTAGATCTTGCTGTTCTGACAGGCATTCATAGGATTACTGATATTTTCCAGAGACAACTAAAGGAAACGGCCTTTCCAGGGTATACTTGGTATATTACTCCTGGTAAATTTACTTAGAGGTACTGTAGTGGTATACAAATCATTCTCTTTGCTTGAAGAGCAGATTTGATAAGAATAAATAGATTAAGCTACTTTCGTTAGTAACTTACCAAGTCGTTCCATGCCTTCTGAAATGACTTGAGGTGATGTGAAAGAAAAGCTTAAACGCATCCCATTTGTTTTAATTCGATTACCCTGTAAGGATGAATCACTAGAACTAATCGAATATCCTCTAATAGGATAAAACGCTATTCCTGGGACGTACAAAACATCGTTTGGAATTGCGACATCTTGCAAAAATAATGCCGAATCAAAACTTTCTTTTTCCATCTGGTACCAGAAGAAGAAACCACCAGTAGGATTAGTTCGAAATCCTTGAGGAGGAAAATATTCATCAATCATTTTTTGCATTGTATCTCTACGTTTCTTGTAAATTTTTAGATTGTCACCTAGAACTTCGTCAATATATCTTGAATAATAAATATCGAGGATCTTTTGGTTTAGAGATGGTGTACAAAGATCAAGATACCCCTTATTTTTGATCATTGGATCCATTAATTTATCTGGAAGCACAGAGTAACCTAGGCGCAAACACGCTGCTTCTTTGCTGCTTGTACGTAAATATGCGACCCATTGATTTTCTGCATCATATTTTTTCATTGCAGGAGGAACGCTGGAAAATTGGATCTCTCGATAAGCTGCGTCTTCAATAATAAGTATTTCGTGCTCAACTGCGATATCAAAGATCTTTTTTCGCCTATTCTCTGGTAGGGTTGTCCCTTTAGGATTGTCAGAGTCTGAAACAAGGTAAATGGCTTTCGGAGTTTTCTTTAATTCTTTCTTACTTAATTTAATTGCAGTTTCTATGTATTCTGGAATAACTCCGTCTAGATCAGTAGGTACAGTCAATACATCACCTCCCAATTTCGTAACTGGAACAACAAATCCTAAATAGGAAGGACGTGACATAATAATGACATCTTTTGGTCTTAAAAGCACATCTAAAAGGCCGTAAAGCATCTGCTGAGATCCTGTAGATATTAAAATATTATCGTGTTCTTTTGGCAGGGTAATACCATCGACTCTCTTCAATCGTTCTGCTAATGTTTTCTTCAGGGATGTAAGACCACTTGTAGGCCCATAATTAAGTACATCGATACCATCTATTGCTAATTCATCTGCAATCTGATACAGAATCTTTTTGAAAGTATCTATGGGGAGACTACCAGGTTTGCCTCCGCCAAAATAATATTGAACATGCGTCAATAATAACCGTCGAATTTCGCTTTCTGGAACGAATTCAGTCCATTCAGCTAACTTATCATAATAAGGGGGAGTCATTAAGGCTTCTTCCGATTAAGTGTATAGAAGAGAAAAGTTATAGTTGATTTTCTATATCTAGGCACTCTATTTTCGTTTTCGAATGCCTTCAATCGATCCGTAATAGATACTTCTTCACTTTTATTAAAATGTTATTGTGGTATGTTGCATTTTCTGAAATTTTTTTCAATTTCAAGAAAATTCATGAATAATCAATCTCAAATTTAGTATTGAAATGGATTAAATAAGTAAATAAATATCCGCATTTCAGGGTATTAATGCATAATATTTCAACAAAGTCACCTTTAAGACAGTTTTGTTAAATATATCCTATTTTTACATGAATTTTATCTTTAAAGTCCAATCATAGATTAAATATAATGGTTTGTAGAAATTCTTGTCATAAAATGTAAAATTCGCAATTCATTTGAAGGTTTTTGACTTTTATAACTGAAAAAGATTTGAATGCATATAGATCTGCAATTATTGGGTTACAAACAAGCCCATTGATATTAGTAATAAAAATGAAAGTCTCCACTATTGTTAAAAACATTCCATCTAGATTTTAGATGAGTAAAATAAATTCCGAGATAAAAATCGAATAGAAGAACCGGAGAAATTTAAAAGGGCGTTAGAAGTCATATAAGTAGTTCTTTAAATAAAGGTGATTATCAATATGTTGAATGAAACTGTATTTAATATTCTAAGGGAAGCAATATCATCTTTAGTCAATATAAGCCCTGAGATGGAAGATGCTATTCAAAAATCTATTGAGACGCCTCCATCACTAGAATATGGAGTACTTTCATCAAATATTGCGTTTAAACTGGCAAAAACTATTCGAAAATCCCCTAGTGAAATTGCAAAAAATATTTCAGATATTATCAATAAGAAAATAACCATTAATGATGAAATAAAGAATACGAAAGCAACTAAAGGATATATTAACTTTTTTTATGATTTCTTTATTGTCTTCAATAAAATTTTTAGCAAAATCGTTCAAAATAAGGAAAAATATGGAGAAAATAAATCAGGGAATAATCGAAAAATTGTGATAGAACATACGTCAATTAATCCAGTAAAACCATTACATATAGGTAATCTGAGAAATGCAGTTTTAGGAGATATCATTGCTAGATTATACAAATGGAATGGATGGAAAGTTGAAGTTCAAAATCTTATTGATGATTTCGGGAGACAAGTAGCAACTTTAATCTGGGGATTACTTGAAGGGTTACAGTTACAGGTGATTCGTGGTCCTCAAGAAAAATATGATGTTTGGTTAGGAAGGCTTTACTCTTATTGTAATACTGTTTTAGAAGAAAACAACGCTTGGAATCAAGTAGATAAAATAATTGTTGAAATTAGAAAAAATCCAACAATTTACCAATTCATGAGAAATATCTGTCAAGCATGTGTTGAAAGCAACCTAGAAACCACTTGGAGACATGGAATAACATATGATTATCTAGTTTGGGAATCCGATATCTCACGATCAGGAATTTGGGAAGAAACACTACAACTTCTTGAAAAAAGTGAACTTTTCTTTTGGGAAGAAAAAGGCGCGAACGCTGGATGTTTTGTAGCCGATTTAGGTAATTTACCAGAATTTCAGGACAAGAAGAACCCATACAAAATATTTGTAAGATCCAATGGAGTACCAACATATGTAGCTCATGATGTTGCTTTACAAATGTGGAAATTTGGACTGGTAAAAGCCTCATTACGTAACCGTAGTCTTGTTAAACAGATCAATGAAAGTAACGAGATGAAAGATCTTTGGAGTAGTACTGATTTTGAAATTCCAGATAAAATTTCCTTTAAATTTGGAAATGCTGATCGAGTATGCAATGTAATAGGTGTTGAACAGGCATATTTACAAGATATTGTACGGTATTCACTTAAATTACTAAAACTTGAGGATAAATTTCAAAATTCATTTCATTTATCTTACAAACATGTTTCTGCTCCTGCAGTCCGTTTTTCAGGGAGAACAGGAAATTGGTACGATGAGAGAGCATGGGCGGATGCAGTATTTGAGGATACTTATAATGAAGCTTTCAAAGTTCTTTCGGAAAAACGACCAGATTTAGATCAAGATTTAATTAAAAAACAGAATATTACAAATAATATTACCATTGGGGCTATTCGTTACTGGTTAGCAAAATTCTCTACAGAAACAGAAATTAAATTTCGAATTGAAGATGCCACTTCACTAGAGGGTGATACTGGTCCTTTTCTAATGTATGCATATGTACGAGCTTCAAAGATAATTGAGAAAATCAATATAAAATCTGTGAAAGAAAAATTTGAAATTAAAGATACTGATATTTCGGAACAGGAAAAGAGTTTGATTTTGGAGTTAATCAGGCTTCCAGAGATCATTTTAACCGCAGCAGCATCATTTCAACCTATTCAACTCACAAAATATGCTTTTGACCTTGCTTCTGCCTTTAATAAATTTTATGAAACATCCCGTGTAATTTCAGCAGAGACAGAAGATCTAAAATGTTTTCGGGTAAAGATTGTGAAAGCTTTTCTAGTAGTCATGCGTAATGTCTTACAAATTTTAGGGATTCCAATCATTGATGAGATGTGAGAAAATAATATGACGTTTCGAAAAAAAGTTCCTTCTCTGTTAATTTATATTACGACCATATTGGTATTAATAATTTTGATCATTTTCATCGATCCTCAAAATTTGGTTCTCAGTTTATTAAATTTAGGGATTTGGGCAATTTTAGGATTAGTTCTGTTATATATAATTGATTTAACTGTACGAGTATACCGTTGGAAACTTCTTCTCCAAGTTCAAGGGGTGAATCTTCCAGTTCAAACTTTAATAATGCCAGTAGTCTCAGCATTAGCAATTAATCTTTTTACAATTGCTCGCGCAGGTGAAGCGGTTCGTGTTTTTGCTTTAAAAAGAAATTATGAGGTTAGATATTCCGATACAATATCTTCAATTGTTATTGAGCAAGTTTTAAGCATAATTGGATTACTTTTTGTGATTACTGGAAGTTTATTTTTCGTAGGAGGTTCTTTGCAAATTGTTGAGAATTCAATACTAATACAACAGCTAATATTTCTTTTATTTTTAGTATCGGTAGTATGTTTACTAGGATTGTGGTTTGCTATTATTAATCCTGAATTTATTGAGAAAATCCTGACATTCTTTCCTTTATTTATTGAAAAAAGATTAGTCTCGGTATACCGATCTTTTCAAGAAGGAATAAAAGATCTTAAATCATCCCCCTCAATATTGAGTCTAGGAATCATAACATCCGCTTCAATTTGGATAATTGAGGGAGTTATGCTGTACGTTATAGCGACTTCTCTTTTTTCTTCGTATAGTATCATTGATTTACCTTGGTTAATTGCAGCCTCATGTGCTGGTAATATTACATTTATTATTCCAATACTTCCGGGAGCGATGGGACAATATGAAATAATAATTGGAATAATCTTATTTAGTGCACAAGGATATCCAGGTGAAGGATCTCTTCTTATAGCACTAATTGATAGGGTAACAAAATCAGTGATATTGGGAATAATTGGAGGTTATGCAACGCTTAGTTTAGGAGGTACGGAGATTTTAAGATTAAGAGAGGATTTTTTCACAGTATCAAAAGTTAAGAATTCGAATAAAAATGTTGATAAAAAATATGAACAGTCCGTATTGAAACTAGATACTAGTAATTCCATAAAAGAAGAGAATAACCAAAAGGAGGTCTGAATATAAAATGGAATACAACTACATTCAAGAAATCGTTATTCCTAGAAGAGTTGCATTCGGACCCAAAGCTGTTCAGAAACTTCCTTACATTTGCGAAGATATAGGGATTAAAAAACTAGCTATATTTAGTGGAAGAACTCATACCAAAAAGCTTACTTCCAAAGTTATAGTGCCACAAATAGAAGATTTAATTGAATATTCACATTTTATATTTCCAGAAAACGTTGAACTAGAATATCTTTATTCTAAGGCGAAAGATCTTAATGAATCTCAATTTTTCTTAATGGCTGTTGGTGGAGGCAAAACTATTGATTATGTTAAGGTTATCGCTAGTTTTTCCAAGTCTGAATATATTACTGTACCAACAAACGCTAGCCACGACGGTTTTTCTAGCCCATATGTCAATTTTATATTACGAGAGCAGATATCGAACTATAAAAAAATATCTAAATCTGCAAGGTATTCCCCAATTTCTCCTTTAGCAGTTATCGGTGATACGAACTTAATTAGTCAAGCGCCGAGAGAATCATTATCATCAGGCGTGGGTGATAGCCTTTCTAAATGGGTAGCGGTGAGAGATTGGAAATTAGCCCATCGCTTGAAGGGATCAAAATTTGATGTTTATGCAGCCACCTTTTCTGAAATGACTGCAAACATGGTAGAGGAAAGAGTAATGTCATTAAAAAGGTTATTTTTCAGTGAGACAGGAGTTCGTGTATTAATGAAAGCGTTAGGTAGTAGTGGTGTGGCAATGTGTATTGCGGGATCATCTCGTCCTGCCAGTGGTTCTGAACATCTTGTCAGCCATGCATTAGACAAATTATCTCATGAATATGAATATAAAATTCCCCATGGCCATCAAACTGGGCTAGCTTCAATACTAATGATGTATCTTCACGGAGATGATTGGAAAAGAATTCGCAATATACTTTTAGAAGTAGAGGCTCCTATTACGCTTAAAGAATTAGGCATTGATCGCGATATTATGATAGAAGCGCTACAAGAAGCACAAAAAATAAGACCAGAACGATATACCATCCTAGCTGAGGGATTAACAGCGAAAGCAGCGTCAAATGCAATTGAAAAGACTGGAATAGATTGATTTTGAATTCTCAAGTCTCTGGTATTGATGAGGCTGGTAGAGGAAGTGTTTTTGGCCCATTAATCATTGTCGCGGTTACATTAGATTTGGAATCATTGAATCATCTAAAGCAAAATGGATTGAAGGATTCTAAACTATTTTCAGGATTGCAGGGCCGAAAAAAAAGGTCTGAATTAGCCTTAACAATACAAAACATTGCTATTGATACAAAAATAATCGAGATAAGAGCTGTTGAAATCGATAGAACACTAAAAAATCGTCCAAATGATAATTTAAACCTTCTAGAGATTCGATATATTGGCAAACTTTTATTTCAATTAAGTTCAAGTAATATAACCATTGATACTCTTTCAACACCTGAATATACTAAAAATAAATTGGTGTTTCAGTTAAACAGAATATATAAAACTATAAAGATCGAAACAAAGTTTACAAGTCAGGATATCTGTCGTTTTAGTCTAATCAAGAATGAAAATTCAAGAAAAGAAGTTTTGATAGCAAAAAACGCTGATAAAATTTATCCAATTGTTTCTGCAGCTTCCTGTGTTGCCAAATATCTACGAGATCAACGATTACGTAAAATTGAGAAAGAATATAATATTCCTTCTCAGAGCTTGGGATATGGCTATCCAAATAAAAAAGATAAAAAAGTTATGTCATTTCTAAAGGAATATCAAAATGAAATTAAGAATCATTTTTTTCCATTTATCAGGTATTCTTGGTCTTGGTCACCATTACAGAAACTCATTAGTCAATCCTATAAAACCCTTGATGGTTTTTTAAATAATACAGGGAAAAATAATGAAAATTACTGAGCAAATATTTAAACCATATGATATTCGCGGTAAATTTCCAGAACAATTTAATTCAGAGACTATTTTAAATCTAGGTAGAGTCATCGGGAATTATTTTGGATTAGATAAAAATATCGTTATTGGGGGAGATGTTCGTTTATCTTCCCCAATTATCAGATCAGTCTTATCGGCTGGATTAATGGAAGCTGGTTGTAATGTTCTAGATGTGGGACTCTGTACAACCCCAACAATTTATTTTTTAGCCGCAAGAAATCCTGAAATTGATGGTGGATTAATGGTTACAGCTAGTCACAATCCTATTGATTATAATGGAATAAAAGTTTGTGATGAAAATGGAGTTTCTTTTCATTATGACAACATGTTCTCTAAAGTAAAAGAAATCTTGGGAAAGGGCACTATATCAACAGTGAAGATTAAAGATTATGGACAACAAGCTGATTTCTCTCATATCTCTACATCCCAATACTGGCAGTTTCAAAAAGAATCTTTCAACCCCAAAAAGCCGTTAAATGTTATTGTTGACATAGGAAATGGATCATGTTACCCAATTGTTAAAATATTAGAGTCAAGAAATCTGAACGCAATTGCTCTGCATTCCGAACCGAATGGAAATTTTCCTTTCATGATTCCTGATCCTGCAAAATCAGCGAGTCTTCGATTTATACAAGATGAAATGAAGAACCGAGATTTCGATGTTGGGATCGGTTTTGATAGTGATGGTGACAGAGTTGGTTTTATAGATGATTTGGGGAAAATTATTTCTCCCGATCAGATTATCATGTTATTTGGGGAATATTTACTGCAAAAAAAGCCTAAAGCGAGAATTATGATTGATATTAAGACATCAAGGGCAACATATGAATATCTCACGAATTTAGAAGCTGAAGTAAAATTCACGCGGGTGGGACATTCTTGGATTCATGAAACTCTTTTGGAAACTAGAGCTATTTTTGCAGGTGAGCTAAGTGGCCATTATTATTTTGGATTTGAATATTATGGGTTTGATGATGCGATATTTTCCGCATTACGCTTGCTGGAGATATTATCGTTAAAGGATCAGACTCTATCCACATTAATCCAAAAATTGCCTCGTTATTTTGCATCAGAAGAGATCCGAATTCCCTGTGCTGACGAATTCAAGCAAAAAATCATATTTAATATTAAGGATATTCTTACAAATGAGGCTGAAAAAACTATAACTATTGATGGTATAAGAGCTGAGTTCAAAGATGGATGGGTTCTTGTTAGAAAAAGCGGTACGGAACCTGTTATTTCTGTTCGCGCAGAAGCAGTACATCCTCAGAGACTCAAGTATTATCAAGAATATATAGTAGATCTTGTAACAACAGAGATCGATAAATTTACTAAAATCTCCAGATCTGAGAAATTTTCTTAAAATATTTTCATAGAAATAAGATCGTTAAAATATTAATAAAAGAGGAAATTAAAATGGATTATAGATTAATTGGATCATTTCTAATCATTGCAGGACTATTATTAGCAGGTCTAGGAGGAACAATGAGTACTATTGAACAAGCAGTTTTTTATATTGTAGGATTTCTTATGGCTTTCGTAGGCCTTGGTTTTTTCATTGCTTATCGTAGAAACCAGCTTATAAGCTCTGATTAGAAAAATTAAAGTTCTTTAAACTTCTCATTCATCAGAAGTTGATTCTTTAAGGGCAATCGGGTTTTCTATTTCATTAATTAATGACAAAATCCTTTTCCCAATTTTAATCCGACTAATAGCAGCTGAAAGGCGTTGGATTCCTTCTAATTCATGGATGATCGAATTTAAAAAAGATAAAACATCTCCAGGGTAAATAAGAAGCTCATAATAGGTTAAGCTGGCCGATATTTGATTAATATTCTTCCCTTTTATTCGTTCATTTATTAGAAATTTACCAATACTGATAGTTCCACAGTCACAATAAGGATTCTCAGAACAGCTGCATGAAAAAAAATCTTGTGTCCATTTTGCAAATACATTCAAACACCATTTATTCAGATCTGTTGCCTCTTTTCCTCTTAAGGATGCCGACATTACATCTAAAACAGGGCTATTGATCAGTCTAGTGGAGAATCGCATGTGATAATTCTTTTCTAGATATGAATGAAGCTTTTTAGATATGTAGATATTCTGAGGAGGGCTAAATTCTAGGGCGATAGATAGAAAATCTTTTTTCTGACGAAGCATGGAAACTATCTTCAATGACTTTGCTGGAGAGAAAAATGAAAGAGCAGAAGCTCTGCCTAATGAAGTAAGCTGCAAAAAACGTTGTTTATCCTTTGTATAAATCCGAACTAAGGAACTCTGTATTAATTTATTTGTTAAGCTCATGAAATCAAAATTGTATACTCCCATCATCTTTTGATAAATTCGTTTGGCTTCTTTAGGGGAAATATTTTCCTTAGTGGAACAAATGGAAAGAATTTGTTCACTACAAGAGTCCTCGCTGTGATTTGGTATGATAGGTAGTAAATCTGATTTAATTAGTTCAAACGCAATTTCAACTTCTGATCGTGAATCTAAAGCTGAGATAGATTCACCTAAACAAAGGAGAATAGACCTTCCTCGATCATGTTTCCCTAACCTACCTGCCCTTCCAACCATTTGAGTAAAATTATTTGGTTCTAGAACAGTATTACCCATCATCATAGATTCGAATATAACTTGAGAAGTTGGAAAATCTACTCCAGCTCCTAAAGCAAATGTACTAATCACTACTGGACTTTTTCCACTACTAAATTCTGATTCGATTCTTTTTCTTCGGCTATAAGATAGTCCTGAATGATAAGAATAAGCATTTTTTATACCCGAGTGACGTAAATATTCTGCAATTTCAGCTGTCTTACGTCTGGAGTTAGTAAAAACAATTGTTTGTCCTTTAAATCCTGTTTTAGAGACTATTTGAAATTCTTTTTTAACCAGATTCCTAATTTGACGTTTTTTTTCTTCTTCACTTCGAGATAGAAGCATATGTTGTTCTAAGGGTATTGGCCTTTGGTTGTAGTAAACAAGATTTAAAGAGAGATCGGTAGCAAATTGATTTGGATTACCAATTGTTGCAGATAATGCAACTATCTGAATTTTCTGTGTATTCTCTCTGATTTTAGCTAGTAAACAATCTAGAGTAGGTCCTCTTTCCTTATCAGCTAATGTTTGAACTTCATCAATCACTATACAACCAATATCATTAAAATTAATCTGTCTTGAACGAATTAGAAGATCAAGCCCTTCATATGTTGCAACTACAATGTCAGATTCCTTGACTGAATACTTATCATGATAAAACGCCTTTTTTTCAGCAAAAGAAGTAAAAATTCGTGAACGTCCAGTTTGTATTCCAATCTTCAAATTCTTACCATAATATGTTTTAAAATCTTCAAACTTCGTATTTGCCAAAGCAACTAAAGGAACAGTAAAAATAAATTTCTTTTTTGCTAGTACATGAGAAATTCCTGCTATTTCTGCAATCAAAGTCTTACCTGCGCTAGTATCTGCAATAACTAGTAAATCTTTATTGTTTAACAAACCACTTTGCAGGGCTTTCTCTTGAACTGGAAGAAAATACTCAATTCCACGAGTTTTTAATGAATCTATAAGAATCATTGGAAGAGCGAATTCATTAATTCTCTTAATTTTAATCTTAGAAACTTTTTTAACTTTTTGTACAAGTGTTAAATCTCCTATTGAAGTTTCACCACTAGTTAAAAGATCAACAACTGCTTGAGAATCATGTACCTTTTCTAAAATTGAAATAGCATATTTTTTAAATCCTGGACTTGAGAGTAGATCAATTTTTTTTGATTTCAATTCATTTTCCAATTCGTTTATTGCACAAAATTTACAAATCTTTCTCTCTCGATTGTATATCCAGAAATTATCCTTTTTTGGTAGAAAAGTTACTTTATTCTGAATCAAGCAGAAAGGGCAAAGCATTTTTTCCTCGATTTTTGTTTTTATACCGAAATCTTTGCAAAAACGTTTGATACCTGATTTTTCAGTATCTGATAAATCCTTTCCTAAAACAATATTCCTTGAGTTCGATAAAATTTCCTGAACGGTGTTTTTAGGGGAGTATGCTTTCCATTTACCCTGTTCCTCCCAAAATAATCTCCTAGGTCGCCACATTAGTTCATGTTTGAAATAAAATTCAATTTTTCCTCGAATCGTGGGCTTTCTTTGAGAAAATCTTCCACGTGAGAAACAAAGGATCTGTAAAACATTCTCTTGTTTTATAGGTAGAAATATAATTGTATGAATATTACGTAGGAGTCGAAAATGGCTTTGAGCAGCACTCATAAAAATCAGCAAAGAATTTTTTTTATTTTGGCCAAAAATAAATAGCAATGAAAAACTTTTTTTGTAGATGATTTTTTAAAAAATAATTATTAAATACCTGTACTCCTTAAATTTATAAGTCTCAATGGTTTTATAATAATTTTAATTTGCTTACTAAATATCAAGCGTATGAATATGAAGTTCGGATTACTCTAAGATTGTATTAAATTGTCTAAACTCTAAAATAATAATTATGATATTGAAGAGATGAATGTAAAATGCCAATATGTAGTAAATGCGGATCATATTTTTCAGAGAAATCATGCCCTTTTTGCACACCGGATGATTCACCCGACTCTCCTGTTTCAACAATCGAAGTTGAAACAAGTAAACCTGTAAGGATCATTGACCCCTCAAAATTAATTGACTCTATTGAAGAAGCAGAAAACGAGATTAAATCTCTAAAAGAAACAAAAGAAAAAGAAATAGAGCAATTGAAAGAAGATATGAAACAACAAGAAAAACTACAACAAAAAATAAAAGCTGAATTAGATAGTTTAAATTCTCAATTATCAGAATTACAATCTTCTGTCGATGAAATGCAAGAAAAGAAAGAGAATGTAAATCAAGATAAAAGAAAATTGGAACAAGAGATAAAAGATCTGAAATCAAAATTATCCAAATTAAACGATCAAGTACTATCGAAAGTGAGCGAGATATCACAATTAAAAGCAGAATTAGGAGGAAGTTAAAATGCCTACATGTTCTCGTTGTGGATCTTACTATATACGACCCCCATGTCCAGTTTGTTCTCCTCCAGGAGTGAAACAATTAATTGAAGATTCCCCATTTTCTAAAGGAAAATCAATTGAAGAACTCCAGAAAGAATTGGAGAATTATCAAGAAACAGTAAAAAATGTGGGTTTAGAATACGAAACTCGTATTCAGGAGCTTAGAACCAATTTAGGTTCTATTAATGGTAAAATTTCGGATTTAGAACTATCTAAAGTTTCATCAGACGATAAAAAGCGATCATTAGAAAAACTACTTTCTGATTTAACCAGTGATTACGAATCACTGTTAGAAACACAAACACAGCTTAAAGGAGATAGAACCTCTCTATTAAAGGATATTGAGAGTACTGAGAAGAAAGTTGAAGAACTAAATTCAGAAATAATTAACTTGAAAAATCAGAAAGAGCGGCGTCAGCGTGAGGAAGAAGAGCGGCGTCAGCGTGAGGAAGAAGAGCGACGTCAGCGTGAGGAAGAAGAGCGACGTCAGCGTGAGGAAGAAGAGCGAC
>JBHLKP010000043.1:0-23976 GCA_048886525.1 Candidatus Hodarchaeota archaeon | reverse complement strand
TCTAGTAATCGATAACATAAATTTTCCTGAAATTGATCAGGTTTTCTATCTACTAGGAGTTCTAAAAAGCGTGAATGGGCTGTGTTTAGGTATCGATGAAATAAGAATTACTCCATACGATGATCCTACTAATTTTAGATTCGACGGTCAACCTATCAACGCAAGTGGAGTAAATGGCTATTATGAGGTTTGGATATCCATTTCGACTAATCCTGATTTTCATGACGCTAATTTAGTTTTAATATATATTACTACCCAATCATATAACGCTAACGATTTTGAAGAAACTTCTGTAATTATTGTTGGATTTTCAGACGCAGGGTACGATGTTAATGGTGATGATTTATTTGAATTTATTATCTTTGAGGTTACAATTGAAGTTCAACATGAAGGACAATATTATTTGACTCTCTTACTAGAGTCAAACAACCCATATTCACTAAAAACTGCTAAAATAACTGGTAGTTGGGATGGATTTTTGAATACTGGACTTGAAACAGTTGAGATATATATTCATGTAACTTCGCTTTATTCCACTATTTATTCCACTAAGTTGAACGGTTCTTTATCAGTAGATATGGCTTATATACATGAAGCTAGCTGGTCATGGCAAAAATACCATCATTTTATTATTGATGCTTATAATACCTCTTTTTACCATTTTAGTCAATTCTCCCCTCCTAGTATATATTTAACAGGGAATTACAATGACCGAGGCTATGATACAGATGCAGATGGTCTATTTAACCTGTTAATTATTGATGTAGAATTTTATGTCACTATGAGTATGATCGTTGACATACAATTCGAGTTAAGTACAGCTGAAGGAGGCAATTCATTAAATGAAATAGTAAGAAGGGATTTAGAGGTAGGGATTCATACCCTATCAGTAACTTTTAATGCTGTTGCTGAATTTTCTCTTTATTCTCAGCAACTAGACTCTTCATACTGGATAAATAAGATTGAAGTCAGTGATGAATGGTCAGAAGTTAGTTTGATTCATTTTCCTTATGTTACCCGTGTATATAATTATACCGAGTTTGATCCCCCTCCTGCGTTTCTAACGGGTAATTATTATAGTCGGGAGTTTGATACTAATGCTGATGGGCTGATTAATCTGTTAGCCATTAAAGCAGAATTGAATGTTACGATATCAGATACCTATTCTGTTGGTATCCATCTTGGACCTGTAAAAGAAAATGATGGATTTTATCAAAGTTTTGAAGTTTATTACGGTGTTGGTATCTATAATCTTACTTTCCCTTTTGAATGCTCACCTTTTTTTATAAGCCGATTAAATACCTCTTATAGAATATCTTACATTACTTTCGGTTTTTCCCAAGTAGTAATTGATCCATTTTTTACTCGTGTGTACAATTACACTGAGTTTGATCCCCCTGCAGCTTATATAGTAAGAGCTTTAGATGAATGGGCTCAAGATACAGATGGTGATGGTCTATTTAATCAGCTTATCATTGAAGTTGAAATTAATGTCACTAGAACAGGTTCCTATGTCATTGGAGCTGCTCTGGAATCAACAATTGAAGAACCCAAAGATCATTATACTGGAAGCGTTGACGGTTATTTTTCTATAGGAATCCACACTCAAGCTATACCCTTTAATATTAGCAGTTATATATTCAAGTTAAACACTTCTTATGAATTAGCAGAGCAAGATACTAACGTATGGATAAAAGAGCAAAATAATGTCATTGATGAGGTTTACTTATCCTATATTACTCGAACATATAATTATACCGAGTTCGATGGGCCTGGAGCGCTCCTAACAGGAAATTATAACGATCGGGGGTTAGATATCAATGGAGATGGGAGGTTTGATAGATTAGCTATTGATGTAGAAGTGAATTTTACGACTCCAGGATATTATCAAATCAAGCTTGAGGTAAGTTCTTATGCACGGAAGGATATAAGTATAGAAGGTTTGATTTACGGGTATTGGGAGCTGGGTGTGAGAAATGTGTCAATACAGTTTACTACATATTATTTCTATACTTCAATGATTAACTCGGTTTACACCATAGAAAATGTATCAATTTATGATTCGAGGAGATATTGTTTAGAATGGGTTGGTCATCCATATTCTACGAGGATCTATAACTTTACAGAATTTGATGTAGGCTTAATTCATATTGATGGGAATTCCGAGTTTTCGATATTGGTTCAGGCTGAAAATTGGAAAGGAGATGGATCACGCTCAAATCCATACATTATTGAGGGATTATCACTTAAAGGTATAAATTATGAAGAACCAAAACCTCGTGAAGGAGACTTAATTCAGATTCTGAACACAAATAACTATTTTACTATAACGAATTGCTCACTAACTGGAGGTGAAGTGGGGATCTATCTAAGCAATGTCATGAATGGGAATATTTCTCAGAATACTATTAAAGATAATTGGACAGGAATTTTACTTGAATTTGCTGATAATAATTCAATTA
The DNA here is from genome assembly GCA_048886525.1 of Candidatus Hodarchaeota archaeon. Classification (GTDB taxonomy): domain Archaea; phylum Asgardarchaeota; class Heimdallarchaeia; order Hodarchaeales; family Hodarchaeaceae; genus Hodarchaeum. Next base: position 21,514 of record JBHLKP010000043.1, on the reverse strand, counting down.
CTCACAATACTGTAAAGGAAAATTCTTTTGGTATAGTAATTGGAACATATAATCCTGTAGAACCTATCCTTGCTCATTGTAATAATAATTCAATTATTAACAATTTGATATTAGATTCTGATCTGATGGGATTGATAATCGGTTTAGACTCAGTTGACAATATTGTTAAATGGAATGATTTTCGATCTAGCGCTGTTTCTGATCACAACAGTACAAATATCTTTATTGAAAATTATTGGTATGAATGGGCAGAGAATGAATCAACAGCTATTCCATTGGTTGGTAATCATGATATTAACCCGCAAACATCTCCTAATCACTTATCCAAACCCATAGTTCTATTTCCTAATTGGGGAGAAACCCTGATAAGTAAAGTTTTAATTGATTGGATTCCTGCACAGGATAAATTAGGACATGCTATTACTTATTCAATCTATTATTCAGCTGATAACGGAACTACATGGAATTTACTGGTTTCAGAATTAACTAATACGAATTATCAGTGGGAGTTCCAAAACATAACTTTCGGGTCTTTATACTTGATCAAGGTCATCGTGTATGATTCTTTAGGCTTTTTTAGTTTTGATATTTCTGATCATCCATTTACTATTCGCTCTCCGCCTCAACCACCTTCTACTTTACCTTTTAGATTTGTTGTTTTATTAGTGTTATTTTCTTTTCTCCTTATCTTATTAAAAAGGAGATCGTAGAAGAGAAGAAGAAAAAGTTTGGTAAAATCTTTCATAAACTTATTACGGTATGATTAAGAAATAATTTTAATGCATTTTACTTGAACATGATGGGAACAAATTGAACCTACTATTTAGGACTTTCTTAGTTCTTCTCCTCTTTATAAATACAAATAACTTTGAATTAACACCAAATTCTCAAATAGACACAGATAGTAAATTGCTTCAAAAATTAAAAGAAGATCCTAAGCTTAAAACCGCTTCATTTCAAGATTCAGAAGAATTAACATTTAATAATGCATCTTGGGTTGATTATCCAATTGATGATGACAATAATGGTTTATATGATAACCTAGTAATATCAAATATAAGTCTTACAAATTTGGATCAGATTTACTATCTATTAGGAGTTTTAAAAAGCACAAATGGCACGTGCTTAGGTCGCTATAAAGAAACAATTACTCCTTATGATGTCAATATTTCTCTCTCATTTGATGGCCCACCTATCAATGCTAGTGGAATAAATGGCCATTATGAGGTTTGGATGTCTGTTTCAACAAATCCTGATCATCCTAGTCCAGATTTCGCATTAATGTATACTACATCCAAATCCTACGACGCTAATGAATTTGAAAAAACCTCTGCACTTATAATCGGCTTTTCAGATGAAGGTTATGATTCTGATGGAGACAGTTTATTTGACGGAATCGAAATACAGGTTGAAATTAAAGTTCTAAAAACAAGCTTTTATGTCTTATCGCTCATACTTGACTCTGCCAACCCATACTCATTAGAAACCGCAAAATTAAGAGGTGAATGGAATGGAGAACTAAATGCAAGTATCATCGCAACTGTAACGGTAAATATTTCAGTAAATTCATTTTATTCCACTAAATTGAACGGCTCTCTCTCAGTAGATATGGCCTACATTGCTGAATCTTGGTGGCCAGGATTATATCTATACCATCATTTCTTTGTTAACGCGTATAACACATCTTTTTACCATTTTAGTCAATTCAAGCCCCCTGATATATATTTAACAGGGAATTATAACGACCTAGGCTTAGACACAGATGCTGATGGTCGATTTAACGAACTAGTAATTGATCTAGAAATAAATGTCACCTTGAATGGGACCTACTACATTCGTCTTTGGTTAAGTACTCTTATTGGAGACAATTCATTTGCTAAGACAGTGGAGAAAAATTTAGAGGTGGGAATTCATATTGTGTCTATATCTTTTGATGTTATTACTCATTTTTCTCTTTATTCTCAACAACTTAACACTTCCTATTGGGTAGAAACAATAAGAATCCAGAATTGGGATCATGAATCATTAATCATGGTTTATTCCCCCTATATTTCTCGTAAATATAATTATACCGAGTTTAATCCGCCTAAAATCTTTCTTACGGGCAACTATAATGATTGGGGGCATGATAATGATGTTGATCTTCGATATAACTTGTTAGTGATTGGTGTTGAAATAAATGTTAATCGAATTGAAACATACTACTTACGTTTCTACCTACGTCTCTGGTTAAATACAATTAAAGGAGATGTTCCATTTTACCGAGAGAGAGAGGTTTTTCAGACAGAAGGGATTCAAATCCATGAAATAGATTTTGATGTTTCTGGTCTTTATTCTCAGCAATTAAACACTTCTTACGTGGTAAGTAAAATTAGAATAGAGAGTCGGGAACATCAAAACTTAGGTGAAGCTAGATTTTCCCATATTACTCGCACATACAATTACACTGAGTTTGATCCACCTGAAGCATTTCTTACAGGGAACTATAATGATCGGGGAATTGATACTGATGCTAATGGCTTAATTAATCAGTTAATCATTGAAGTAGAAGTGAATGTTTCAGAACCAGATATATATTTTGTTGATATCACTCTAAAATCCACTGAAGAAAATCGGAATTTTTATAGCAGTGCTGAGGCTCATTTGGAAGTAGGAACCTATAATTTTTCTTTCTCTTTTGAAGGTTCGAAATTTTATTCACTACGAGCAAATACTTCTTACAGAATATCTTACATTGTTTTCGGTAAGTTTGGGTTTGCCCCAACAATAAATAATCCCTATATTACTCGTGTGTACAATTACACCGAATTTGAACCCCCAGCAGCATACATAAAAGGAATTTTAAATGATTGGGGTCAAGATACAGATGGTGATGGTCTTTTTAACCAGCTTATACTTGATGTTGAAATTAACGTAACTGTAACAGGTTCCTACATCATTTGGATTTATCTAGAATCTACAGTAGAATACGAATTATATTCAGGAGAAGTTGAAGACTATCTCACTATAGGGATCCACAAGCTGGCTATACCTATCGATATCAGCAGTTATATATTCCAATTAAACACTTCTTATAAATTAGCAGATCGAAATACTAATACATGGATAGCAGATCAAACATCTAATGTTATTGATGAGGCTTATGTTCCATATATTACTCGGGTTTATAACTATACAGAATTCGATGGGCCTGGAGCAATCTTAACAGGAAATTATTATGATCGGGGATTAGATACGAATGGAGATGGGAGGTTCGATAAATTCGTAATTGATGTAGAAGTGAATTTTACTACTCCAGGAGATTATCAAATCAATCTTGAGGTAATTTCCTATGGACGGAATGATGTAAACGCTGACAGCTCGATTTCTGGTTATTGGGAGATGGGTGTGAGAAATATATCAATGCCCATTCCAACATATTCTTTCTATGCTACAATGATTAACTCGGTCTACATCATAGAAAATGTAGCAATCTATGATTCGAAAACTTTTTGTTTAGAATGGGTCGATCGTCCTTATACTTCAAGAGTTTATAATTTCACAGAATTTGATATAGGATTAATTTATATTGATGGGAATTCCGAGTTTTCGAAGTTGATTCAGGCTGAAAATTGGAAAGGAGATGGATCACGCTCAAATCCATATATTATTGAGGATTTATCCCTCAAAAGCCTATCCTCCACAGGTCAAGAAGGAACCCAAATTCAGATTCTGAACACAAATAACTATTTTACTATAACGAATTGCTCACTAACTGGAGGTGAAGTGGGGATCTATCTAAGCAATGTCATGAATGGGAATATTTCTTATAATATTATCCAGGATAATAAAGTAGGAATTACACTTCAATTTACTGATAATAATACTATTGCTTATAATACTATTAATGGGAATTCCATGGGTGTTATAGTAGGAACTCAAAGTCCTGTAGAACCTCTCAAAGCCGAATGTAATAATAATTTAATTATTAATAATGCAATATTTGATAATGATTTGTTCGGACTGAGTATTGGTGTGGAATCAAAGAATAATGTTGTTAAATGGAATGATTTTAGGTCTAATGCTGTATACGATAACAATGGTGAAAATAGCTTTATTGAAAATTATTGGTTTGAATGGGCTGAGAATGAATCGACAAGCATTCCTCTTGTTGGAAATCAAGATATAAATCCCTATACGTCTCCTAATCATCTCTCAAAACCAGTAGTTCTTTTTCCCAATTATAGAGAAACTCTAATAAGTAAAGTCTTAATTGATTGGGTCCCTGCAAAGGATATCTTAGGCCATGATGTTACTTATACCGTCTATTACTCCTCTGATAATGGAAATACGTGGAATTTACTCGCTTCAGATTTAACTATTACGAATTATCAGTGGGAGTTCCAAAATATCTCCTTCGGATCTTTTTACTTAATTAAGGTCGTCGGGTTTGATTCTTTCGGATTCTATAGTATGGATAGGTCTGATCATCCGTTTACTATTCGCTCTCCACCTCAACCACCTTCAACTTTGCCTTTTAGAATAGTAGTTTTATTGGTATTGTTTTCTTTTCTTTTTATACTAATTAGAAGAAAAACCTAGAAGTCTGAAAAACCACTAAATTGGTGTATTAGCAGATTTGTGATCTTTTAACTGGAATACTTGAAAAGTGATTAACCCAAGAAAAAAAAGCACTTCAACGCTTGAAAGGATTAGGAATAATATTGGATGCATTTGAAACAATTCAGATTGAATAAAAGGAATATATGGATACTCTGAGCTTAATGGTTTCTCAATAATATTAGTAATTAGTGGAGAAATTATAAAAAGAATTAATTGAAATACTGTATGCATAATTAATATGAAATAAAATCCAAACTGTCCTTTAGAACCATCTTTCCTAATCCACGAAAGCGCCTGTTTTAATGTTGAATGAGGATTCATACCACGAAATACGAGAAAACCCCATACTCGATGGAATACAATCAATTCCATTCCAGCGATTACGATAAAGAAAATAACAAAAAATATTGTTATATTTGTCCCAGATAAATTAAAGACGTTTAAAACTATAATTATTGGGATAAATAAAACGATTAAGCAAATTATATTTCCTATAACCCCCCATGCAACACTTGAAACAATGGTTTTAAGTAAATTGCGCGGTGGGAACTTTTTTGTTAGTGAATAGCTAATAAAACCAACAAGAGCAATACCAAGTAAATAAGCTAAAGGGTTAATAAATAAGATAATATTACTATAATCTCCACTGAAATTGCCATATTCAGGTAGTATTAATAAAGAACGCAAAATGAAATCAAAAGGGATTAACCCCCAAATTACTAAATATTCATCAAGAACGTAATTGATGGCAAAAAACAGCATGAGGACTAAGAATATAATTCTGATTTGGTATGCATGCTCTTTTACATATTCCCAGAGTGATGACGAAGAATCAAGAGTTTTTCGACTCATTGGCCTTCCAGAAGTGATCGCTACTATGTTTTTCCTGCTTGACCGATATGCTGGTAGGATTGGGCTTCCTAATGTGATTAGAAAAGAAAGAAAAATCCATAAAAGAATTTGGTAAAGCGGAAATTCAATTGCTACGGGAATAGAGTAAGAGATGTATCTAGCTAAGAGAATTGTACCAATCAATCCATCTAAAAATCCAATAATAAGAGAAGCTAATCCTAGAACTAATGATTCTGTCATAAATATCCCGAAGACGCCTCCTTTATGCAATCCAAGACTCCTCATGATCCCCATATCACGTTCCATCCTGTAAGTGGATACAAGAATGCATATAAATTGAGCAATCCCAGCTAAAATGAATGATTCTATGAATAGTAGCTGAAAGAGAGCTGATTGGAAAATTAAGCTATTTTCAATTGCTTGAGCGTAGAATGTAATTTCCATGATCTCCTTATATTGAGGAAAAATTTGTTTTATTGATCTTTTAACATCATCAACAGTTCCCTTGACATCAAAAACAAACCACTTAGCAAGAGAGATATTAAAGAAATCCTGAAACCGATTTGAAGATATATAGAGGTATTCTCCATTTCCTAAAAATGCGTTTGATTTAATAATCGCCGATATTGTCACGTTCACTGTACTATTATCTGCAATTTTGATTGAAATATTTGATCCTACTGACTTAAGAAGTTTGTGTGAAAGGAGATTTGACATTAGACCAAAGGTTCCTTGCGTAACGTCACCCGTTGATTGGTTAAGCCAGTAATACGATGGATCATCTGTCATTGAATCAATTACTTCCTCAGCAAAAAGAGCATATCTATCAGGATCAACTCCATAAACAAAGCTATGGATATTTTCTATCTCTGTTCTTGTTTCTTGTATGAAAGAAGAGCTTGAAATATTCTGATCTTGATCAAATTGTTCAGCAAGATCTATAGAGGGCAGCTGACTGTCCCATCCCTCCGCAACTAAATCAATCCCTCCCCATTGACTTTGGATATAAACAGGAACCGCGTTAATAACAGCAACACTAACTAAACCTACAATTATGATAAAGGTGAGGGCTAATGCAGATGTAACCACAGTAAATAATGATTTTTGAAACTCTTTAGCAATATTCCTCATTGATATAGTTCGGGGAATAGTACCAAGCAAGAATAGAAGTTTAAATGCGATTTTAGGTAAAAAGAAAAGAATCCCAATTTCTACTAGCAGTGTACCAATAAAAATAAACAGGATAACAAAAAAATGTATTGAAAGAATTTCAAATTCTAAAAAACGAGAAGGTCCAACAAACAATTGCAACAAAAAGCCCGTAGTTGTTAATAACCCTCCCATAATAATCGTATATTTCCAATAGGAATAATAGAATTTTCCAGATGATTTTCCACTACGCATTCGTGAATGGATATTCTGAACCACAGGCATTGATAATGCCAAGAATAAAGGATATAATCCTGAAATCAAAGCAACGAGTATTCCAGATGAAAATGTTGCAGCAAGAGAGGGGGGTTGGAGAGAAAAGGATTGAAAATGTAATGTTTGATAAAAATTATGCATCAGACCAATAAGTAAGTATGCAAACCAAATACCAATAAAAATGCCAAGAATAGTTCCAATAATCGAATATATCAGAATTTCAATAGTTATAGTCATAATTAATTGCTTTGAATCTTTTCCAATGGCCCGTAGAATTCCAAATTCTTTTGAACGGTCTCTAATTGTTATTGCTAAGATATTTGTAATAAAGAGGAATTCTACGATAAACGAGACAATTATCACGAGGTTCATTGCTGTTTGATATGTATGTATTCCAGTTGCTCTAATATCAGAAATTCTTTTTTCTATCCAAACAAAATAATTCATCCCCAACTTATCTTCAATATTATCTCCTGTTTTTTTAATATCTAAAAGATTTTTACAAGAAATATCAATTTTGGGATTTAATAATGTAGATTGTTGGATATCAGGAACAACCTCTAGAAGTCTTTCTATATCAACAAGGATGAAATAATAACCGATATTATTTCCAAAGAAAGACGTGTCATCTATTGCCCCTGTTATAACGAATTGCTCTGGAATAAATCCTAGCTCTGGAGGTGTTACAAACGTATCGCCTATATCCAAACCTGAATAATGTAGAAGTCTTTGAGATACTATCGCTGAATTACTAGATAAATCTCGTTTTCCCATTGTTATATTTAAGCTATTATAATCAGGATGAGATTTTGAATCAATACCCAATACTAATACATTGGAATCAGGGAGCTGATCGCCAAGTATTTGGTAGCTATAAAGTGTATAAACAGGGCTTGCCATAGCTACTCCTGATACAGATCGAATATCATTAGCTAAGGAATAAAGTTCTGATAAATTATTCCATTTTGAAGGAATGACGGTTATATCTGTGTAATTTTGATTTCTATTATCTAGGATAAAATCGTCGTATAAAGTATCTACTGAAATTGCAATTCCAGTCTCTAAAGCTATTGTTAATAGAATTCCAATTATTATAAGTATACTTCTATATTTTAAACGGAGAATATTCTGTTTTGCTAGGGTAAAGGACATGTAGATTTGCTGATAGCTAAAATGAATCAAGTTTTTTATTTTACTCGACATTCCAGAAAACCCACGCAAAATAATACTTAATATTATTATTGTGATTAATGAATATTTCGTAATTTGATTAATGTTCTTTGTTAATATTTGAAACAATAAAAACTGAATTTCTAATATAATTCAAAATAAACAATTGTGATTTTTTCGAATTAATCCTAAAGGCTTTTATAAAATCATCTATTATAATAAGCAAAATTAAGAGCTGGAAATGAGTAACATGAAACTCAAATCATTGCTGATTATTCTCTTACTTTGTTACGGTTTTGGTAAAATATTTGTCGGTGTTGAAGCAGATGATGAAATTCCAATCACTCCAAATGAGGATTTCTTTACAGAAGCAATAGATTACTTTGATATAGATCCTGATACTTATCGATTGATTGTTTCGGGTGAAGTGAATATTCCATTAAATTTATCTCTTGAAGAAATCAAAGCAATGCCAGTTACCTCCGAGATAGTAAGATTAACTTGTATTGGCTACAAGTATGGAGCTAAAAATTTAACTGGGGTTGCAAATTGGACTGGGGTGAGTCTATCTTATATTTTAGACTTAGCTCAAATAAAATTTGACACAGCAGTTGATATTTCATTTCATACTCCCGATTTAAACCCATGGGCGTTTTCATCAAGCTTAAAAATAGAAGAGGCATACTGGGGAGACGTTATTTTGGCTTACGAAATGAATGAAGAACCTCTCCCAAAAATACATGGTTTCCCTCTCCGACTCGTTGTACCCCGATTTTACGGTTATAAATGGATTAAATGGGTAAAATACATTAATGTTACAACTGAAGATTATCTAGGTTTTTATCCCAGAAACGGAGGTTATGACGATTCCCCCTATGTGGATATTGATCTTCCAATATATTATTCACCAGTTAACCCAGATAGAAAAATACCTGGGTTCAAATCGAATTGGCCAGGTTTAGAAATATTTATTACAGCAATAATGCTTGTGTTTATTCCACGTTTTCTAAAAAAATACCACAAAGATAAGTAACGTTAAGTTAATAAAACTCTATAGTTGGAAAAATTGAATCAATGTTTCTTCAACAGGGCCTATAATAGTTTCCGTTGCTATCTTAGATATTGGTGTTTTTTCGATATTGAATTCGTATATTTCAGATAAAGGATTACTTCTTTTCACTAAAAACGGAAATTCTGCTACAGGATATATAACTGCGGATGTTCCTGCCACAATTAAAGTGTCTGTTTCATTAAGAAGTGTGTAACATTGCTGCAAAATTTGTCCATCTAGACTTTCCCCAAACCAAACAACATCTGGACGAAAATATGATCCACATTCTTTGCATTGGGGTATTGATTGGTATTCGTTTATCAATTTTGCAGTCCAAGTAAATTTACTTATACATTTTACACACCTTGCTTTCAGGATCTCTCCATGGACGTGAATCACATTATTTGATCCAGCTCTTTCATGCAAATCATCTACATTTTGCGTAATTATAGAAATATGAGCGTTTTTATTTTCTAATTTAGCTAATGTTAAATGAGCTTGATTGGGTTGTGATCCTAAAACTATATTTATACGCCATTTGTACCATTCCCATACTAATTTGGGATTCTGGGCAAAAGCGTGAGGCGTTGCAAGCTCAGCAGGATTATATTTATTCCAAAGGCTTTCTTCATCTCCACGGAAAGTATGGATTCCAGACGCTCGAGAGAAACCAGCTCCAGTGAGAACAGTAATTTTTTTATCTTTCCAATCAAATTTCAAGTGGAATTCCTTCATTTTAGTGCTGTTGCCGTATATGAGGAGTTATCCCAGTACATACTTTTTCTACGGGATGGTCTCTCGTTAATGATTTTTATATCCTCATATGCGAGATTTTTAAGAATTGGAATGAGCTTCTTGAGAGGTAACGGGTATGGGACCCAAGGAACGGAGCTATTAGATGAATATTCAATAATTACTAACTTTCCACCTTTTTTCAGCTGCTGATATGCCTGATCTAATGCAGTTTCATGTACAGGATCATAATGTAGAGAAAATCCAAATAAAATACCATCTACTAAATGTTTATACCAAGAAGGTCTATTAAAATCAAATTGTTGAGTAATTATGTTTGTTTCGGTTGATATTTTTGATACTAAGTAAGTTAAATTATTCTTGTTTCTGTCTAGAGCTATTACTTGAGATACAATAGATGAAAGGGGGAAAGTATAAGTACCATTACCACAACCGGCATCAATCCATATTCCTCCTTCAATTTTACACTGCTTCAACTGTTCAACAATCTGTTGAAATTTCATCGAATAACCCGATTCACTTCTTAAAGAATAGATAAAATAATTGTACAATCTAATGGTAAAAATTCAATATTTGGCTGTATAAATCTGATAATTTTAATATTCTATTAGTTTCTTCAATTATTCCATGATTCCTCAATATTTTAACATAATAAGAAATTAGAGATTTACTATTTCCTGTATAATTTGTGAGGTCTTTTTGAGAACAACCATTTTGAGCTAAATAGATTGCTTCTAATATATCATTAATATTAGAATTCCGTTTTAGTGAATACAAGATCTTTTCTTGCGCTGAAAAACTAGCTGAAGAAATAAAGAAGTGTTTACATCTACCAAATTTGAAAGATTCTATTATATTTAATTCTAATTGGTAAATATGGTATTGAATTCCTCCCATTCCAAAATTAGTCATTCTTTGAATCTCTCGAAGAGAAATACCTGGATTTTTACTAATAATATCTTGAATGATTAATCGATTAAGAGGTATTTCCTTCTTTAGTTCCTCATGATATCTTTCACGATCTAAGCTAATGGTTCCGATCATGATAAGACAAAAATTTCCAGCTGGATTAATACCTAATAAGTTCAAACAATCAGAGAAGATTTCTGTTGAGAATTCACTTATAATTGTTGATAGATCATTAAAAAGATTACTCTCAGTTGTATCTAGGTTACTTACAATTAGGGATACTAAAAAATCAGTCCCCAAATTAATACTTGATTTCATATTCCATTTGTTTATATCCAAGAATGTAGAAATATAGATTTCTTTCTCGTTTTCAACCGAAGAAATAGAATTAGAAGAAATATCTATGCTTTGTATTAATGACAAAATGAGCAATCCACAAATAAGTATATGAATCGTTTTTATTCTAATCTCTCTCTTATTAATAAGTAACACCATTCTGCTATTAAATTCCAACTTTTTAAATTCTTTTCCCTGTGCAGTCAAATAACTGTACCAATGACTTAAAAATCTGATTTGTTGAGAAATTGTACCAAAAATAATTAAATAGTTTTAAAAAATATTTTACAGGGTGAAGTTTAGTAATGGTTCCTGATTCCGATTCTTCCCTCCTCAAAGATATTTGTCTTCAGAATATTACAAAAGAATATCGTCTTGGGAGTCGGAAAATAACAGTTCTGAAAGATTTTAATTTTTCCTGTATTGAGAAAGAGTTCATAATCATTACTGGATATTCTGGTAGCGGAAAATCTACAATTCTATCAATAATTGGAGGGTTGACAAAAATTGATAAAGGCCAAGCAAGAGTTTTAAACCATGATCTAGATAAAATGACTGAAGAGGATCTAGCTATATTTCGATCTATCTATGTAGGATTTGTTTTTCAAACAGGCCATTTACTTGATTCTTTAACAGTATTAGAAAATGTTATGCTTCCTGTTGAGTTATCACACCGATATAGCGATGATTATAACTATGAAGAGATCGCACTGAATTTATTAGAAGAATTTAAATTAGACCAAAGAATCCATTCTTTACCAATTATGCTTTCTGGCGGAGAATATCAGCGAACGGTGTTCGTACGGGCCTTGGTTCTGAACCCAGATCTTTTACTTATTGATGAACCAACTTCTAATCAGGATAGCATTACAACTGAAACTATTATACAAAAATTGAGTAATTTAAAAGGTAAAAAAACAATAATTGTCGTTACACACGATAAACAGATTTTTCCATTAGCAGATCATATTTATATCCCTAAAGAAGGGAGATTATTCCCATATAAGCAATAATGAAGCACAGAGTTTATTTCGATGGGTAGTCTTAATCTAGCAATAAAGGATATTTTTCGTCAAAAACAACGTTCATTCCTCTTTATTGCTGTTCAATCACCCATTATAGCCTCAGGAATGATTTTTTATGGAATTTCTCTCTCTCTTCAGGAACAATTAGGGAAGACAGAAGTTTTGTTCAATTCTATTCTTGTACAATTGTTTAATGGGCATCTAAATTTCTTATTTTTCTTTGCAATAGGCGCTGGAATATGTGTTGCCTCAATTTTAAGCAGTTTATTGACTATTGCAAGAATGAACGATCTAGCGGTTATTCAATCTTTGGGAGCAACTTTTAAAAAAACTCAACGGCTAATCTTATCCCAAATTTTTCTCCTCACCATATTTTCTGGAGGTTTAGGGTGGATTACTGGTCTATTTGGATTATATATATTCAGTTTTTTACTCGGATTCGAATCCAATCCTTTTGAAGTTTTAAATTTAGTATCTGGCCTTTTATACATCATTGGGTTGATAATTGGAACTTACTTTGTTGCAGGTTTCATTGTAAACATTATTATCAGAAAAAAATCTCAAGAAATCATTGATGGTCAATATGAACTAATCCAATTTGATAGTTCAAAATTGTGGGGTTTTATTCCAATAAAAGGCAAATCCGCTCTTCGTTTAGCCTATCTTTTTACCAAACGATCACGTATCTTATCATGGGTAGTTAGTTTTGGAATGTTCATGCTGATTTTTGTTACTTCATTCGGAATTCTTGGTGGAAATATAATTATGACAACTACAAACTCTTATATCGACCGAGGGTATGGAGAGGACATTTATGTCATATCTACACCTGAAATGTCATCCCTACTCCAAATTTTGTATAATCCAACACAAGAGTTAATATTTAATGGAACATTTTTAACTGAAGATTATGCCATACCGTCTTCTTTTTTATCTCAATTAAATGCCTCATCCAATTATGAAACACGTTTACTTCTGTTAGGTTATGTAAAACTAGTTCCTAATGTTATTTTCGATCCAGAACAGACAAATATTTCAACTGGTTGGGTTGTTAGACAAGCTTATTATTGGGGTTTGAGCTCCTCCACTTTGTTCAATTATTATGGGTTGGGGAATTTTTCTGTTCCACGTACTAGTTTTGTGTACCTTGGAGATGGAATTCCCCAATATGCTTTGTATGGTCAAAAAGCTCATGCAATCATGCCTTTTTACGGCGAAACTGATGAAGTTCATAGATTGGAAATTGATGGAGTTTTTATGGATCCCTTCGCTCATGGTAATTGCGTCTATATGAATTCAAAAGAGATGGTTTCATTATTAAACCTTTCTAATCCTTCCATGAAGAATGTCCTCTTTATCTCAAGTCCAACTGAAGAGATTTTTGAATTGATTGAAGAGTATTCACTTGACTATTTTTCATTAAACCAAAAAAAAGAACAATATAACCAATTATGTTACTCTTTTTGGTTTACATCGACAATGGCCTTCGTACCTGTCATAATATCAGCAGCTTTATCATTAGTTGCTTATTCTGGATTGATAGCAAGAGTAATTTTAATTAATGACTTGAGAACAATTCGGGCGCTTGGTAGTAATCAAAAACTATTAAGAAGAATAATAATTTGGGTGAATTTTTTGATCCTAGTAATTGCAGCACCTTTAGGTATATTCTTCGGATATTCCACATCATTTACATTACTAATCGAAGAAGCAATATTTCCTACTATTGAAGCGTGGATTATTTTAGTCCTTGAATTTGTAATTATGGCTGTTCTTGTTTATTGGTATCTCCATTATCTTTTCAAAGAGTTTTATAAAAGTTTTTAATCAATAATTCTACCTTCTATTTTGAATAATTAATCAAAGAATTATTTAATATAGATTTTTTATGATGAATTAAATTGTAGATAAGGTGTTTTCACTAATTGGAACTTCTTTCATGGAACGTAAATGGGATTCGTGCGTGTATAGATAAGGGATTTTTAAACTGGATTGAAAAACGGGATCCTGACATCATATGTATTCAAGAAACAAAGGCACAACCAAACCAGGTATTAATGAATACACCTTCCTATCATCGTTATTGGAATTCAGCAGAAAGAAAGGGATATAGTGGAGTACTCACTTTATCAAAAGAAGAACCAATTTCAGTATCAAAAAACCTTAATAATAAAAAATTTGATTCAGAAGGACGATTCTTACAATTAGAATATGCTAAATATTATCTAATCAATGTTTATTTTCCTAATGCACAAAGAGAATTAAAAAGGCTTGATTTTAAATTAGAATTTAATGAAATTTTCCTAAAATATATCGAAAATCTAAGAAAAAATGGCTCTAAAAAGGATATTATCATTTGTGGGGATTTTAATGTAGCACACAAAGAAATAGATATTAAAAATCCAAAAGCAAACGTAAATAATGCTGGATTTTCTCCTAAAGAGAGAGCTTTTTTTACGAAATTATTAGAATATGGATATATCGATACCTTTAGAGAGTTTGATCAATCTCCTGAGAAATATACCTGGTGGACTTACCGCTTTAATGCAAGACAAAAAAATATTGGTTGGCGAATAGATTATTTTCTAATAAATAAAGAATTCAGATCAAATCTTCAATCAGGATTTATATTACAAGATGTAATGGGATCAGACCATTGCCCAATTGGTATAAAAATAAATTAATAATATGCTATTGAGAATCATTCATGTCTTTTTGAACCTGTTTAGAAAAGCTTCCAAAACGATTTGACCAAAAATTGGTCCCTTGAATCTCGGGGGGACATTTTTGCCACACAAGTTTGGAAAATTCTTCTCTCGGATAGTTCAGATCATGAAATTTAATTTCTTGTGTATTCAAATTGATTATAGCAAAAGAAGCATTCCCTGTTCCGTCTCGTGATTGTCCAACAGACCCTGGATTGATAATCACCTTCTTTTGTTTGAGAGAGAAAGTAAGAGGAAATTCTATTTGCTTTTTATTAATGATATCATCGATAAGGGACCAATAGGATCTTTTAGTTCTTTCAATTATGAATCTTTGATGGGAATGTCCTACAATGATTATTTTTGCATTATTGGCATGTTTATCTTTAGAAATACGGTTAAGAATTACATCATAAGATAAAATTGGAGGAGGAAAAAGATATTTACCTACATTCTCAATTCTTCTTTTTGAGGGAGTTCCATGGGTTAGATAGATATCAAATGCGTTCAGCTGGAAAATTCGTTTGTATGGAAGATTAAGAAGGAAGTAATAATGCATCTCTCGCAATTCTGTTGCATTTCTTGTAATCATTTCATCAGCACCATTTCTGAACGAGAAATGACTTAAAATTTTTGTATCTTGTTTTGAAGGGAGGTTATTCATCAAGCTATAACTTAAACGGACTCCTAAATCATGGTTACCTACGCAATAATAATGTGGAATTGGAAAATCTATCAATGAATCAATGCATTTTCCAGGAGAAGGGCCATATCCGACAAAATCGCCACTACAAATTAGAACATCAATTTTGTCATTTAAAAAATCTAATACAGCCTTCAAAGCATGATAATTTGAGTGTACGTCAGATATAAGGCCAATTCTCATAGCTGAAATTCACCAATGACTAAAATCTTATTCAATAAGAAATAAAATCCATTAGTTCATTCCAAGACTTCTGTTCTCGAGATTTTGATAACAACAGGTCTTTTAGGGTCAGGACAACAGCGAGAGTGTGTATTTGGATCTTGAAACCAAGGAAATTTCCCACCAGATCGCATTACTTGAATTGTAGGATAAATTGAATGAAGAGCTGAAGGACAAAACTTGCCAATATCTTCAGGAAATGAAAAGACTTCTCCAATCTTATGGTCTCGGGGACAGGTACCATCACCAAGGATCTCTGTAATTTCAAGTTTAATTTTATAATTTTTCATATTAATCGCTCCAGAAATAGTATGTGATTCCTACACATTTTTCACTAAGCTGATAAATCTTTCTTCTAAAATTATGTAAACAACCTGAGAAGAGAAAGTATCAGTTATATTTCCTCAAGATAATTTATTAAGAAAGAATAATTGGGGAAACCATCTTTCACTATCCAGAATCATTGGTTTTTTTTCTCGATATATAGAGAATAGAACATTCTACAGAGCAATAGGAGATGAATCAACATTGAAAGATCAAAAAACTAGTTATGACATTTTTAAAATTATTCATAACCGTAGATCATTAAGAAAGTTTACTGATAAGCCTATCTCAGATGAAGATCTAGAAACACTGCTTAGTGCAGGAGTTAGAGCTCCATTTGCGGCACAATTATACAGTATAGTCTACACTCGTGATCCAAAGAAGATGAAGATTAAATGTGGAGTTTATCCAACAACAAAATTATTGATGATCTTTTTTATAGATGCCTATAAGATCGAAAAAATAATTCATAAGAGAGGGTATCAATACGATTATGATGATGGATTTCTTATCTGGTTAGCAATCCAAGATGCTACTTTGGTAGCAGAAAATATAATTCTTGCAGCTGAAGCACTTGGCCTTGGATCTGTATTACTAGGGACAGCTCCTTTACAAGCAAAGTTAATTAACAAGATATTCAATGTCCCAAAACGGATTTTTCCAGTCGTAGGATTGTGTTTGGGTTACCCTGACCCAAGTGCATTATTTGATATTAGGCCACGATTTCCGCTAAAGCATATTGCTTTTGAAGATGATTATAATGACTTAGGAGAAAAAGAAGTTACTGAATGTATGGCCGCAATGGATAAAGGTTATCTTACTCAAGGTTACTACATAAAGCAGAATGCCAAAATACCTTTGAAAAAGGAGTTAGGAGAAGATACAATAGATTATGACAAATACTCTTGGTCAGAACATATTAGTCGTAAGATGTGTCAAGGAATGTGGGGAAAAAAACCGTTACTCTTATTATTGAAGGAAAGCGGTTTTGAAGTATAGAAGAATTAAGTCAATGTAACTATCCCAAAAGGCAAATATATATAATTTCGATATTAGATTCTGGTAAAATAAATAGATATGGAATTTATATAAATATTATAAGATTAAAAGGTGGTAAAGATCAAACCTGAAGATTGGACATGGATAGGTGATCTTCCTGGAAGAAGAGCTCAATTAACTCCAGATCGGATTGCTATAATTGATAATATTGAAAAACAGACATATTCATATTTAGACATGAATATTCGTGCCAATCAACTAGCTCGATTATTACTTGACATTGGAATAACCAAAGGTGACCGTGTTGTAATGTTCTCCAAAAATCGGCTTGATTGTATCGATCTACTGTTTGCTACAGGTAAAATCGGTGCAATACTTGTACCCTTAAATATAAGATTGTCTATACAAGAGTTAAAATACCTCATCGAACAAACAACACCATCATTACTTGTTTATGACTCTGAATTAATAAATAAAGTGAGTGAAATTAAGAACACCTGTGCTATAAATGAGTATATGGTGATGGGGTATCAATCTTTTGATGAAGATATAGCTTCGAGACAAAGTATGGGTGGTTATTCAGGATTAGATATTAGAAGACCTCAAGTTGAGTTTGATGACCCTAATTTAATTCTTTTTACTGGTGGGACGACAGGCTTTCCGAAAGGTGCCATTTTGTCACATCGATTAATTTTTTGGAATTCAATGAACACAATATTAAGCTGGGGATTACGTCCTGACGATATTCAACCATTGCTTTTTCCATTATTTCACACAGGTGGATGGAATGTGCTCTTATTACCGTGTTATTATCAGGGTTCAACTACTATTCTGATGGAAGTTTTCGATCCTGTTGAAACATTGCAAGTTATCGAAGATGAACAGTGCACCATTGTTGTTGGTGTCCCCACAATGTTTATAATGATATTAAATTCAGAGAAATTTAAAAAGACAAATATTGATACCGTTAGAGTTTTTATATCGGTAGGTGCCACCTGTCCAGAGGAAGTAATGCGTGAATATTGGGATAGAGGAAAAATATTGAAAATGGGGTATGAGTTAACCGAAGTTGGGCCAAATAACTTTTACATCCCAGAAGATTTGGTTAAAGAGTACCCATTATCAGTAGGATTTCCTGTTCTCAATTGTGAAGCCAAAATTGTAAACCCTAAAACAAATAAACCTGTTTTAGGTAGAGAAGCTGTGGGAGAATTATTACTTAAAGGTCCTCATATCTTTAGTGGGTATTGGAATAATCCAGAAGCAACTAATAATACAATTGAGTCTAATGGATGGGTTCATACGGGAGATCTTGTTAAACAAGACGTAAATGGCCTTTATTATATAGTTGGTCGTAAAAAAGAGATGTATATCAGTGGAGGAGAAAATATTTATCCTATTGAAATCGAGGAAGCTTTATATCAGCATCCAAATATAGACATGGCTGCAGTGATCGATGTTCCTGATGAAAAATGGGGAGAAGTTGGAAAATGTTTCGTTACTTTAAAAAAAGGAAAATCAATTACAGTAGAAGAAATTAAAGCTCATTTACAGAAAAAACTTGCTAGATATAAAATTCCAAAATACTTCGAGATAAAAGATGAATTACCTCTATCTTCGACTGGAAAGATCTTAAAACGGGAACTAAAGTAGCAGATTAAATTAGAATGAAAATTAGACCAGTTGGTATTGAATCTTTAAGAGTATATCATTCCAAAGAGCAACATTCAAGTGAATATATCTCAAAGGAAACATGTATTCCTAAGGATATACTAGAGATGAAATTTGGATTAAAAGCTAAGATTCTTCAAGGATTAGACGGTCATACTCTATACATGGGAGCTCAAGCTTCAAAGTGGGGGTAAAAGTTAAATCAATAGAAGGTTAGTAGGATGAAAAAATTAAGATATATCAATATAAAAGTCGGACAAACTGCAGAATATGAGAGAACTATAACCGATGATGATATTGAGAAGTTTGCTGAAGTTTCTGGTGATTACAATCCAGTACATATGGACGAAGAGTATGCGAAACAAACCATTTTTAAAGGACGTATTGCACATGGGATGCTTTCTGCTTCTTTTATTTCAACAGTTTTAGCTAGTAAGTTACCAGGACCTGGATCAATTTATCTAAAACAAGATTTAGTATTCAGAAAACCTGTTCGAATAGGAGATAAAATTCTAGTAAAAGTTGAGGTTGTTTCAAAAAATGATGAAAAAAAACGTTTAACATTAAAAACGTTATGCTGGAACCAAGAAAATGAAATTGTTATTGATGGAGAAGCACTTGTTATGGCCTCAGATTAACTAGGTCTATTTTTATTAATCGTAACCTATTCAGAAATTTTATCAGAAATATAAAATTAATAAAAAGAAAGATTGGGAGTATAGGTACTCCAAATTATTTCATCGATACCAAAGTTGCCAATCCTGAAACTGGAGAGGAATGTGGTGTGAATGAAACAGGTTGACTTACGTTTAAAGGGCCTAGAGTTACTATTTGTTATTGGAAAAGTCCGAAATTAAATGAAATTCTTCTAGATGGTGGTTAGTTTGCTACTAGTAACATGGTTCGTGTTGGAATATCCAACGTTTTTTACGTCTGTTAGACGATTTTTTCGTGGTAAATATCAGACCAGATCAATAGGAGAAGATCAAAGTTCTTTGTTGTATTATTGGAGGAGAGAAAGATATAATCAAATCACCAGATCTTTATTCTGAATTGATACATAAACATTTACCTTATTCTGAATTACACACAATTCCTGAAACTGAACATGTAGTTATATGGGAAAATCTATCAGAGCTTAATTCACTTGTACTTAATTTCTTGGATCTTCAAGATTATAAGGTAAAGCTTTATTTTATCTTCAAGATTTAAAGCATAAAAGAAATCAATAAACTTAAATTATTTCAAATTATATGAAGGTTCATCATAAAATAGGAGTTGAAAAAATGTCTGAGGATTCTTTTGATTATACAGAAAAGACCTGTGGTGAATGTGCTTACCTTACCGATAAGGCTAAGATAAAAATGGGTGATTTAACAGAGAAAGAAGCTGGCCTTTGTCGCGCCTTAATACTTCATCAAAACTTTGCTGTTATGTATCGGGATGAAATTGCCTGTCCTGATTTTCTGCCTCGTTAATCCCATCTTTTTCTATTTTATTGCCAGTAGTTGGTTTCACAATGGAAAAATATGATTCTAGTGTGGAACCCAAGAAAAAGCGATTTTATCTTATCTCAGTTGATATTCTACAAGGATTAGCAATTTTTCCCATGATCTTTGGACATAGCATTGGGTGGTGGAATTCTTATTTATCAAGTTATTATGAAACAGGAAGTCTTGCCATAATAATAATTATGACTACCGGAATATTGGTTTTTCCCTGCTATTTGTATCTTAGTGGTTTCAATCAAGTTAATTCGATTTTAAGAAAAAGGATAGAAGACTCAGATAGAAAGCAGATTGTTTCTCGCACAATTAAACGCTCTGCTATATTCTTTCTATTGGCGTCAATTTCAATGGTATTAATGTCTATTGTATCCTCTCCTGGAAATTTAAGCAAAACCATTAATTATCTTTTCACTTGGCACTTATTTCACATGTTTGCTTTTTCCGCTTTATTTATTCTCATCCTTTTTGAAATATCATGTTTGATTCAAAAGAATTATAGTTCCAAATGGAAATTTAGATCATTATTTACCCTAGTCTTATTATTCTGTTTTCTTACTATAATATTCCTGTTTTTTTTCTTTCATGAATACACGGTTAATCATCCGCGCCCTTTCCCTGTAGACTTAAATATTCGATCAATCTTTGAAAATATCTTTTTAGATGTATCTTCTTGTGGAATTGTTCCTTGGCTCTCATTCAGCTTAGCTGGAGGTATAACGGCTTCTTATCTCAATTTACCGAATTTAATCCAAAAAGATCTCCCTAAAAAAGCAATATTTATATTGTTAGTAAATTTATTGTTTTTAACAATTGGATTTTTATTTCTAGGAACCGAAAGATTTGTATCTGCGGGAATAGGCTATGCTTCATCATTTTCTCATGTTTTTATTTCAATAGGACTAATTGGATTTCTTAATATCAGCCTGATATTATTCTTGGATATCTATCAAGTGATACCTCAAAAAACATCAATGAAGGTTTTTACTCCTCTCATTAATCTAAGTAAGATCTCTTTGACAGTCTACTTCATTCATCCTGTATTTGCGATTCTTAATCCCAATATTATTTCCTCTGAAATAATACTTTTAATAATTATTGGCTCATATTGTTTGTTTTTCATTTTCCTATCAAGTGTATGGAAAAAATGGTATTTCAAATACAGCTTTGAATGGTTCATAAGAAACTATTCTTGAATCAAATGAAAACTTCACCTAAATATCTAAAGAATTTAATTTAAATCTTCGAAAAAAATTAAAATG
>JBHLKP010000042.1:0-24621 GCA_048886525.1 Candidatus Hodarchaeota archaeon | reverse complement strand
AGACAGAAATAAGAATTAGTCCTGATATGAGGACTTCAACTAGTAATCCTACGACGATACACGCTAAACTTTTTCCTAGAAGGATTTCTCCTTCAGAAACGGGAGCTACAAGGATAGACTTGATTGTTTTCCACCTTATTTCATTTATAAAGGCAGTGATTCCTACAAGAGTCGTAACCATAACAGGGATTAGTAAAAAAAGCAAAAAACTTACAAGCTCACTTTCAGGTTCTGTTTGAGACATAACTTCCTGTATTTCTGGGATGAATACCAGAATTGGAATGCCTATGGGGATCAACAATGGCAGAAGTACTCTTTTTGATCCAAAACGTGTTTTTAATTCTTTCTTACAAATTTCTAAAATGATATTAACCATGATTCTCACCTATTATAGCAAAATAAACATCCTCTAATGTAGAGGATTGTAATCTGGCTTTAATTTCTGTTATTTTTCCCACATCGAAGATCTGGCCTTTATTAATTAGCGCCATAGAGTCACATACTTTTTCGGCTCTGGTTAAAAGATGTGTAGTCATAAGTATAGTTTTGTCTTCCTTTTTCAGTTTTTTTATTAAATTTATAACCTGTTTCGCCATGGAAGGATCAAGACCAGAAGTGGGTTCATCTAGAAAAAGAATTTGTGGATCGTGAACTAATGCTTTTGCCAAACTTACTTTCTGTTTCATTCCTTTGGACAGAGTAGATATAGGACTTTTTTTTACTTCCCATAAATTAAAAAAATCAAGCAATTCCTCAATTTTTGCTCTTCTATCCTTTTTATTCATTCGATATAAACAACAACTAAAATTAAGATTTTCAGAAATTGTTAATGTTGGATAAAGCCCCAAATCCTCTGGTAAATATCCTATTAACCTTCTTATTTTTATTCCCTCCCTAACAACATCATATCCAGCCACCATTACTTTACCAGATGTTGGGCTAATAAGAGTTGCTAATATATTCACAGTAGTTGTTTTTCCAGCACCATTAGGACCAATATAAGCGAAAACTTCTCCTGCTTCGATATGAAAACTAACATTATTAAGAGCATTGAATCCATTAAATTTTTTAGTGAGATTTCTGACTTCTATCATTTTATAATCTCCAAATACTAAATGTTATGTATTTCTAACATCTAGTTAAATATTTCTAACATAAATTTATAAAATTTTAGATCTCGGAAAAGAAAATACAGTAATAAACAAAGGAATATAGATGAAAATAAAGTTTGTTTTACGAAGAATTAGATTATATTAAAATATCAGAACTACTGAAATCTAGAATATCAATAATCGAAAATTTAGGTTATAAATAAGATTAGAAAGAAAAAATGATAAATGTACTAGGAAAGTTTAATCATCAAGCTAATTTAATGGTTTAAACTGACCGCTTAAAATTTGTTCTATTCGTTGTTGTTTTCCTTTGGCCATGATGTTAATGATTCTGCCATATTCAGGTTCAGTTGTAAACTCATGGATCACCAATTGATAATGTTGTAAAATTGAAAAAACAACCCAATGTATCTTTGACATCTTCCTCGTCCAGATATCACTCTCGCTTTTAAAAAAATCAAGAGTCCGAGCCAACTCGAAGGAACTTATTTCTGACTTTCGAATTCCTAATTTGGCTATGATCTTCGCAAGTAACTCCTCTAAGTTAGATATATTTGTCAAAGTGAAATTATCTGGTATGGCAATGATGTAACTTGAGGAGAACTGCTTTTGATTTGGATTATCATCCTTTTTCATAAGAGTGCTCTCCATAATAGTACATCAAACACAATGTCCGTCCTATTTAAAGACTAGCAAATATTATTCAGGAGCTGGATCTGGAGTTGCTATAATTCCAACATTTGAGGATATAACTATTCTTTAAATATTAATTATTAGTTCCTTACTTTTTTCTCAGAGGATCAGCATCTACGAAAAAGTAAAATAATATGGCAGCTAGTAAGATAAAGAGACCACATATTGGACCCCAGAGAATAAGTCCAATAGTATATTCTTGTCCAGCTACTAGAGGTAGAATTTCTTCATCAACAAGAATACCTGTAAGAACGACTGCTCCTGCTTGAAAAATATTTAGAGGCAATCCAAAAAATCCAGTATAATGGCCAGAACGAATTTCACCTGTATCACTTTCGTCTTTTTCTACAATGTCACCCATAATAGCGTAAGGTAAGATGAAGTAACCTGACATCCCGATTGCTAAAAGTAACGCAAAAATTATACCTTCAATCAACAAAGGTAGCGGTATGATACCTTGTCCAACTATCAGAGTCGCTGGTAATACAAACGCAAGATAAGTTTGTGATACAAGGTAAGTTCGCGTTTTCGAATAACGATTAGAGAAAAATCCCCAAAAGATAAACATCAAGATAAGAGTTCCGAACAAACATAATCCAAAGATTATGTATTCAGTTACACTGAATTTTAGAACATCTTCAATATAAATTAATACAATAGTTGCTAGTGAGGTAAGACCAATAGTGTGAACACCGTTCACCAAAATCCAAGATACATAGTTTCGATTCGATAGAATAATTTTTAATTCTCTTAGCGGATTTGGAGGAGGAATATTTTCACGAGGAGGATCTGGAACTAAGAAAACGCTTGGTAAGTAGAACAATAATTCAACACCTGCAATAATCAAGACACAGGCTAAAAGGATGAATCCAGCAGGACCTAGAATGTTTGCTGTTTCAGGATCACCAATTATCGAGGGAAGGAGAAAACCAAGCGCTGTACCCATCAAATTTCCAATGAAATTAGCGGTGTTTTGATAGCCTGAAACTTCAATTCTAGCAGATTCAGGAACAACTTCAGGCATCCAAGCTTGAAAAGGAGTGGTTAAAAGAGCGTAACAAGCTTGGAAACCTGATCCAAAAATTGTTAGATAAAGAAAGACAAGAAATTCATTACCTAAAGGTACAAAAAACTGGGGAGAGAACTGCATTATGAAAAAGAATGCCAATATAGGAGAAAAGAATATCACCCACACTCTTCGTCGGCCAAATCGATTATTAGGGGTAATATCACTGAAATAACCACTCAACCAAGAAGCTAAAGCTATAGCGAGTTTTCCCAACCCTCCAGCTAGACCACTATATACTCCTGACAATGCGAAGTACTTAACATAAACATATAATGTAAATAACGATACCAAATTTAACATTAAACTACTACCAAAACGACCCATCCCATAGTAAATCTTTTGCTTTTGATTTAACAAATTCAAGCTTCCTAGAAAGAGTAGTGAAATAAAATTTTTAAGAACTTTTAGAACTCTTAAATTTTTTGCTTATTACTTAGAATTTCAAAACCCTTTACATTCTTATAAGTAAATTTAGCTTGAATATCGTATTAACGAAGATTTCAAAAGGTATTAGTGTTTCTTATTTCTCAACTAATCCCTTATTAGTCCCTTAATTTTTAAAACACAATAATTAATGAAGGAAGATATAACTTAGATTTTACAATGATGATGTTTTATCAAGAATTTTGAGGTTTAATACATTTTACAGGTGGATACCGTGTTACCAAGAGAACGAATTGAAAATTCTATTTTATTTCGTAAAATTGACCGAATCCCTAAAGATTTTGGCGGCCCTGTTAGTGGAATCTCAAAAATTGCATATGAGAAGCTTTTAAATTATTGGAATATGCCTATCAATAATATTCAATTTTCTGACTTAATCCAACAGTTAGCTGTTATTGATGAAAAAGTTTTAACAAAATTGAAGGTTGATACTCGTCATATTAGAATGAATCCCCCAAAACGAGAAAAAATTTCCCACAATGGTACAATAGAGTCATTTTACAATGCTTATGGCATAAAATATCAACCTATTGGTACATCACAGCATGATCTATTGTATTATGAAATGGTCTTCTATCCGTTGGCTGAGGCATCTTTAAAAGAAGTTAAAGAATATACCTTTCCCTCTCCTGATGACACATGGTTTATTGGTAGTGAAAAAATAGCTAAAAAATATTGGGAGGAAGGTTATGCCGTTGTTGCAGATCCATTTTCAGGAGGAATATTGGAACAAACAATCGGACTCCGTGGTCTTCAAACATTTCTATCTGATTTGTATGAAAGCAGAGAAATAGTTGAAGAATTATTAGATAGGAATTTGATAAACCAACAAGAAATATGGGGGAGATGGTTAAATGAAGTAGGAGATTGGGTGTCAATTGTCATGTATGGCGATGATTATGGAACTCAAGGACGCCCTCTCTTACATCCAAACATGTGGCAAAAATTAGTTAAACCTAGGGTTAAAGAATTAATTCAATCAATAAAAAAATATTTTCCCCACATAAGAATTCAACTCCACTCCTGTGGTTCTATTGCTGAAATTATTCCTGATCTAATTGAAATTGGATTTGATGTTCTCAATCCTGTTCAACCTACGAGGGGAATGGATCATGCAGCTCTGAAAGAGAAATTTGGTTCAAGAATTTGTTTCCATGGAGGAATTGACATTCAGGAAGTACTACCTAGAGGATCACAATTAGAGGTTCAAAATGAAGTCAAAAGAGTCCTCAATACCTTAGCTAAAGATCACACTGGCTATATTTTCGCAATGGCCCATAATATTCTAGCTGATGTCCCTCCAGAAAATATTTCAGTGGCTTTTAATGCATTAGATCGATATGACAGGATGATGTATTAAAAGCTGCTAGACTGGATACATGTTTTATTTATTAATTCTAATTTATTTAAATAACTAGACTGCTAGACTGGGGAAAATTTGAGTATAGAATGTCCAGATGTTGGTAATAAAGTTCTCTTTATCCGCAGGTTCATAATAAACGGACAAAAATAACATTAGCAGAAACAATAATATTCTTAACCAGCCGAAATTAATAATGTAGAAGAAATGTTTATTCTAAAAAACTGGAAACTTAGAGAAATCATCTTCCCCAGTTTCCTCATTGTACTTTCAATGGTTACACCGAATTATTCGATCAACTATATGAAGTTATATGTACCCTCTGAACCTCATCCTGCAAATGCAATGTGGATAGAACCGTTTAGTATAACAACGGCAAATATTGGAGATAAATTCAATATCACTGTCTTTGTGAATTTAACAATGAATAGTTTTGCATGGCAAATAAAATTATATTTTAATTCAACCTTATTTAGTGCTACAAAAATCGGTTATACAAATGGTACTAAAAGTGATTTTTTTACTGAATTCTCACCGATTCCTGTAACTCCAAAAATTGACAATGATGAGGGTTATGTTTTACATGGAGAGTCTTTGCTTGGTAATGATGAAAAGGCTCCTGGATATGGAAGCTTAATATGGATTGAATTCAAAGTGACGCAAATACCTCCTCAAAATCATTCCACAATATATTTTTCGACACCCTATGGAATAGACACATTCATTCTAACTCCATACATTGATTTAATTCCTATGGAATCAGTTGATGGGATAAATATATCGGTGAAACCCACAGGTTTGCCATCATTCCCAGATATGAATATCTTAATACTTATTGCAATCATTGTTACTATAATAATCATAATGTTGGTTATAATGAGAAAAAAAAGAAGGAAGTCAAAGAAACATGAAAAAAACGAAGATTAGGACAGTTGTTTTAATAGCGATACTTCTCTATGCCAACATGATAAACTTATACCCCAACACTCAGCCAGTGAATGCACCTCTTCAAAGTGAATCAGAAATTTCCTCTGAAACTCCAAGCAAGGATATTCTAATTATAAATGATCCGAATAAACGTGCGTATTTTGGATGGTATAAACCAACTTCTTTTAGCACGACTATTTGGGAACTCTTGAATAAAACTGTTTTATGGGCATCTAGCTATACTCAACCGAATAAGACAAAAATAGTGTTCTTTCGTGAAGCCAATGACACAGACGCTGTAGGAGTGTACAGCTGGCTAATTAATGGAGGATACTTAGCAGAAAATATAATTCTACATCAAATAGCTGATGTTGCAATAATACTTTCTAATTATTATGATGATTATGATTTGGTAATCTACTGGAATACCTATGGTCATAATTCCTTAAATGTAGTCAGCTCGGCTGTTCCATTCATCACAGTTTCCGCGATGCAGACTGATGAGATGGGAATCGGTAGCGGTAACCCAACTAAGAGTGGTTCTAATGATACGTTCTATGTTGTAAACAATAAATACTATCCCACTGAAAGCTATCCATTAGGCCCATTAATTTTTGATGATAGCTACAATTTTGAAGCAACAGAAGCTTCAACTGAGGGAAAAGTGTTAATTCAAGCAGAGGTTGAGAGCGTTGCCAGTCAAGTTGAAATTTCTATTTTCCAAGATATTGAGGTATTACCAAATGGGAGCGCGAATATAAATCTCAGCATTAATATTCCTGAATCTCCACTTGCAGACCTCTTGAGGCAATCCTTCTTTTCTAATACATCGGTTCTTCAACCTGATGTCGAATATGAAGTACCAGATAATATTTCAGTTGAAGATGAGACTATCTTGGAAAAAGGAATTAAAACCGCTGTATTACAAGGGGATGTAAGTGATGGTAACGGAAAAGTTGAGAGAGAGGATCTAGAGTTCATATCGGAAAATATTGGATCTATAATTGGTGATGATGACTGGAATTCTGAATTAGACCTTAACTGGGATGGAAAGATTGATGTTAAAGATCTCGCTATTGCCGCACATAATTATGAGAAAACTCTAGATGCAACAGGGAATTTATATGTTGCAGGATATTATAATGGAACATTAGTTAATTGTACAAACGTGTACTATCGTGGACCAGAAGGATCAGCGAAAATAAATATATCTAAGTCTGGTTATATTTGGTACAATGTTCTCCCTGGCATCTATACAATTTATGGGACATTTAATAGCACCGAACGGAGTACTAATGTGACAATTGAACCAAAGAGAGTGAGTTACGCACAACTTATTTTTGGAGGCTTAACTCCCCCAGAAGAGCGAACAAATTATGCACCAGTTAAAGAGGCATTTTACCAAGGAATGTCAATGGAACAACTAATTCTCCTAGGATTTAATATGAATGTGACTCAATCCAAAATAATACCATTAAGTACGACTAATGAAACCAAAATATCTGTAATAGCTCACTCTTCAAGTCTTGCTAAATACATAGGTGGCTCAGATTGGCGAATTAATCTAGGAGCTTGGAATGATAGTGATAAAGCGTTGGTTGCAGAGTTTTTGTTCACAAAATTACAATATATGATGTTAATGCTTCAATCATTTCCAGGTGAACAGAAATACATCTCTAATTGGTTAATAAATATTAGCTTACCCGCTGGACACACCCTCTACGATCAAAACAAGCTCAATGGGCTGAATTGGACAATAGATTTTGGGGAGGGTACTTTCATGCAAACCAATGTGACAGTTATTTCGGGAAAGATCATTGTAGATGAAGTAATCATTGTAACTGAACGAAATATTACCGCTAATGAAACTTATCTGGCAACAGCGTTAGGCCAATATAAAGTATTCGCTATCAACTATTCTCATCCTTATATCCCTCCTAGTAACATCATAGAAAGAATATGTAAACCAGGAAGTGATTGGTCGAAAACATGGAGTTATACGATAGCTCCCAGTCCTTGTGAGAAGACTTGGAGAATTGGTGGAACTGTTGGATTAGATATTACCCTGAGGGCGACTCCCATATTAAAAATACAATGGTTTATGGGGTGGGAGAGGAAATGGACATGGAGTGGGTATAAGCTCCAATGGTTTGAATCATGGATGAAAATAACCCCTTCAATAAAAGTGGAAGCTTCCCTCGGTGTTGGAGTCAGATATAACAAGGAGTGGACTTACAGATTATTAACACTATCAAATAGATTTTATTTTTGGGCTGGCAGCGTACCAGTCTGGGCTAATTTACAATTGACCGTAGATGCTGGTATTGAATTCGAAGCTTGGGGTGAAATATCGATCTCAAATTGGGTCTCTTTGGAGACAATATATAAGGCTGGGGTAAAATGGGATAAAACATCTGGCTGGAGTACAATATGGGATAGCGATGTAAGTGTTAACCGAGGCAATCCAAAAATATCAGGATCGGCAGGTCTAAGTGCAACCCCCAAGGTAACCTGTAAACTTGCCTTCTTGATATATGACGTTGGAGGCCCATTCGTTGCAGCAGTTCCTTATGTGCCAATTTCAATAACCTATTATTCTAATCAACCTAATGAATGGCTTATCCAACTCAGGTTCAAAATCGAAGCAGGAGTGACCCTTGCAGGATGGTTAAATAAAATTTTAAAGCTCACTGCATACTCAAAAACAATCAAGGACTGGCTTCTCAAATCCTGGAGCGGTTATTGGTAGTTATACTCTGATAAAACATAAATCATAGTAAAATTTTGGCTAACTTTCTTCTTATTCATTGGTAAAAGGTTTGTTTAATACTAACCTTTTAGCGTAAAATACTCTAGTTTCCACTCCCAAATAGCAATCTAAGAGATGATTAATCTGGTATTTAATTCTGAAGATTATTTTCAGGTGTAATATTTTAAAGTGGTTTGACTTATTTTTCCTGTTCTATGGAATACAATAGAAACCTGTAGGTGTGCAAAATATAAATTTATATATTTTAAAACCTTTGCTTTTGAATTAGAGAATTATTTATCTCTAATTCAGATAATTAGTTCATTCTATAAGTACACCACATTCTTGAAAAGCTCCAGATAACTAGCTATTGTATAGATTAATTCATACTGTGCTATAATTATATTTCTTTTGATATATCTGATAATTTCTTTTTAGATCAACCCTCTTTTCTATCTTTATAAATATAATAAGTTAAACTTACTCAAAATCAAAAAATCGCATTCTGTTTATGTTTATATTTATTCTGATGGTGAATTGACGAGTATTTGAACAGCTATAATTTTTTCAACTCTATTTTAATAATTCTAAAATTATGCGTTTCAAGGATGATTAGTATTTATTGTACCTAGAGCAGATCTGAACACAAATTTATTTTCTTTTCCAAATAGTAACTGTGAGTTCTCAAAAGAAGATGAAAATGATAAAAAAATGTAGATTACACTTAAATATAGGTAAATAAATCGTCATACAGAACCAAAATCTGCTTTTAATAAGTAAAAAATGACGAATGGAACAGTTTAATGCCTCTTTCTTTTTGCGAGTCTTGAAATTGTTTGCTTATTTTGCTTTTTTTTGTGATTGGGGTTCTATTCGTTTAGAAAAAGAAGTGTAAAAAATGTCAAGTTATAGTTCAGAAGAAACTCATAACGTTAAAATAGAAAATGTTAAACCTTTTGAAAAGCGTCTAAATGTCGTTTTTATGGTTACAGAAAAGAATGAAGAACGTGAGATTAATAAAAGAACGGGTGAAACACACAGAGTATGTGATTTCACTGTTGCGGATGAGACTGGTATAATAACTCTAACTCTTTGGAATGAAGATATTGATGCATTGAAAGAGGAATCGGTCTACAAATTATCAAATGGCTTTGCTAATGTATTTCAAAATTCTCTTCGATTGTCTAAAGGTAAATTTGGAAGCATAACTGAAGATTCAACCGTTTTTGAGGAAATAAACACAGAGAATGATCGATCTGCGGCGCACGTGGATGATCCCCGACAAAGATCATACGGAAATAGAAGAGAAAGTTATGGGTCAAAACAATCAGACAGTTCATATGGAAGAGGGCGTTCCTCTGGAGGATACGACAATCAGCGTTCCAATCGACGTTCCCGCTGGTAAGTAAAGTCTTATTTTCAAAAGATCCAATTAGAAAATCTAAAAATCAATAAAAAATTGATTAAATAACAATAACGGATTTTCGTTAATTAAGAAAAACTCTTTTTGCATATTAAAGCGTTTTTCTAATTTTAATTTTTTTCCTACTAGATTCACTACAAAGAACTAAATAGAAAAATTATCCACAGGACAAAAGAAAGCTGGAGAAGGGCAGATAACGGTTTTTGCGACATTGAATATAGTAAAATTGATTAGCCAACTTAGTAAAGATTCTATATCATTATTTGGAATAAACAAAATATTAAATTTTATAATCCCAAACTCGTGACGGAACTTATTCTGAAGTGCAAGAGTTTCTTTCGATCTTCATATGAAATAATATTTTGAGGTTTTTGAATAGTCTTTACTTTTAACAAGCTTATATACGGTTTTCAAGCCATTCCTTTAAATCTGTTAATACTTGGTTCCGCCCAGGTTCTGGTTCGTTATAAACTTCGTGACATAATCCATCATATATTTCTAACTGTCTATCAGTGGCATTTATTGACGTAAATAACTCAGCTGGCTCAAGAGTGAGTTTATCGAGTTCTCCAGATTGAACTAAAATAGGGAGTTGGACTTTTGACAAAGATTCGGTAAGTTTTTTTGAAACATTCAAATATTCGGCTCCAAGACGATAAGTAATAAATTTAAAAATTAATGGATCGTTTTTGTATTCTTCAACGACTTTCGGATCACTCGAAACATCATCAGCTAATTCAATACTGATTTTTCCTTTCGGTCTAAGCTTAGAAAGAATTCCTGAAAGCAAAACAATGAGCTGGTTAACCTTACTTGTGGCAGGATACCCAAATCCTGAAAAAATTACTCCATTCAATTCATAAGGATATTTTTTTGCATAATCAATGGCAATTAAAACACCCATTGAGTGCCCTAATAGGAAGAACGGAACATTTCCCTCCTGTTCTTTTATAAGTTTCATAAAAATTTTTGCATCCTCAGAATAGTCATTGAAACTATTCACATAACCCCTTACTCCCTCTGATTTTCCATGGCCCCTAAGATCATTAATGTAGATAGCAAAACCGTTCGGAACTAAAAAATTTACGACATTCATATAACGAGAGCTATGCTCTGCTAATCCATGAATAATTTGAATAATGGCTTTTGGTCTTTCCTCTGGTTGCCATACTTGATAATATAACTTGAGGCCATCATAGGTGGTAAAATGGTTTTCTTTATATTTCATAATTTTTCCCATATCATTTTCAATGAAATAATTGAATGGTTAAGCCAAATTATTGTTTAGTTTTTACACTTTCTCCATAAGAGACCTTGAAAAGATCGAATTCCAAAGAAGGTATAATCCCTATTATTTTGTATTAAAATTAAAAGCGCTATAATCCATGCCAAGAAACACCCTTTCTCAATAATAAGGGAATTAAAATGATCAATGCAATGAATGCATCAATAATACAAATAAGCTTTATTATCAACATTAGAAAACCAGTTCCTACAATTAGGATATAGCAACATCTAGAAAATTTTATTTAAAATTGCTTACTCAAAAATAATCAAAAATTACGAAATTTTTGGAGAGAATTGTACTATCTAGCTTTGAGGAAATGCTTAACAATATATTCTTTTAACACTTAATACTACATTTAGCTCAAATATTCAATTTTATTATCTAATTTTTCAATTATTAATGTCAACCTGTTAAGAACGTCTGTTTCTTTCCATAGATTCGATTGAATCATTATTAAGCGTAAAAATATAGCTTGATTTCGAATTAAACGAAATTTAAAAATGAAATTTAGAACATTTTCAGATAACAATGCAGATTTTGGCTTTTCAAAATTAATTGACGAGGAAACTAATGATTCTAGCTCTTCCAATTCTCGAATTATGTATTCCAAATGTTTAGTAGGTTTAGGAGGTTTAAACACATCTATTCTTCCTGAGTCTTAAAAATAATATTGTAAATATAATAAAATACATAGATAAATAGCTGCTGATTATGGAAAATTTTGCTAGATTAGTATTTTCATAAACGTGATATTTATTAAAAAAACCTTCAAACCAACCTTTCCTCTAAAAATGCGAATAATTTCTCTAGATCTCTTCTTAAACTACCGATTTGCGGATATTTATTCCATATATCTATTAATAGTAGCATGGTGAGAAATCTATCAGTTAGTTCATTTTTTTAGGAACTTTCCATACTGTTTGGGATTGTATGCATACAATTTCCAATCCATAATGGAGTAGATAAACCATGAAACGAAAACACATAAGCTTTTTTAATGCAGTTTGTCTCTCTCTTCTAGTCATTTTTCTTTTTCAGATAGGGGGAACTTCCGCGATTAATACTATTACTCCCCCAATAGGTGAAGTAAATCCTGCTGATTACACACTAGGTGTTTCTGTTGGTGAACAACGCACCTATGTATTTCATCACATTGATCAGTACAATGCTTCCACGGGATATGGTAGTCGTGATTTTCATCTTGTTCTCCCTGAGGGTAATATTACTAAAACACTTCTCGTTTCTGAAAACACAAAAGTAATAGTGACAATTGAAGGAATTTCAGTAAGCGGTATAGATATAAGTCTGGTTTTTGAAACTTTTGACTCTACCTATCAATCCGAAATTCTCTCTATCAATCGCTCTTTGCTCTCAGTTGTTGAAGGTAATCTCCCCCGCTTTATCATGACAACCAATATTCCGCTTATTCATGACATTTATGAATTTACAGAATGGTATGTCGATGATTGGGACGATCGTGTCCGAATTGGATATGACTATGAAGAGTATGACAATACATATGAGCCTCCTAACGTCTCATATCATTACGAATATGAATATGACCGATATTCAGGATGGTTAATTAATTATCGAGTAAATCTTTATGATGAAACTGGAATGTTCAATGTCGAAATGAGTGAAATTATGACATGGGATCCAGCTGACTATACCCTAGGGGTCTCAATTGGCGATAATCGCACTTATACTTTTGCAAAAATCGTCTTCTATGATTGGAATACCGATACTTACCAGTATGAATTATTTACACCTATTATACAAGACGGTTTAGTATCCGACATTAAGGTACAGGCTGGTGACAATGTAACAATTACTGTTACTCATATCGACGAGATTAGTTATGAACTGCAAGCAACGTTTATTCTCAAAGAAGGTGGTATTTTACATGATGAAACCATTTATCGATTTGATCGCAGTTATTTATCATCCCAAAAGGAAATGCCAATTTTTGTCTTAACAAACAATCATTCACTCGCACAACAGATTTTTCCAGGTATGTGGGTCGACAATGGCTTTATGAAGGTCAGCTGGGAAGGAACAGATTCATCTGGTAGCTATTTTAACAAAGATAAGATGGAATGGGAAAAAACGACGGGATGGCTCCATCATATGTACAGCTATACCAGTGAGAATGGCCGTACCAATCATGAAATGGATATCATTGATTCCCGCTATTATATGGATGAATCCCCATATCCAGAACCAACATGGGACGATTCATGGGTCACAATTGGTACTCAAGCTGGTGATTCAGTCACCTACATGTTCACAGTACTAACACTATCCGCATTTGGAGATGGTTTAACTACAGTTGATCAACACTTTACCATTGAGCTCCCAATTAATGGGGTCTGGCAAGAAGTCGTGATTCAACAAGGTGATACCATGAAGATCGATATTATAGACGTATACGCACCATTCATCAAATATAGAATGACTATCGTTTCCAGTACGAATGGGACTGTTACAGGTGACCCAGTAGAATACAATATCGCTCAAATGTTCCACAAGGACTCATCCACTAATGAGAGCGATGGTGGACCTATGTTTATCATGACTAATAATGTTACATTAATCGAATCATTTTTTAACAAAATACCAGAAGTCACACTCTACAATGATGGTACCACAATGACTGTAACGGTCGAATATAGTAAAGATGATGATTTCACAACTGAACGTCAAACTATGGTTTACGACATCGCCAGTGGTTGGCTCCTTAGTATAGAAATGGAAATCTTTCAGAATAATAATTCTATGGTTGTTTTACGGGCTGAAGCCATCGAAAAGAACATTAATCCTCCACGAGATACCGGAGATAAACTCGATATGCTAACCCCCTTTGCTGAACTCCCGATTCTAATTCTCAGTATATTAAGTTTTGTCTGCTTTAGCTCCCGTAAACGACGATAAATAGTGTCGTTCCCCCCCCCTTTTTCTTTTTTTTGAATCTTTTCTGGCATTTAGGTGAACAAACAAGGAATAACTTTATTCGACCTTTCTGTCTAAAAATTCCCTTTTCAGAAAATTTTGTCATTCATTTTTAATTTTCTGAACTATTAATTAATTCTTTTAACAATTCATCCGCTAATTTTGAAATTCATTAATAAGAATATAAACAAAATGACTTAAAGCAGTAAAACGAGTACTTTTGCTATTATTTCAAATTTTTCATTTAGTAGAAAGGAACTTAAGAAAATGAACAAAAAGAAAAAGGATATTATATGAGCGATTCTTGACTCTAATTTTCCCCTTGTGATTATCATATTTTTCACCAGTTTCAGCTAATAATAGTAAATTAAAAGTTATTATTATTATTTTTGTTTCAGAGCTTTTGCTTTTGTATTTTAAAGATAACCAAAACAGATACTCTAATTCAGCTTTCCCAAATGAATTTTATAGTTGTTTTATCTCCTCTTTCCCACGATTTCTCAAGAAATTTAGAGACAACTTTTTTACCTTCACCAATAACTAGCCCTCCTTCCATTATAGCTGTTTTATAAATTGATGTCATAACTGTCTCGCTTTCGTTCCTACCTGCTATTCTAATTATGTCCATATTCTCTTTTGTTTCAACTTGCGTAAGTGCTTCAAAACAGTTCTTATAAATATCAAAAGGACACTAGGTAGAAGTAAGAATCTGTTGTGAAATCACTTCCCAATCTCTTTCTATTAGTAAATCATCATAAACACCAGTTTTATTGGCTCTAATTGCTTTTGCAATTAATTTGAATAAAATACCTTTAACTTGTTGCATTTTAATTATTCATCTCGTAAAGGGGTTTTCAAGATTATTTCATTGATGATAATAATAATTATGATTTCATTAAAGATTCGATTAAGAATGACGTTTAGTGAGGTTTAAAATGCATCATTTCATCAAATTATATTCATTACTCAATTTAAAAGCCGTATACTATTCTATAATTGGAGTTAATCATTTGAGAAGTATTTGGAAGCCTGAAATTTGCCATGGAATAAGTCATTCTAGATTTGAAGGCTGGTATTACAAGCTAGTTGATCAGAAAAGAAAAAAAGCGATAGCAATTATACCTGGTTTTTCATCAGCTGATCCTAGTCATGCATTCATTCAACTGTTCAATGGTATAACAGGGGATTACCAATACAATAAATTTAGTTTGAATGATTTTCTATATTCTAAAAATAAATTTGAGGTTGAAATCGAAAATAATTATTTTTCTACCGATATGATCAAAATAGACTTGAGAGGACAAGAACAAGTAGTTAAAGGGGAACTTAGGTTTAAAAATCAAGTGCCATGGCCAATAAAATTCCTCACGCCCGGAGCAATGGGCCCTTTTGCTTTTTTACCACGTATGGAATGTTCTCACGCTGTTTTAAGCTTTGATCACGACATTTATGGTCATTTAAATATTAATGGAGAAAAGTTTTCTTTTGATCATGGGAAGGGCTATATCGAAAAGGATTGGGGAAATTCATTTCCGAGTGGATATGTCTGGATGCAATCTAATCATTTTCGAGAGCAAAGGGTCTCTTTTATGGCATCTATCGCAAGAATTCCTTATTTAGGAAGATCATTCACAGGATTCTTAGCAGGATTTTTGTATAAAGATAAATTATATTTATTCTCAAGCTATAATCGGGCAAAATTAAAGGATTTAAACATTAATAACAATCAGGTCTCTTTCAAGCTAATGAAAAAGAAACAGATTATTGAGATCGACGCATTTCAAGCTAAACCTTCTCAACTAAAGAGTCCTATTAAAGGGAAAATGATAGGAAAAGTCCTTGAAAGTCTAACTTCAAAGATTAATCTGAGATTTATCGATTCAAAGAAGAAATTTGAATTTAATGAAGTGGGAAACGTAAGTGGTATGGAGATAATGGCAAAAGAAGAGGATTTATTGTAATATTTACATTAAACTAAATATTACACCGAAATATGATGCTAGTTTGTGTTTAGCTCTAATCGTTCTAATCTAAACAAGCTATATGTAATAATGTTTCCTCTAATATCCACAGATTTTCCTCTAGTACCCCAGTTATTTGATAGCTTAAAATATTTTCAGTTTTTTAATAATTATCTCCGAGGCCTTTTTTTCCTATAACAATCTCTACAATATACAGGTCTTTTCCCATCGGGCTTGAAAGGAACTTCTGTTTCTTGTCCACACTCGGAACAAGTAACTGAAAACATTTCTCTGGGTTGTCTCTCGTACTGGGTTTTTCTATCGCTCATACAATACACCTATTTTATTACATTTATATAATTTGATAAATCATATTTCGGTCCAAAATCCGTTTTCTTCTCCGCATTTTGGGCAGTAATCATCTTCCTCATCTTCACAAATAGCATATTTACCACAGTTTGCACAAATATAATCAGCTGGGTTTCCACAGTGCATACATTTAGGTCTATCCTTATTACTCATAATCTATTCCTCGTCCATTAATTTAAATGGTGGTTCTCAGCATTTTTTACAATTCTTTAAAACTAATAGGTGAAACTAAAAAGGATAGTTTTCCTTATAATTAGCTCATAAATGGACTATCATTCTTTTTTTTCTCAAAACTGCTAAGTAGTAGACACAACCGAATTATTTCATGCTAATAGAACATGGAAAGAACTGAGTCCTTATCATTAGTTGTTTTATCACTGCCATGAAAAATAATACGTCACACTTTGAACTTATGACTATAACGTAACTTAGTTTTTTAATTGAGTAGCCGTGTCTTAAATTTCAATTATAATTTGTGTTTCTGAACCCTAAACATTCTCCTCTTCTCTTTTTTACTAATTCGATTTCATATTTTGAGGCATAGTTTTTAGAATATAATAAATTGATGGAATAGAAAGAAAGATAAATACAACACCTGTATACCCCCCTGCAAACCCGCTATAGTAACTCCCTGTTATCAGGGTACCTAGATTATGTCCAATTCCCTGAATACCCATAAATATAACAAATATTATACTGAGTTTGTAAGCGTATCGTTTTTCAAGTAAAACAAAATAAAAAATTAAAAATGGAATACAAAATAAAAGCCAATTCAGGAGTAAAAAGATTTCCAAGCCGATAACTTCTAAGATCCAGAAGTTTCCTATGATTTCTTCAAAGATATGCGCCACTGTGGTGACAAGCATAAGAATGTAAAACAAGTAGAAGCGGTATTGATTCCTCAAGTATTCAGCTGTTCTTTTTGTATTTTGCATTTTTTTTTTCTCATTATATTCATGAAGTATTTCCTAATCTTTTTTTCACATTATGATTTCTATTATTAGGAAGTGTAGAGCACAATCCTTCTCACATTATTATCTTCTAATCTATGACAGTCCACTACTTAAAGAATTTTCTGACTTCTTTACTCTTAATTCAATATTCTTAATGAGAATGGTTATTGTACTAATTAATACTAATAATCCAATAATAAACAACCACCAAAAGTTGGCCATTAAAATAGGAGCTATATGTGGTACAATCATTTCAACTACAGCAATGTAGCCTAGGTAAGTAGTTCCAGAAATAACCAGCATTTGATCAATCTTAAACCTATATTTTATAACTAAAAATAGTGGGAAACCAATGTAAGTTATTATACGTAATAGATATTTGAACCATTGCTCATTAGAAGGAATTTTTAAAATATCCTGAATAATAAATGAGAAATCTTGTCCAAAGAAATTAGTTAAGATACCACCCAGATTTAATATACAGAATCCAATAAAAACTGATAGAAGAAATAACCCTTTCTTTGATTCGCCGTTACGATATTTTTGGGCATTTTTTATCGAAAGATAGGATAGGATTCCATTTGCTACAATACCTAAAGGAAAGGCTAATAACAAAGAAAAAATTCCTAATGGAAAATTTCTGAATGGATTCTCTTGCAGGCTTTCAGTAGGAACTTCTGGGATCTCACGATTAAGTATTATCGCTGGAACCACTATTATTCCATGACCCCCCTCATGAGAAAACATAGTTATAAAAACTAGAATAGGTAAAACCATAAAAAGAGTACTACTTATGAATAATAATTCCAATAAATTCGTTGTTGAAAATAAATGCTTTTCTGAATGAATTAGATTCATTTTTTATACCTCATATTTTGACTTATTCTTATTATTCTACATCACCAATATGCTTGAAAAATCGTTCAAGAAAGGCTGGAGTAGATTTCCGAACCCGTAGTAACCATATTAACATCAAAATTTCTCCTAAGAGTAATATAAAAAGTATAGGATAAATTAAAAACGGAGTATCAGGTGTACTAAGCGCAACAATCGAGATTATCAGATGGATAACAATGATGAAAGAAATCATCCCAAGAGCTATATTCACGCCTTGTAAAGCTAGAGGCTTTCCTGTTTCTTTCTGTGAGAGGAAAGCTTCCTTTAATAATGGCTGATCAGCTTCCGAAATCTCGTGATTGATTATATCCAAAATTTCAAGAACTCTTTTTCCAAGAGGAGTAATAACATATTTGTTTTCTTCATTCTTAGTAACAAATCCCTTGATTTGATTCAAATGATAAGTCAGCTTGCCCGAAGAGATATCAAAGTAATTTAACAAATCTGTAAATGTCTGTGGTTGATTAAATATAATTCTTAAGGCTTCTCTACGGATATTATGAGCAATAGCCTGAATGATCACTTTTTCTGATGGAATGGACATAATATTATCACCAATAGAAAAAAAAACATAACTATTTTTATTGTTTTTTGAAAAAAAAACTTTACAAGAGTGTCAAATAAATTTTACAAAGTAAGAATGTTCATATATAATATAATCATTCTTCCCAGTATCACTGATTACTATCCTATTTCCATTAAATCTCTCTACACTCGCAAAATTCGCTGTAATTTTTCTGATTGGTGTACCCCTTGTTTTTGTTCCTGCTTTTCTCGTTTGAAAACTTGGATGTACAATTCGGGTGCTTGAATGATATCTATGGTAGAATAATTTCTCAATCTCAGCATTCCGGAAATCTCACCGAAATCCTAATCTAAACGAAGATTTTATAGGAAGGCTGAATTTGATTAAAGATGAGGTTAAAACTGGCAATTGAAAAATTGTGATATAGAGTTAAATTATCCCAATTGATGTAAAAATATAACATTACGAATTAAAATGGCAGAATATATGTGTAATGCATTACCTCATCTTCCATAATCTAAAAGTTTATGTAATGATTATAATACCCTTTAATCAGAAAATTATGCTGTTGGAAGATTAATTACTATAGGAAGATGATTATTATACCTTCAAGTAAAAAACCACATATCTACCCCAGAAGTAAAAATAAATCTTCGAAGAAAAAGGATACTTCATATGTGGAGTACAAACATTATGCTGATTTAAAACCTATAAGTACGAAAATCGCTCCTATGACTAAGAAAACTAAGAAAGCTTTGAAAAAGATAAAATATTAAAGCAGTTTCAAGAAAAAATAGCTTTCCAAATACAATTTCTATCACAAATCTTGTATTACCAGACTACTAACAATTTCTATAATTAGCTCTTCGGGGTGTTTGTTAGACTAATATCTGCAAACAAAAGAGAAAAAAAACTGACTCAACATAAATTTTAAAAATGTTACGAATTTTTTGGATTATTTATGGTAAAATTGTCCATTTTAAGCCAACAAGAACAAGATTCAATTCACTCAGCCGCATTGAACATACTAAAAACCGTTGGTTGTGAGATTCAAGATAATAAATGGCTGAATCTCCTATCGAAAAACGGATTAAAAGTCGACTTCACAACTTCAAGGGTTTTTATAACAAACGAAGACATCGTTAATTCCTCACTTGAATCCTGTGGGCACTCAATTAAATATGCTGCCAGAGATCCCCAAAAAGATTGGATTATAGGCCAAGGGATGGCTAAAACCCACACACCTGAAGGTATGACCCACATAATCGATTTAAAATCAAGAAGTCACCGAGAAGCCCAATTATCTGATCTGATAGATCTCACTAAAATTTGTGACTATCTCCCCAATGTCGATGGGGTAGTCGATCCAGTTGTTCCCTATGATGTTCCTCCTGCCTTGCAGGGTGTAGTAATAACAAAAACGCTGATTGAGAATACAACTAAGCCAATCGATCCAGCTGGAATCGCTTTAAAGAAAGGGTTTCCTTTTGTCATACAAATGCTCGTTGCTCTCCTAGGGGACCGTGATATATCAGAATATAGCTTAGGTATTGGTGTTACTGCTACAAGTCCATTACAATTTCCATTTGATCAATTAGATGCCTATTGGAAAGGAATTGAGCTTGGATCATCCTGTGATGTTGGTTCAATGCCACAGGCGGGATCGACAGCTCCAGCTTCTCTAGCAGGGACATTAACTTTGTTCGTAGCTGAAATACTAATGGGACTTATTTTGGGTCAGGTGAAAAAGCCGGGTTTATCTCAATTTGTATTTGTCCGGCCTTGTCTTTCGAATCCACGTTATGGAATTTTTAATTCAGGTTCACCCGAGGTTGGATTGCTCCAAGCAGCAGCTACTCAAATATGTAAAGAAAAATACGGCCTCTTTGTTAATGCAGGCTGGGGAGTAAGTGATTCTCATTGT
Source organism: Candidatus Hodarchaeota archaeon (assembly GCA_048886525.1). Taxonomy (GTDB): domain Archaea; phylum Asgardarchaeota; class Heimdallarchaeia; order Hodarchaeales; family Hodarchaeaceae; genus Hodarchaeum. Next base: position 3,977 of record JBHLKP010000042.1, on the reverse strand, counting down.
ATTAATCCTCAAGTTGCCTATGAGAAATGTTATATCTGGATGATGTCTTTAGCTGCTGGAGCAGATATGATATCAGGGATCGGTGGCCTCGGTAGTGGGTTAATATCTTCCCCTACACAGGTTGTTATTGATGATGAAATCATTGCTCACCTTAGACGAGGTGTTCAAGGAATTTTAGTAGATGATTTTCATTTAGGTGCGGAAATGATTGAAGAAATTGGTATTGGGAAGACTTTCCTCTTCCATCCGAAAACGAGCCAAATTATGAGAGAAGAATGGTACATATCTAGGCTAGTAAGCCGGGATTCATATAGTACTTGGACAGCTTCTGGCGCAGCTGATTTAGTCACGAGAGCAGAGAAAACTGCTAAAGAAATTCTTGTGAATCATAAGGTAGAAAAATTGGAATCCGATTTAGAAGAAAAACTAAAAAAAATCTTCAAAGAGGCTAAAAGAACATTATTGTAAGAATAAATTTTTTAAACTCTCTCCCATATTTCAAAAATATCTGCGTCTATCACAAGGAAGTTTAGATGTTTTAATACAAGGTTCTTTAAACACATTATTTATGTACTATCCAGCCAGGAAAATAAAAATCGATCGGTACCAATACCAAAAAGACTTTTTAGATCTTTCTTCATTACATCTTTTTTTAATGGTTTTACCATAAAAGTACTCCAATCTTGGGGAACAACCAGGATTCTATCTTTTAACAAATCTGATAAACTCTTTGTAATAGAATTGTAATTCGATTTAATTTGAATGTAAGGTGCTGGTAACTTTCTAGCCAGTGATTTAATTGCATTTAAAGGATTTACATTCTTTTTTAGTAAAATGTCTTGAATATTTAGAATTGATCCAGAATATTCTGCAATGAAGTACCCCACAAGCTTGTCTTTTTCCCATACAAACCAAATATTCTTTTCCTCTATTCTCCCCATTGCAATTTCCCCTATTTTTACCATTGCAGGTATGAATGGTTCGTACCGCCTAGCAAATCCAAGATAATTACTTGAAATTTTGCGAAATAGATTATCAGCAAGATGCAGACTGTCATGTCTTGCTTGTTCTATATGAAGATCTTTATTACCATCCTTTATGATTTCATGACGAAATAAAATTGATGCAGAGAAGAAAATATCCCAATATCCTTGTTTTTGATAAAGAATGTGAGCGACACGGTGTTTAGATGTCCCAAGAGTTGAAAATCTCAAACCTTCCGCCTGCATCCTCTTATGAGCCTCATTTAATAGGCGACTAGCAATATTTCGACGAATGAAGGAAGGATGCGTACAAACTGCCCAAACACCACCAACATCCTCTGGACCATCAACAGATACCATTGGCAAACGAAAAACACCAACTTGTCCCGCAACGACCTTATCAACAATAGCATACAAAGCAAAAAAAGGGAAGGGGCGAGGATCATATTGACGTATCAATTTAACTCGCTCAGGAGTGAGCGCAAACCCTAGTGCCAATAGATTAAGTTGAAGCACTTCTAAAGGATCAACCTCATCATATTCAAGAATTCTCATCATTATTCGTTTCCTAAATGCCAGAAAAAGGATATCTTTAAGATAAAAAACCAAAACTAAGATAAGGGCTTCATTTTTGCCTTGCTTTGATCATTTGCTCATAAGATGGACATCCAAGTTGTCCTTGGATGCATTTATCACAGAAGCTACCTCTTACTAAAAAATTCGGTAAAATACCAAATAAAATATACACTGAAAGAAGACCAATATTAACTAGAGTAAAATCAAAAAATATCAACCAAATTCCTACAAATACTGGGAGTAACATTGTTCCAAAACTTAAAATAGCAGTTGGAATTACTTTTTTAAGATTTTTAAATTCCTCTTGATCTCCTCTCTTCTTGAATAATATAGCAGCCAGTTTTCCCAGCCCAAAATTGCAATATTTCCCCAGATAATAACAGTGGGTACACCTTAATTTCATGCTGACTAGGATTGTTGAGAATGCTAGTAATAGAAATAAAATCCCAAGAATAGGATGAAGAACATAAAGTACAACAAAGCCTAACAGATAACTAATGAGTGTAAGTGTTGCGGAGAAACAAACAATTTTGATTGGATAATTTTCTAACCTATTTTCCAGTTCAGTTGTGGTCATCTTCAAAACTTTCCTCTTTAGTTGGCTACTTTATTACTAGGAGTCTTATAAATACTTCAGTAGGATATCAAATCGATTACCCATTCTAACGATTGATTTGGGTAAAATGAAGTTTTTTCTTCTGGAGGCTAAAAGCCCATCCTTCTATCTTTTTTCAAGTTTATAGCCTGATATTAAGGAAATAATAGAAGCTTTTCCTTAAGAAGAGATCTCTTCTATTAAAACTAGTTTCTTGTCTTTTTGCTACCCGAGAAAAAAGAAAGATCACCAGCTAACACCGCTTAAAACGAACCGCTAAGATCTAACAATCTATTCCTCTTAAAAATACCTACAACTTTTCTTATGAAAGATAACTTTAGAATACAAATAGATGTCAAAAATTATTTAGATATTTTTCATTTTTGAGAATCTATTTGTATTAAACAGCGAAATAAACTATTTCTCGGTTAAATTTAAAAATCTGATAGAAGGGTTAATTATGGAGAAAAATGAATCGTTATCTTTTGAAATTTTTTCATACAGGTGGATTGTGTTAATACTTTTCATGTTTGTTGCGATTCAGACACAAATTATCTGGATAACCTTCGCACCAATAATGAATGAAGTAGCTAGTTACTATAATGTAAGCAGTGAAGCCATTTTGCTGCTAGCAGCTAGTTTCATGATTATCTACATTCCAGTGAATTTTCCTGCTTGTTGGTTAATTGAAAAATATGGGTTGAAATGGGGAACTGGGATAGGTGTCATACTTACAGGTATTTTTGGTTTCCTAAGAGTGTTTACGGGAACTAATTTTCTCTTTCTTTTACTTTGCCAGACAATGGTTGCTATTGGTCAACCATTCGTTTTGAATTCATTTACAAAACTTGCTGTCAACTGGTTCCCAGAGGAAGAGAAAGCAACTGCGACTGGCTTAGGAACAATGTCATTATTTATTGGGATAATAATTACAATGATTGCTACTTACCCACTTTATGCAACGAATGGTATAGAATTTGTATTACTTATCTATGGCTTGTTATCTTTAATTTCAATGGTTCTATATCTGTTATTTGTGAGAGATAAACCCTCACACCCACCGAATCCATATTTTCGTGAAAAAACCTTTCAAACTAAAGGTATCAGAAATTTATTTGAAAATAGAGATTTCAACTTACTCATTTTCTTACTTTTTGCTGGTCTAGGAATATTCAATGCTTTATTGAGTGCTATAGATGATATCTTCAACCGATTTTCTCCTAATACTGGGATAATTGGGGGTTTGATTATATTGGGTGGAATCTTTGGAGCAGTGATTCTTTCTTCACTTTCAGATAAATTAAGCAAACGAAAAATCTTTTTAAATATTGCTTTAATCGCAGGTACACCTTTAACCCTATTTCTGGGGATTACTGATGATTTTGTGTTAGCAATAATATTAGCCTTTATTTTTGGGTTCATATTAGTACCAGCATTACCAGTTGGACTAACTTATGCAGCTGAAATTACGCATCCTGTGCCTGAAGAAAGTTCCAATGGTGTACTAATGATGTTCGGCCAGTTAGGAGGGATAATTTTCCTAATAATGCCAGATATGCTTCTCTTTACAGTTATTTTTTTAATAGCAGCAATTGTGAGTCTTTTAATGAAAGATTCAGATGCCTATAAAATGAAAAATGATCAATAACTCTTTCAATCCCGTTTACTTCTGAATATTCTAGATTTACTCAATAATAAAACCTATTTCGGATACTATAAACACCAAGTAACTCAATACACCACACAGTTTTTAAATACCTTAATACCTAGAATTTATCAAAAAATATGAAAGCTATGATTTGCTAAAGTAAATCTGAAGGGTT
>JBHLKP010000041.1:0-24775 GCA_048886525.1 Candidatus Hodarchaeota archaeon | reverse complement strand
ATTTTTAAGTTAAAACTGATCATTGATGCTTTTGCTTTAAATCCGAGAAAATTAATGAAAATCCGATCAAAAGGGACTATTATTCCAGGAGAAATTGCTGATCTTACCGTAATTGATCTAGAATTAATCAAAACTGTATCTTCAGATGAACTTCTAACAAAATGTAAATGGAGTCCTTGGGAAGGAGAGAAATTGCAAGGATGGCCTATTTTAACAATTAATAAAGGAAGAATTACTCACAATTGGTTGAATTAATTTAAATGTGATATTTAGATCCATTTGCTTTTCTACCAAAAGATCCAAAATCTTTGACATTTTTCAATATATTTCCGCGAAATACAGGTCCATCATGACAAACGGTTAATCCTAGGCCATCTAAAGTACATGAAGCACATATCCCAAAACCGCAACGAATATATCTATCTGCCAAGCAAAATTGAGTATTAGCTTCGATTGAACACTTCATAGTAAGATTTAAAACAGATTTAAGCATTGTTTCTGGACCACATGAATAAATTTCAAATGTGTCTGTATCAGAGAGATTTTTTATAACTTTATCTAAGATTTCGGTTGGAAAACCCTTAAATCCAAAAGATCCATCATCTGTACAAAAATAACTTTTAACAGGACAATTTGCTATTTCTGTTTTATAAAATAATTTTTTTTCTGAAGTTGCTCCTTGAATAATAATAATCTTGAGATTTTTTTGCTTCAGTAAGGTATGAATCAGATATCTTAAAGGTGCGATTCCCATTCCTCCAGCGATAAGAATAGCTGTTCCTTTCTCTATTAAATCAAATCCTTTTCCGAAAGGTCCACGTAATCCTATTAGATCGAATTTATTTTTATTTATTAAATTGAAAGAAGTTTGCCCTTCAGAGCAGATAGTGAAAGAAATTTGGTACTTATTATTAAATTTACTTACTGATACTGGAATTTCATCGTCACCTGGATTCCACAACATGAAGTATTGGCCAGGTATGGGATTAAGATTGAGTTCTTGAGGAAGCGAAAAATCTAATGTTTTAGTTTGTGTTCCTTCATCAGTAATGTTTTCTATTGGCAAACAAAGAGGTACATCAATTCGATTATTCATGGGCTTTTCCTCTTAGTTCAGTTATATTCGTACCCTCTTCAGAGAGATATCTTGTAATCCCTTGAATAATACTTGAAGCCAATTGAGCAGGAGAAGAGATGTCGGCTAAAGCTGAACCTATTTGAACTGCATTTGCTCCTGCTAAAATATATTCAATTACATCCTCCCAGTTCCAAACTCCTCCTACACCGACCAATGGCACTTTCGGTCCGTAATTTTCAAATAAATCGTATATCATCCTAATTCCGATTGGTTTAATAGCCTGGCCAGAAAGGCCACCGCGTATATTTCCTAAAACAGGTTTTTTGATATGAATATCGACCTTTAATGCTTTAAGTGTGTTAATTGCTACTAATGCATCTGCTCCTGCTGAAACGGCCGCTTCTGCTATTGAAATTATGTCGGTAATGTTTGGTGTTAATTTCACCCAAATTGGAACATGTGTATATTTTTTAACTGTACGTATTATTCTACTCACTATTTCTGGATCAGTTCCAACAGCTATACCTACCTTTTTGGCATGAGGACAGCTTAAGTTTAATTCATAAGCAATTGGATAATTATTTTTTATTTGTTTGTTCATATGTTCTATCATTTGGGCAAATTCTTTAGGATTAGAACCAAATAAGGAGATGATGTATCGAACATCGTTTTTTAGGTTGTTTAACTCTTGCGTAAATTCAATATAACCAGGATTTGCTAAACCCACTGCATTTAGAATTGATTTAATTTCAGGAAGATAGATAATAGAGGGATTGGGATATCCATCTCTCGGTTCAATGCCAATAGATTTTGTGGTAACAGCACCGAACCCCTCTTTATATGCACGATTAAGTGAAGAATAAGAAGATCCAAACACACCTGAAGCCAAGATCAGAGGGTTACGGATTGTTATATCTCCGATCTTTGTTCGCAGGTCGATCATCATTCACTCTCTATTAACGGATTAGAGATATATTTTCGTGGATGTTGAACATTTTATCGCAATACACACAACGCAATTTTATGTCTTCTCTATTTCCATTATCGTTGTTTCCAATTACATGAAATTCTGTCTCAACATCTTCTCTTAAGTTTGTTATACATTTTAGTCCAGGACATTTAATAATTCCATATGCTTTTTTGGGAGTTTTTATCCTTTCTTTCTCTACAATTTTGTAATTTTCAATATACACTAGATTACTACCAGAAATCAATAAACCTAGGACGTCTAAATTCAAATCGTTTTTCCTAAAGTTTCTAATTTTCAGAACATCTTTTCTTCCAAGCTTTTTGGATGGAACATTCATTGCAATGAAAACCGAATGAGGAAAATTTTCATCAATATTTAATGCTCTTAGAACATAAAATGAGCTTCCTGACTCAATATGATCAATTACAATGCCATTGTCAATTTTTTTTACTGTAAGTTGTTTTCCATCGCTATTTTCTTCTGTCATTTTTTTTCTCTCTATAGAATTGGATTACCTTGTAGTACTTTATTTAAAATTGACATTCGAGTATATACTCCATTCTCAGCCTGTTCAAAGTATTTTGCTTGGGGTAAACGGTCAATTTCATACGGAATCTCATCTACCCTAGGTAGAGGATGTAGAATGATTAAATCTTTTCTTGCAGCTTTTAGTAAATCTGAACGTAACTGATAGAGTCCTTTCACATTATTATATAACATCGGATCTGGAAATCTTTCTTTCTGCAATCTGGTTACATACAGAACATCTAGATCACCAATTATATCTGTTAGGCTAATTGCCTTGTGTAATTCTAAGTCAGTGGATTCAAGATCATAAACTAGTTCTTCTTGGAGTTTTAAAGAAGGATGCGATAGGTAATGAATAGTATTACGTCCGAATTTACTAAGTGCAAAAAGAAGTGATGATATTGTACGACTATACCTTAAATCTCCAACAATTCCTACAGATAATCCAGATAAGCGATGATGAAACTCTTGTATCGTAAAAATGTCTAGAAGGGCCTGAGTTGGATGTTCTTGAGTTCCAGAACCACCTGAAATGACTGGAACTCCATATTTATCTGCAACACGAGCTGCTAGCTTTGCTGATCCACGCATGGGATGTCTGATAACTATACAATCTGAATATCCAGCAAGCATTGTTATAGTATCAGATAAAGATTCCCCTTTTTCAATCGATGTCCCTGCTTGAGAAGAAAATCCAATAGCTCGACCTCCTAGGCGAAGGATAGCGCTTTCAAAAGATAAGCGAGTTCTAGTACTAGCTTCCCAAAATGCAAGTGCGAGAATTTTACCCTTCAAGTTTTCAGCATATTTAGTTGGATTTTGTTTGATTCTAAATGCATCATCAAGTATACTTTGAATGTAATCTTCAGACATATTCTTAATACCGATAATATGAGGAGTTATGAAATTATTTTCTTCATTCAACTTACTTTTTCCTCTTTTTATATTCAAAACAGGATTGTACAAAGGCTTTAAAAATTTCAGAAGGATTTTCAAATCTTGATAAGAATTCAGGATGATACTGGGTACCAATGAAAAATGGATGATTAGAAAGTTCTCCAATATGAACAACAGAACCATCATCAGATGTACCTGAAAAAATAAATCCATTACTCTCTAAATCAGAAACATAATCAGGATTTACTTCGTAACGATGACGAAATCTCTCTTGAATAATATCCTTATTGTAGATTCTATTAGCTAACGTCCCTTCTTTGATTTTAACAGGATAGGAACCTAAACGCATAGTTCCTCCTTTTCTATATACCTTCCTTTGTGACGGTAATAAATCTATAACTGGATATGGGGTGTTATCTTTAAATTCAGTAGAATTTGCATCTTTCATCCCGCAAACATTTCTAGCATATTCAATGATAGCACACTGTAGACCTAAACAAATTCCTAAAAATGGGTAAGATTCTTCTCTAATCTTTTTTATGAGTTTGATTTTCCCCTCAATTCCCCTTTGGCCAAATCCTCCAGGAATGATAATACCGTCACAACGTTTTAGGTCTTCTTCTACTGACTTTTCTTCAAGCGAAGTTGTTTCAATGAAAATAGTATTTACTTTTAACTGTAAATATGCTCCTGCATGGGTTAAAGCTTTTGTAATTGAAATATACGCGTCCCCAAGTTGAGTATATTTCCCTCCTATCCCAACATTTATTTCACCTTTTGGATTTTCGATTCCATCTACTAATTTTTTCCAATTTTCTAATGTAGGTACTTTTCTTGGGCCAACTTTTAACTTGGTGAATACACTTGTTAATATCTCTTCCTGCAATAATTGAAAAGGATAATTATAGATTATCGGAATATCATAACCTGAAATAACGTTCGAAAGTGAAACATTACAGAATAATGCAATTTTTTCACGAACCTCTCTATTTAATGGCTTTTCTGAACGACATAACAGTATATCTGGTTGTACTCCCATACCTTGCAATGTTTTAACACTAGCTTGCGTTGGTTTTGATTTTTGTTCTCCAACAACACTAAGAAATGGAATTAAGGTTACATGGATCCAACAAACATTATCCTGTTCTACTCTTAAACTTAATTGCCTCATCGCTTCAATAAAGTAAGCATTCTCAATGTCTCCAACTGTACCACCTATTTCGACCATTGTAATGTCAACAGAATTATCTTTTTGTCTGATCCAAGAGATAATTTCATTGGTAACATGAGGAATAAATTGGACATCTTGTCCTAGAAATTCTCCTTTCCTCTCTTTCTCAATAATATCGTGAAAAATGCGCCCACCAGTCAGAGAAGAGATAGAATAAAGGGACTTATTTAGAAATCTTTCATACTCCCCAAGATCCATATCTGTCTCAGTTCCATCATCTAAAACATAAACTTCTCCGTGTTTATATGGATTAATAGTTCCAGCATCCATATTGAGATAACCATCAAATTTGATTGGTAAAACACTGAAACCAGAAGCTTCCAGCAGTTTTGCGAGTGAGGCTGCTAATAAACCTTTCCCTAACCCACTCATAACTCCCCCAGTTATAATAACATATTTATGGGTTATTTTCAACACCAATGTATCATTTTTCAAATAATTTCATATTAAACATGATTTCACGTTTAAAATAGCAGGATTTTTATTATCATAAATTAATTCCTCTGAAACTATTAATTCTTATTGTTATTAACTTAGCTGTAATGAATAAACTGCCTTTATAGAGCTATTAGACTTTTAACCTGAAAGGACACCTGTTTTTCCAATTTTCGAGCACCATCATTCACAGAAATAAGTGCAAATACACCAACAGGAATTGCTTTTGCTTTTTTACATAATTCTATGAGATTTAAACTCGTTATTTGAGAACGTATAGCATCATCAACTATTAATACATGTTCACCCTTCCTTAATGAACCCTCTGGGATATAAAGCGAATAATTATAAGCCCCTACATATACTTGTTGTTCTATAAACCGTTGAACTCCTATTTCTTTCTTCTTTTTAGCATAAACCACCTCTACTCCGAGTTCGAAACCGACTGCATAAGCTATTGGTAGTCCGTCCGTACTTGTTGATAGAATTTTATCAATATCCATGTAAGAAAATTCTGAAACGACGAACGCGGCTACATGCTGGAGAAGAATAGTGTTATAAAGAAGAGGTAAATGATTGAAATGTCCTTGTTCATTAACCGATACATTTTTTCGGACTTCTTCCTTTAATAGTTCGTCATAAGTTTTAATAATGCATTTGGTACGCTCATCAGAAGGTAAGACATGTCCTTTGACATAACGAGCAAGCACTGGAATTGGAATTTCATTTGATTTTCTCGATTCCTTATTTTCTTCGCAGTGTGTAAACAATCGTGAAAGAGAATCATATGTATGAGTCTTCTTAAGCTGACGTAAGATACTATTTGCAAATAGCCTTTGTTTGATTAAATTTTCTTTTTTCATTTTCTACCAATCTTTTCTTATTAATATTGAATTGATAACTTATCAAAAGGTGAGATCACATGGATTTTTCCATTACCCCTTGAAAGTACCTCTCCAATCAATTTAGATTTGGGCGCCACCTTTTCAAAGCGTTTTTTATCTTTTGGATCAACTATTTCTATAAATCCGATCCCGCAATTATACGTTCTAAGCATCTCAAAAGATGGATTTTTAATTAGTTCATCTAGCTTTGTATAGAGAAGTTCAAAAATTTTTAAAGGTTTAATTTGACTTAAATCAATCAATAAATCGTATTCAGCAGAAATTAACTTTTTTAATTTTGTGAAAGCTCCTCCTGTAATATGCATCCGTTTTTTTACAAAATTAGTATTCTTTAATATATCAAAGTAAATAGCAGTTGGTATTGTAAGTTCTTCAAGTAAATAATCATTAAAATCACTATTTAAGATTTTTCGAGCTAAAGTTAACCCATTACTATGAATTCCAGTACTTAAATGTCCATATACTAAATCTCCTTCGCTTAATGGGATATTAATTATATGAGTAGCGAATCCAGTCATATGGATACCAATTTCCATTCCTTTAAGTGTATTTAAGATCGCAGTTTCTCCCCCTGTGAAAATAATATCATATTCTATACATAGGTCGGATAGCTTTGAGACTACAGAAGTTATTGCTTGTTCAATTTCTTCTTGTAAAATTAGGTGGCAATTCAAAGTTTTTGGTTTAAAACCTAAAATAGCTAGATCATTAACATTCATTGCAAAGGCATCAATTGCTGCTTCCTCATAAGTTCCTGCTAACCAATGGAGATAGCCTTTTGTACCAGTTCCATCTACATGTTCAAGTGAATAACCATTTGATTCTTTAATTATAGCATAACCTGCTTCTATAAAAACAGAATCTTTCCACGTCTTTTTAATATTATCAAGGATTTTCTTCGTGAAAATCTTTTCTGGATTATATAATCCAAAACCCATTTTAAAAGCCCTCTGCTATATCCGTTCGAAAATGTAACTCTCCATATATACTGGCTACCGCGTTATAAGCTTTCTTTCTCGCTTCTTTAATTGATTCACCTAAGCCTAAGATTCCTATTGCTCTTGAACGAGTCGTTAAAATTCTTCCATCAGCAGTTTAATCTACAGAAGCAAAATATAAATTACAATTATAGTCCTTAATTTTAGTATTATTAACAGTTAATTCTTTATTTTCTTTAGGTTGAATAGGGTAACCTTGTGGAGTCAAATAAACGCAGACGGTCGCCTTTTTCCTCCATCTTGCCTTTGTTAAATTTCCAGTTATTATTCTCTCACAGCATTCAGAAAAATCATCGATTAGAAGAGGAAGTACATTCATTGCTTCCGGATCTCCAAAACGAGAATTAAATTCAATAAGTTTGATACCATCATTAGTAAGCATAAATTGACCATATAGAATACCCTTATAATTACCAAGTTCTTGTGCAGTCTTTTTCATTATTTGTATCGCTTTATCATATTCGTTATCTGATAAAAAAGCTAATTTATGGTTTGCAGAAGAATATGAACCCATACTACCAGTATTTGGTCCTCTATCTTCATTATAAGCGCGCTTAAAATCTTGAACTAAAGGCATAGGAATAATATCTTTTCCGCTAACTAGAGATTGTAACGTGAATTCAGAATTTTTAAGTTCTTTGGGTTTTTCTAGTTTTTCTTCAATAATTACTTTCTTAGTCCCTTGGGATAAAACTTCCTTCACATAATCAAAGATTTCTCTAGTAGAATTAAGATGGTCTCCCCATACTTTAACCCCCTTTCCTCCTGTTAAATAATCAGGTTTGATTACAATATGATTGTTTAAATCTTTAATTATTCTCTTCAGTTCTCGTTCAATATGCTCTTCAGTATCTTCATGAGAAAATATATGGAATTCAGGACAGCCTGATATCCTTTTATTTTTCATGAGATTCCTAGTGAAAACTTTACTCCATTCTATTTTACTCATTTCCTTATTTGGAGACGCGCAATTGATTTCAGCTTTTTCAAGTGTATCTACAATTCCGTTTGATAATGGATTTTCAGGACCTATGATAGCAAAATCTGCATTAACTGATTTTGCGTACTCTAGGATTCGTTCATTATCATTTAAATCTCCAATATGATAACCTTCAGCAATCTTTTTTATTCCTGGATTAACATTCTGCATAAATGCGAAAAGATCAACTTCTTCATTTTTAATAAGAGCTTCAGAAATCGCGTGCTCTCTTGCACCATTACCGACTAATAAGACCCTGCTCATAACATCTCACATCTTCATTCATTGATTTAATATTTCTCAGTAATGCCTCAGCTTTATTTGTAGGATAATTTCCATCTAAACAAGCGGTACATAAGCTATTAACTCCAATAACTTCACTTAAGTCATCAATTGTCATATATGTTAATGAATCACAATCTAATAATTTAATGATTTCGTCAACAGTGTTTGATGCTGCTAATAATTCTCCAGGACGCGACATATCTATTCCATAAACACAAGGGAATTTTATCATAGGTGTTGTAATACCAACATGGATTTTATTAGCTCCCTTCTTACGCAAAAGTTCAATTACTCGTTTTAATGTCGTTCCACGCACGATAGAATCATCAATTAGTATTAAATTATTCCTGTTTATTATACTGGGAACTGTTTCATATACATTTTTAACTGCTTTAAAGCGTTCTTTTTCTGTTGGTTTAATAAAAATTCTTCCTGATGAACTTTTAATTAATCCATCTGCATATTGAAGCTGTAAATGAGAAGCACATCCAATTGCAGCAGTTTTAGCGGTATTAGGAACAGGAATAACATAATCTATATCCATAATGTTTTTATCTTGTATTAATTTACCTAATTTTTGACCTAGTTTAAATCTAACTTGATAAACTTCTTGCCCATCAAGATTTGTGGGTGCTTGAGAAAAGTATGTCCATTCAAACATGCAATGATGCGATTCTTGATATGTTATTCGATGTTTTTCAACAGATTCTCTCGAGAAAATCATTAAACTGCCAGGAGGGACAAAATTGTGATTAATGATTCCTAATTTTTCAAGAATTCGTGTCTCTGATGTAACAAAATAACCACCGTCTTGCTTACCCCAACAGAGAGGTCTGATTCCATGTGGATCTCTAAAAGCAATTAATTTATCGTCACCAATAAGTGCAACAACACTGTAAGCACCGTCAATTTCTGAAAATATTTTTTTAATAGCCAAGTATATTGATTCATTATCCTCTAAATTACGTTTTAACAATTTAGTTAATAGAGCACCATCATTTTGCTCTTTACTCACGTGAGGAAAAATGATGTTCCCATTAAAAGTTAAGGTTAACATCCCTCTTTTGGTTGTTTCAATAAATGGAGCTAGATGAAAATGCATTGCTTCTTTGTTTAGAGTACCTATAGTTGGATATCTAGTGGAACCAACGCAAGCACTAATGATCTCTGAAGAATTTGGTATATTATTCTCCAAATTAATTGCAGTTCCCTGACATTTTTCACTAATAAATCCATTAACAAATCCAGATAAACCTGCTGCCTCCTGTCCCCTAGTACTTAAGGCTTCTAGACAATTTACAAATGTACCGACACTGATTTTACCCCCAATAACTCCCAAAATACCACACATTGGCTATCGTAACTCCCTCAAACATTTATTTATTATATCAATTGATGATCCGAGATATGAACTAGGATCTTCTTTTATGAAAAGTTTTTTAGCCATTTGGTAAGCTTTCTGTCGTCCGTGCCCCTCCTTAATTAATTCCATCATTTTTTTCTCCATAAAAATACTTGGAGAAAGAAGGAGGTTTTTAACAATATTATTATCGAAGAATTCTAATTCTTTTAGAATGAAACTCGCTTGTTTTATCATATAGTGAGTCAAAATCACGGTTTCTGGAATTATAATTCGTTCTGTAGCACTATTAGATAAATCACGTTCATGTTCTAATGAGATATTTTCCAATGCAGGTAAAATATTTGTTCTTAATCGTTTAGCTAAAGAACTTAGATTTTCTGCCTTGTGAGGATTACGTTTATGAGGCATGGTCGAAGATCCAGTTTGAGTATCTTTTTGGTAAGGTTCTGCTACTTCAAAAATTTCTGTTCGTTGGAGATTACGTATTTCTTTTGCAATCTTATCAATGATGCATGCTATCGTAATAAGTTTGAATAAATACCCAGCAATTACCTCACGGGGAATAACCTGATTAGTAACTAAAGGATGCTTCAATTTTAATTCAGACATAACTGTTGATTGGATCGCCTGGCCATTTTCTCCAAGAGTGGCAAAACTAGCAAAAGTGCCAACAGCCCCACTCATTTTGCCGTAAAAATTTGCATTATGAAGTTCCTTTAGACATTCATTTACTTCATAACCCCATAAAATGAATTTCATCCCATAAGTCATTGGAACAGCGTGCTGGCCATGTGTTCTACCAATACAAACTAGGTTCTTATTCTCTTCAGCTCTATCGAGTAATATATTCTTGAATGTTGTTAAATCCCTAATAATAATATCATTAGATTGTTTTAATTGTAAAGCTAGGGTTGTATCAACAATATCAGAAGAAGTTGCTCCGATATGTATTTTATCGCAACCAGAGGTATCAGTTAAAGCCTGTACCAGTGCCATAATATCATGTTGTGTCTGTTTTTCAATATTTTTAACTTGATCAAGCTTGATTTTGGGAACAGCCTCTTTAATTTTAATATATTCATCCTTACTTATTAAATTTTCATCAGAATGAGCTTTTACAAGTGCTACTTCAACTTTTAACATTAAATTCATTCTATTCTGCTCTTCAAAAATGTCAGCTATTTCTGTTCTATATCTTTCTTCTATTGGGTGAATCATTTTCTTAATATCCTTAAAGCTAATAATGCGGCATTTTGACCATTATCAATTCCTACACAAGCTACTGGAACGCCTTTAGGCATTTGAGCTATTGATAATAATGCATCTAAACCATTTAATACACCAGATACAGGTACTCCAATAACTGGGTTTTTGGTTCTAGATGCAACATATCCTGGAAGCGCTGCAGATAAACCTGCAACACAAATGAAAATGCTCTCTTTTGATTCATTTATTATCTTTTCAACTTGCTTTGGATTACGATGGCATGAGGCATAATGAACTGTAAATTTCACTTTTCCATTTAATTCAGAAGTTATTTTATTTACTATTTCTTCGTCACTTTTGCTACCTGCTATTATAGTAATCATCAATATCAGTCCTCCATAATTCTAGTAAACGTTGTTGAAATTTAAAATGCTTATTATCCCATGTAACATCTACGTTCCTGCCATTGATATTTATTAGTTTTTTCTTATATAATCGTAATGTTTCAGGATATATTAAATACTCTCTTTTTAAATTTCTTTTTGATAAATCATCTAAAGCTTCATTGGGTAGAATTGGAGTTGTTGCTTGAAGTATGACAGGCCCATGGTCTTCTTTATCGTCTACAAAATGTGTTGTACACCCAATAACTTTTACTCCATAATTCAATGCATCTCTTATACCGTGCAATCCTTTAAATGAAGGCAAAATTGCCGGGTGAATATTTATTGTTGTAAATTCCTCTAAGATTTTAGATGTAACAAAAAGCATGTAACCCGCTAAACACAATATATCAATGTTTTTTTTCTTTAGTTCTCTCACTATCTCATAATCATATTCCATTCTTAAAGAATCATTCATTATATCTTTAATATCCATTCCTCTTTTATATTTAACAAAATCAGGTGCTTCTAGATACAATGATGAAATACCATTGCTTTTAGCTCTTTCAAGAGCAAATGCTTCTTTTTTATTGCTGATAACAATCTCAACTTTTGAATTGGGGATACAACCAGTTTGACATGCGTCAATGATAGCTTGCAAATTGGTACCACTACCGCTTGCTAGAACACCAATTTTCATTCGAATACCCCGATAGAACGTTTATACGCTTTAAGTGTGTTGTTTATTAAAACAGCAATCGTCATTGGGCCGATCCCTCCTGGAACAGTGGAAACAAATGAAGCTTTATCAAATATTGAATCTGGAAATTCTCGTTCAAGCTTTGTATTTGCACAATCAATAGCAACAATATTATCTTTTAGAATATCAACATCGATTAATCCTGGGTTTCCTGTGGCTGAAATTATAATATCAGCCGTACTCAGCTCTTGATTAACTCTATCATTATCAACAATACTATGAATTTTTGTAACAAAAGCATTCTCTCTCTCCAACAACTGGGCTACAGGAGTTCCTAATAATCTTCCTCTACCAAGTACAACTGCTTTCTTACCTTTGAGATCTATCTTATATGCTTTTAACAAGCGAATTATGCCTTCAGCAGCACAAGGTACAAAAACATCAGAACTATAGTAGGAACGACCAATATTAATGAAATTAAGTCCGTCAACATCTTTTTCTGTTTTAATAAGCTCTAAAATTCTATTTTCATCGAACTCAGGTGGTAAAGGTAACTGAACCATAACACCTGTAATATCCTTGTCATTATTTTGAATAGAGATTAACTCTTCTATAATAGTGGGGTCAGGAGAATTAGGATAGGCATATAAAGAATAACGGATTCCTACTTCAGCACATCTCTGTTCTTTCATTTGTTGATATGTATACGATCCTTTGTTTTTCCCAATAATAATTGCAGATAATCTTGGATCATAAGCGTTTTCGCTAATTTCAGTTTTAATCTTTTCTAGCATTTGATAGGAAAGATCTTTCCCATCCATTAATGTTCCCTTACTCTGAACTACTTCTAGCATAGTAGCTCACTTACTTGCCATGTATAACCTAGTTACAACTTCTTTATATCGTGTAATGAGGTCTTCTCCATTTTCATTCAGAATTTTCCCATAATTATTCCTTTTGATATTTTTAAGCTTAGTACGTATGAATTCTTTATCATAAAAACTAGGAGGTGTACTTCTATTGCTTTTAAGCCAGCTTTTATCAAAAGTTCGAAACTCATCTGGACCAAATGAATCAATTACGCATAATTCTTTTTCTTCAGTTACCCCCAATTCTATCTTACCATCAACAAGAATAAGTTCAGCTTTATCAAATAAACTTGTCATTAAACGCGAAATTATTTTTACTTTCTTTAAAGCTTCATTATACAACATCATTGCACTTTTCAAGTTCAATTCAGGTAATGAATCTCTCATTATTTTCTGAATATCATCCATATTAAGATTATAACGATCTTTAACTTCTCGTTTAGTGCTTATTTCTATAAATGGTTGTGGAAAGCGTGAGTATTCCTCACAAACCATACCTTCAGGGAGTTTTAATGTTCCATTTAATGCACGCTGTAAAGCAGAACCAGTTAACAAGTTTCGAAATATAAATTCGAAATATAAAGGATTACACTTCTTCATTAAAATATAATTATCATCCCCACTTAACATTGCAGTTTTGATATTATTTCTTGAAAAATAACCGAAGATTATGCGTGTGCATTCAGCAAGAATTCTTCCTCTTCCTTCTATTTCTCCTATAACTTCATCAAATACACTTAACCTGTCTGAAAATACAAACCTTATCTTACCATTTGATGAATAGCCATCCTTATTTTTTCCGTGAATGACTTTTATGTAAGATCCATCCTATATTTTTAATCAAATGACGATGACAACAAGAAAAATACATCAATTTATAAAAATTTTGCGCAAACATCTAAATTTAGTATGACTACAGTATCATATTTTAACATAAATATGTTAATTTGCTAAAAACGTCTTAACTAAATTTTAAATTTAGAATACTGATTTTCTGTTTAATATGAATAAAACTTGGTTTGTTAGTATTTATCCTAAATCAAGTGTAAACGATCCTCTAATAAAACATATTAAATCAAATTTGCTTGAATTTGGCATCAAAGCGAAAATTCAAACTTTTAACAATTATATGATTCATGGTAACCTAAATAAGGAGCAAATTATTTATATCTGCGAAAATTTATTATTTGATCATGTTTCACATGAATACTTAATCAATGAATGGCATTTAAGTTTCCCAGATTGGAACCAGAGATATGAGATAACAATAAAATATAAACAAGGAGTAATGGATGCTACTGGTCTATCAGTAAAAGAGATGATTAAATCAGTTGGATTAGAAGTTGATGATGTAAGATCTAGTATTACAATCCTACTTCAAACAACATCAAAAAAAGACGCGGTAATTGATGCGATTAAGAATTTCTTAGTAAATGAGTTAATACAGGATATCTCAATTTCTGTAGAGAAATTTACTAATTCTAAAGTTAATGTAATCCCGCTTTCAGGCATCAATTCCAGCGAATTAATGAAAATCAGTAAAGAGCTAATGCTATCGTTAAATGAGGAGGAAATGCAAAAAATTCAGCAACACTTCAGAAATATTGGACGTGACCCATATGATGTCGAATTAGAGACGATCGCACAAACTTGGTCAGAACATTGTGTTCATAAGACATTTAATGGAGTTATCTACTATCAAGGAAGAAAAATTCAAAGTCTTTTAAGATCTTTCATCATGAAGGCGACAACGGAAATAAATGCTGATTGGTGCGTTCATGTTTTCGATGATAATGCTGGAATTATTAAATTTAATGATAATTATGGATTAGCTGTCAAGGTAGAAACTCATAACCACCCAACTGCATTAGATCCATATGGTGGAGCTGGAACTGGTAGTGGAGGAGTATTCAGAGATGTTATGGGAGTAGGAGGGGAACCTATTCTTTCTATGGATAGTTTATTCTTTGGTTTTCTGACCATGAATATTGAAGGATTACCAAAGGGGATAATGCATCCAAAAAGATTGATGAAAGGTTCTGTAGCAGGAATACGGGATTATGGCAATAAGATGGGTATTCCTACTGCAAATGGGTCAATTGGATTTCATAAAAATTATTTAGGAAATCCATTAATATTTGCTGGTTGTGTTGGTATTTTACCGTTAGATAAATACGTGAAAAATCCTCAACCTGGAGATCTAATAGTTTTAGTTGGAGGAAGAACAGGAAGAGACGGGATCCATGGTGTGACTTTTGCTTCAGGTACTTTAACTTCTGAGTCTGAAGTAATAGCCAGTAGTGCTGTCCAAATTGGGAATCCATTAGAGCAAAAACGTGTATTAGATGCGCTAATTAAAGCTAGAGATCATGGAAGCGAACCATTGTATTCTGCAATAA
Source organism: Candidatus Hodarchaeota archaeon (assembly GCA_048886525.1). Classification (GTDB taxonomy): domain Archaea; phylum Asgardarchaeota; class Heimdallarchaeia; order Hodarchaeales; family Hodarchaeaceae; genus Hodarchaeum. Next base: position 9,549 of record JBHLKP010000041.1, on the reverse strand, counting down.
CCGATTGTGGAGGTGGAGGTCTAAGCTCAGCTGTAGGAGAAATGGGTAAAAATTTAGGTGTTATTGTGGAACTAGATAAAGTTCCCCTAAAATATGAAGGTTTGGCACCATGGGAAATTTGGGTTTCAGAATCTCAAGAACGAATGCTTCTAGCTGTTCCTTGTGAAAATGTTGACATTTTGAAAGAAATCTTTGAATTAGAGAATTGTGATCTGTCTGTGATCGGTCAATTCACTGATTCGGGGTCTTTAAATATAAAGTTTAATGATGAAATTGTATCTGATCTAGATATGGAGTTTTTACATAAAGGCATACCAAAAATATTCCGTAATGCTGTGAAAAAACCTTTTATTGAAACAATAGTCGAATTAGAAGACCTAGAGGAGTATAATAATGATCTGAGGATGATTTTAAGTCATCCAAATGTGGCAAGTAAGGAATGGGTTATTCGGCAATATGATCATGAAGTTAGAGCAAATACGATAATTAAGCCGTTACAAGGGAAAGAATTCGACAGCCATGGTGATTCATGCGTCATTAAACCATTAAGAGAATCTTGGCAAGGTTTTGTAGTGTCTAATGGATTTAATCCAAACTTTTCTGCAAATCCTCGTAAAATGGCTCTAAGCAGTATTGATGAAGCTATCAGAAATAATATTTGTAGTGGGGGAAGACGAATTGCACTACTCGATAATTTTAGTTGGGGAAATCCAGAGGATAGTGAAAACTTAGGTGCTTTAGTTGAAGCATGTCAAGCTTGTTATGAGTCAGCAGTTACTCTTGGAGTTCCTTTCATTAGTGGTAAAGATAGTCTTTATAATGATTTCCAATCTGAAACTGGAGATCTAATTACTATTCCTCACACTTTATTAATAACAGGTATAGGATTGATACCAGATGTTAGAAAGAGTGTAACCACTGATTTCAAATCAGAGGGGAATTATATTTATTTAATAGGCGAAACTCTACTTGAACTTGGCGGTTCATTATTTTATGAAATTAAGAATTTATCAGGTGGTATTATTCCTGATGTGAATTTAGAAACAGCTGAATTAATCTTTGAAAAAGTGATAAAAGCGATAGATGGAGGTTTAATTCAATCATGTCATGACTGCAGTGAAGGAGGTCTTGCTGTATCTTTGGCAGAAATGTGTTTTGGAGGGAATATTGGAGCAAAGATTGATTTAAAAAGAATAAAAACTGAATTAGATAAAGATTACAAGATTTTATTTTCCGAATCAAATACAAGATTTGTTGTAGAAGTTCAAAATCCTGAAAAATTCGAGAAAATCATGAAAGGAATCTCAATTTTCAATATAGGATATGTTGAGGGAGATAGATTAATCATAAGTGGATTATCTGGGAGGCAAATTATTGATGAGCGAATTTGTGATTTAAAAAGTGTGTGGAAAAGAACTTTTGATTGGTGATTTTATGGTTAAAAGCCTTGTATTGAGAGTAGATGGTACTAATTGCGCTCATGAAACCGTCATTGCACTAGAATTAGCTGGATCTAACGTAACACTTGCTCATATTAACCAACTTATTAGGGGGATGGTTGATCTCGAGGATTATCATGCGTTAATCATTCCTGGAGGATTCAGTTTTGGTGATCACATTGCAGCAGGAAAAATTATAGCAAATTACTTGAAAATTCGACTTAAAAAAGAGATTAAACGTTTTATCGAAACAAATAAGCCCATTTTAGGGATTTGTAATGGATTTCAAGCATTACTGAAATCAGGGTTTCTTGATACTGATGCCACTCTGTTAACAAATGAATCGGGGTTCTTTATCGATACATGGGTAAAATTGAAAAAAGTTGCTGATAGTATTTTTACAAATGGAATAGAAACTCTTTTCATTCCAATTAATCACGGTGAAGGAAAATTTTATGCTGATGAAGCGACACTAAAAAGGTTGGTGAGGCAAGAAAGAATTGTATTGAAATACATTGATAATCCTAATGGCTCGTATGAAGATATTGCTGGAATTATCAATGAAATGGGAAATGTTATGGGATTAATGCCACATCCAGAAAAGTTTGTTCACTATTATACCCATCCTTATTGGACTAGATTAACACAAGAAGAAAGAAGAAATGAAGGGGAAGGATTGCTGATTTTCAAAAACTTAGTTAAAGCCTGTGAAAAATTATGAATGAAAATTATACTGTTGGAGTGTTAGGTAGTCATTCCGCAGAAGAAGTAGGTGTGAGTGCAAGATCGAATGAATTTAATACGCTGGTTGTTTGCCAAAAAGGAAGAGATGAATTATATACAAAGTATAACAAATTCCTTTTCAATCATATATTAATATTAGAAAAGTTTAATGATCTTATGAAACCTGAAAATATTGATAGATTGCAGAAATTAAATACAATCTGGTTTCCTAATAGATCTTTCAGCGTTTATGTTGATTTAAATTTAATCGAAGATAAAAACGCTTTCACTATCCCAATTTATGGAAATCGAAGTTTGCTTGGAATAGAAGATCGAAGATCTCAATATGAATTGTTAGATAAGGCTGAAATTCGTCGACCTGTAGAATTCAATTCACCAGAAGAAATTGATCGTTTAGCAATAGTAAAGGTTCAACAAAAGCATAAGCCACTTGAACGAGCTTTCTTTTATGCAAAGTCTTTGGAAGATTATGAAGAAAAACGAAATAATCTAATAAAGCATGAAATCATTGATGAAACTGACTTAAAAAATGCAGTTATTGAAGAGTTTGTCATTGGACCGCGTTTTAATGCAAATTTTCAAGCTTATGGTTTAGAAGACTGTTTTGGGGATTTTGACTTCGTAGGGTTTGATGATCGAGTTCAAGTAAACCTGTCTGGATTATTAAATTTACCTGCAAAGGATCAATTGGGTTTGGGGGAGATTTCAATAACAAATGAAGAAATTGGTCACAAAGGTGTAACAATGCGCGAATCAAAAAAGCCCTTAGTTTATATGGCGGCAGAAAAATTCATTGAAACTACTAAAAATTATTTTTCTCCAGGGATCATTGGTTTATTTGCTCTACAAGGTGCAATTAATCAAGAAGGTGAATTTATTGTTTTTGATCTTTCACCTAGAATCCCTGGATCACCCTGTTTAGGGCCAACCAGCCCTGAAATGAGAAGATTGTCTCTTAAATACAAACGTAATATCCATTCTCCTCTTGATCTTTGTATGATGGAACTTCGTGAAGCAATAAAAATGGATAGATTAGACGAGGTGACCACGTGAATTCTTTAACGGATTATTATAAAAATAATGTGGGTATAGGAACTGTTTGTAGTCATTCTGCACTGCAAATATTCTACGGGGCTAAATTAGAGGGATTTAAAACTATTGGACTCACTCTTCCTCAACGTAAACAGACTTATGAATTATTTCCAAACTCAAAACCAGATGAGTTCGTTGAACTGACTTCATTTAACAGAATTTTAAATACTAAAATTCAAAAGAAGTTATTAGATGAAAAAACTATTATCATTCCTCATGGTAGTTTTGTTGAATATGTAGGAGCTAAAAATATCCTTGATTCCTTTGAAGTGCCAATATTTGGGAATAAAAAAAGCTTAACGTGGGAAAGTTCTAGAGAAAAAGTAAATAAATGGATGAAAATAGCTAAATTAAACGTACCTAAATATTTGTCTCCTGATAAAATCGATTCGTTATGTATCGTGAAAATGGGAGGAGCTAAAGGGGGAAAAGGGTTTTTTTTGGTAAAAAGTGAAAATGAATTCTATAATAAGCTTGGTTCGACTTCTCTCAATGATGTAGTTATACAAGAATATATTTTTGGAGTACGTTATTATCATCATTTTTTCCATTCTGTAGTAAAGAATCGAACCGAATTCCTTGGAGTAGATCAAAGATTAGAAAGTAATGTCGACGGACTTCACAGGATTCAAGAATCTATAGATCCAAGTTATACCGTTACCGGAAATTCACCTGTTGTCTTAAGAGAGTCTCTTGTCCCACAAGTACTTGAAATGGGACGCAATGTTGTTAAAGCTTCTCAAAAGCTATTTCCATCTGGAATATCTGGGCCTTTTTGTATAGAAACGATTTGTACCCCTGAATTAGAGTTTTATGCATTTGAGATTAGTGCTAGAATTGTAGCTGGGACTAATCTATATCCTTATGGAAGCCAATATTCATGTTATTATTTCGATGAACCTATGAGTACAGGAAGAAGAATTGCAAGAGAAATAAAAGAGGCTAGACAGCTTAATTTACTAGAGAAGGTAGTTTCATGATTTTGGTTATTGATTTTGGAAGCCAAGTTGCTCATCTTATAGCTCGGAGAATACGAGAATTAAATGTATTTTCTGAACTCATTGCTCATACTGCGTCAATAGAACAAATCCAGAAGAAAAAACCCTGTGGGATTATTCTATCTGGAGGTCCAGCCTCAGTTTACGAAAAAAATGCCCCAAATATGAATAGGAATATTTTTTCTCTTGGAGTACCTATTTTAGGAATTTGTTATGGTCATCAACTTATATGTAAACTTCTAGGGGGTATAGTTTCACAAGGAAAAGGTGAATATGGGAAAACCCAGATTTCACCTATAGATCTCAAAGGTATATTATCAGGAATTGAAGAGAAAGAGATTGTCTGGATGAGTCATTCAGATTTTGTAAAAAATCCCCCTAATGGGTTTAATATAACGTCATATTCTGGAAATGGTTATATCTCAAGTATGGAAAATCAAAAGAAGAATATTTATAGTGTTCAATTTCATCCAGAGGTTTATCATACTCCTAAAGGTAATAAAATGCTCGAAAACTTTCTAAATCTTGCAAATTGTCCTCGAAATTGGACTTTAGAAGAATTTGTAGAAACAACTATTAAAAGTATTAAAAAACAAGTCGGAAATAAAAAAGTAATTATGGGGGTTAGTGGAGGAGTTGATTCAACTGTTGCAGCAGAGTTAATTCGTCGTGCAATAGGTAATAACCTTGTATGTGTGTTTGTAAACAATGGTTTGCTCCGTAAAGGTGAATTTAAAGAAGTTTGTTCTTTTTTCAATAAATCAGATTATAATTTTCATACTGTTGATGCTTCGAATTATTTCTTATCTAAGTTAGAAAATGTAATTAATCCAGAAAGGAAAAGAAAAATCATTGGAAAATCGTTTATAGAAATATTTGAAAAGAAAGCTAAAGAATTAGGAGATTTTGATTTTTTGGGTCAAGGAACAATATATCCAGACCGTATTGAAAGTGCAGAACCATCATCTCAAGCTTCTGTTATTAAAACTCATCATAATGTGGGGGGTTTACCCGAAAAAATGAATTTAGCATTAGTAGAACCGTTGAAAGATCTATATAAGGATGAAGTTAGAAAAGTGGGTAAAATTCTTGAAATTGATAAATATTTACTTAATAGGCATCCATTTCCAGGACCAGGTCTAGCTGTAAGAATTGTAGGTAAAATAACATCAAATCGTCTTAGAATTGTACGAGAGAGCGATTATATTTTAACAGAAGAATTAAAAAAAGAAAATCTATACCAAACTCTTTGGCAATCATTTACAGCGTTCTTAGGTGTTCGTTCAGTAGGAGTAATGGGTGATGCAAGATCTTACCAATATCCGATCGTGATAAGATGCGTTCAGAGTACAGATGCAATGACTGCCAATGCTGCTTCGATATCTATTGGAATATTAAAGCGTATAGGATCTAGAATTGTAAATGAAGTTGATGGGATAAATAGAGTCTTATATGACTTAACCGATAAACCACCTTCTACAATTGAATATGAATAATACTGTTTCACATGTTTGAAATGAGAGTTTCAAGAATGGAAATAAACGCTGCAATATGCTTGGATATAGATCGAGACGCGCCATTTCCTATTTCTGGGATTTCACATGGAGTTTGTTTACCGTATCACGAGCTTTCTCCTGAAAATTGGAAAGATCCAAGAAATTTCACAATAAAAGGAACAGTTATTGGATTGAAAAGGCTTATATCCATTTTTGAAAATATTAAGCTTCCCTTTAATTGTTTCATTGAAGGTAGCATAATAGAGAAGCTCTTTAAAGAGTATCCAGAATTTATAGACATTAAAGAAAACTTTAAATGCGATCTTGGACTACACGGACTTTACCACGAAGATATATCAGGAGAACAAACAGGAATTTCATTTTCTAGAAAAGACGAAGAAAAAATTCTAACTCAAGCAGTTAACACATTTGAAAATTTATTCGAATTCACTCCCATTGGGTATAGAGCACCTTATCTTAAAATTAGTCAGAATACGCATGATATTCTATCAGAAAAAAAGATTCTTTACGACTCATCAGAAATCGTGACTACAGATTTAATACCTCAAATTAAATTCAATAAAATAGCAAAGATTCCCATTCCTCGATACAAAATAAATTCAAAACCGTTTATTTCGTATTTTTGGACTTTATTTGAGGGGATTAGATCTTTAAATAACCTACTATCAATATATACTGAAATTATAGAAAATTCAAAGAATTTAGTAAAAAATACAAATTCAAATGAACCTTATATACTCACATTGAATTTACATCCCTGGCATATAGCTTATTCTGTTAGAGAAAAACGTTATACCAGTGCTAGAAGGATAGATTCCAATATTAATTCTATCATGAAAATTTTAAAAGCGTTAAATAATATTGATAAAGTTTCATTTGTCCAAATCTCTGATATTGTCTCATCTTACCTGTGAGATTTTATTTGAGTCTAAATCATTTTCTAAAAAAGTTAAGATGGAAATAATTAGACAGGGATCTTACTTATGTTATAGAAATCCAAATTGGGGAGGAATCATATCACTTATGTCCTATGAAAACAACATTAGTCCAATTACTTAATATTATATCTTATCTAATGTAGGAGAAAAATGTCCCATTATTTGTGAGAAAGATGATACTCATCAGCTATGGATGCATCATGACTGTTATAAATGGAAAAAAAGTAACTACTGCATGCATTTAGTTTTTAAACACATAGTCTCTTATAAATCATTGCAAAAATCATATTAAGAGATTTATTTTTAAATAATTGCCCAGTTATAAGACTATATAAATTATACAAATTATTGTATCAATAGATGACTAAAGAAGACTAATTATAATGGTGCCAGATAAAATGATGAAAATGGAAGAGTACTTCAAGAAATATAATGAAAAATTTCAAACTGAATTTAATGATAATAAAGATAAGCTTTCCACTCTTTTGACTAGATTTAAAGAAAAGAAAGCTAGTACAGAGGAATATTCTAACTCAGATAACTTTTTTGAAACTTATGGCCAATATTTGAAAACTCTACTTGAGTTTGAAGAAAAATATACTGATGAATATTTTACCTCAACCACTTTGGAACAGCTAAAAAAGGAAAATCTTGAGCTGTATCGTCATCAGCTACCAGAGAATTACGAATCAAGTTATTTAAACCCAAGTTATTGTGAAAAGCAGTTAGGTAAAGATATAGCACCATTAATGGCTGGATTTTTTAATCTTTCACAAAGCACAATTATGAATGTGTTTACTCATGAGCGATGGCGGTTGAATAAGACAATAAAAAGATTTATTGAGTTTCACGAATCCTTTAAAGAGAAATATAATGATAGTGAAGCATTGAAGGATTTTTTTGAAAAGGAATATCAGGATGAAGACTTCTTAACTCTAAGTTATTCAGGTAGATTCAAGAAACAATATGATATCAATTATCCTTTTTATAAAGATATCATTGAAAATTCAGACTTCACTGATCCACGTTATCTATTTAAATTTGGCGTTTATATCACAGATTATGAGATTAAGACAGCAAAGTTTCTGAGTACATATCCTGAAGATAAATTGAAAAAAGTAGCAGCAGCTATCATTACTGCTTATATTAATGGATTTAAAAGGCAAAATGTAGACCACACTAAGAAAGAAATTGTCGGAATAGGATTCAAAGTTGGTCTTGAAAGATTATTCAAAGAAATATTTGCAGAATTTAGAAAAGTTAATTATAGTCCTCAAGTATCAACTGTTTTTTCAACAAAGATCAATAGACAAATGTATTTCGATCATAAATTTGATTGGACTATGTCTATTAATGATAAAACACTTGATTCAATTCTCAACTCTTTTAAAAATGCTTTTGAGAACACAAAAGATAATTTAAAGAAATTTGGGGGGCCATTATATTTAACCGCTTTTGGTGAAAAACCATTCTCCCCAGAAAACAAAGAGGCTATTTTTAAACCAACTCCTGAGCAAAATGTCTTATATCAAAAGTTTAATATGTCTTATGAAATGGAATTTAACAAATATGCACCAAGGCATGAGTGTAGTTTTTGTCTCGTTGCACTTCCCAGTCCGGAGATTGGTGATAAATTCGAGGAGATCTTTGATGATACACTAAAGATCAACATGCTAGATACACTAAAATATGAAAAAATTCAACAAAAAATGATAGATCTATTCGATACTGCCGAATATATCCACTTAAAAGGTGTAGAAGGTAATAAAACTGATCTGAAGGTAAAATTACAACCAATTTCTGATCCAAGCAAAGAAACTCTTTTCGTCAATTCTGGAGCTAATGTTAATGTACCTGCTGGTGAGATATTTACAGCTCCTCAACTTGAGGGAACTAATGGTGTGTATTATGTTGAAGAAGCTTTTATAGACGGCTATAAATATGAGAATTTAGAATTACATTTCCAAGATGGTTATTTAGCTGATTATAATTGTACAAATTTTGATAATGAAAAAGAATGTAAAGAATATATTGAAAATAATCTTTTATATCCACACAAACCTTCAACTCTACCAATCGGTGAGTTTTCTATCGGAACAAATACATTGGCTTATGCTTTCTCAAGAAAATATGATATTCTAGATATTCTACCTGTCTTAATTTCTGAAAAAACTGGTCCTCACCTAGCCTTAGGTGATACATGCTTTAGCAGACAGGAGGATCAAAAATCATTCAATCAATTTAATAATAAAGAGATTTTAGCCAAGGACAATTCTAAATCAAAAGTACGCAAAGAAAGTCCTCAAGATGCTTATAGCAATTATCACACCGATGTTGTTATGGATTTCAAGTCTATTAAGTTCATTTCAGCAGTTATAGAGTCAGGTGAAAAGAAAGACTTAATCAGGGATGGAAAGTTTGTTTTAGAAGGTACAGAATTTCTAAATGAAGCTTTAGAATAATTCTTAAACCTTTACTCTTTTTCTTTATAATTAGGTTCTATTTTTTCTTCGTAATAATCTTGCCACAGTAATATAGGCAAGAACAATAACCAATGGAACAGTTGTAAAACCATAAGTTTCTTAGATTAAATAGAATATCTATTTTTACATAATCCAGAATTTAAGACTGATAGGAAAGGTTCAAGAAAAAGAAATCAAATTTTAATTGAGAAGCAATTCGCCATTTAGAGGAAACCAGATTGAGATTTTGTATTTAGATATAAAAAAGGAGAAGAGAAGAGTTATTGCCTTCGTTTTCGCAAAATAAGTACTAGCAAGGAAAGATTAAGAATTATAACTCCTATCTCAAAACTTGATGT
>JBHLKP010000040.1:0-25037 GCA_048886525.1 Candidatus Hodarchaeota archaeon | reverse complement strand
AAGTTTAACCAATAAAGATCAAGTTTTGTTGACCTCATATATTCCTGAGCGTAAATATATGGGGGAGACGTGATAATTAAATCAATGAATTCGTTTTGAATAGAGAAGTTATAATTTAGAACATCTGTTTCTCCCAAAGTTATGATTTTTTTTCTCCCCTCTTCATTACTCTTTAATGTTAAATCAGATAATCTAGTAGCATATTCGGGAGTGATATTATTCTTTTCTAAAACAATAGAAAGCTGCTTCATTTGTTTGAAATATGTAAACATTTTAGTATTGTAAACGGTGTATGGAATTTCTGGTTTATCTTGGATTTCTTTTCGTAAAATCTCAATTTGCTTGATCCGACGCCTTGACTTAAATAGCTTAGGAACATCACGTGCACCATAAGATAAGTATCGAGAAAGGTATAAGGCGCTTAATTTAGCTAAGTTCATGAACTCTATTTGCATTTCCGTTTCAATTGAGTGAAGATAACCCCAAATTTTAGCAAGGATGTGCTTAAACTCCTCTGGATACCAATGATCAATATTCCTCCAATTTGGGTAAAATGTGTTATTATTTTGTTTCAATTTTTTCATGAAACTATCTAAATAAATAAGATCTTTTGATGATTCCTCAGGAATGTTATCTAATTTCATAAAGGAATTTAAATTCGTTATGGGACTTTGATGCAATTCAAACCCTATTCGTTGCGTTTTAACTTCAGTTAAGAATTTTGTTAAAGGATTTATGTCAATACAAATGCAATGATGGCCTAAACGGAGAGCTTCAATCGCTGTTGAACCACTACCAGCAAAAGGATCCAAAATGACTCCATTAGTATTTCTTAGAAACTTAGATATGACGTAGTAAGGAACATGGGCAATAAATTTTGCCGGATATGAATAAAGATTATGAGTTAGAAAGTTAATTGGGGGAATAAAATCCCTCAGTGTTTTTTTAAATGCATAGTTCTTCGGTTCAGGGAGTGTAACCACAATAATCTTCCTCAAAGACAAGAATGGTTATTGTTCTTGTTCATAAAAACTCATTGTTCACTCATTATGTTCCTTATTCATAATAATTATTTTGCTATTGCACTAGTATGCAGTGCTTTTTAAATAGCATCTCTTTGGACTTATGTATGATGATATCGAAGAAAGAATTAAATTTAGATCAGCGAATCGTTTTTTGGACAAGTGTGGGCCACTTCTGTAACCACATCGGGAATTATTTAACACCAGCTTTATTGATTTACTTACAAACTGATATTCAGCTAAGCCAAACGGAACGAGGGATTCTTGGTTCAATTCCAATGATTATCCTTGTTTTTCTTTCAACATTAATAGGTTATATAGGTGATAAAAAACCATTATGGGGTAAATACCTAATTTGGGGTGGTATTCTAGGGATAGGGGGGTTCGGGATATTTATGTCTATAGCAAATTCATTCATGGAATTGATAATTGCTACAATTATACTTGGTTTTTCTTTGTCTACATTTCATCCTTTAGCTTTTAATTTCATCAATCTTATGCCTAATAAAGATAAAAACATGGGAATTCTTTCTGTATCTGGTAATTTTGGAAGTGCTATTACCCCAATAGTAGCAATGGTTTTTGTTATTATAACAAGTAGTTGGCGGGTAGCTTTCATTTTATTTTCAATTTTTCAAATAGTAATTGGAATTTCCTTTGCTATTCAATTTCCTAATGATGAATATTCTGAAAAAAAGTTAAATAATAATGAAAAATTTGTTACTCAAGAAATGTCTTTTTCTGACACTCAAATGATGGTTTTATTGGGTTTATTGGTTTTAGTGTCTATATCTCGTGCTCCAGTCTTCAGATGTATTTCATATTTCACAACTATAATTTTTTCTGACGCATTTGAATTCTCGAATATTGAATCATCAATTCTTTCAGGCTTCGTATTGGGTGTAGGCGCTTCAGCAACTTTTATAATAGGAATTTTGAATAATCGAAAGACAAATAGAGGAGCAAGTCGTAATGAAAGAGTTGATTTCAGATCAAAAACAATGTTACTCTCTAGTGGATTATCTTCCGTTTTTCTGATTCTTCTTGTTTTAATTCCTACTTCAGAATCAATTAGTATTTTTTTGGTTTATATCTGTCTAACTTTCTTTTATTTTCTTGGAGCAGCGATCATTCCAACTATCATAAGTGAAGTGGTTAATAATAAGGGTATGTCTTCCGCTTTTGGTATTATGTTCTCGGGTGCGACACTCGCAGGTGCCTGCGCACCAACAATTTTTGGATTTCTTGCTGATAATTATGGATTTTGGGCAAGTTTTATTTTCCTTGGAGTTGTAGCCTTTATTTGCTTCTCGCTCATAGTATTATTTCTGGTAACATTTCGTTCATATATGATAAAGATGGAATCTACTAGTTCTATCTGATAACATAATCAGAATCCTTTTGGTATAGATGTCATCTTCTCAAGTTCATGAGCAATTTCTGGCCTTAAACCTTCAATATCAACACTTAAGAATCCTCTTACTATTGCATCAGTTGCCTCCTCCTCTGTCATTCCTCGGGCCATTAAGTAATTTAACTGATCTTGACTAATTTTACCTATAGAAGCTTCATGAGACATTTCTAAATCAGAACGATCTGCAATAAGTTCAGGAACTGCATGTATAACTCCTCTTTCTGTAAGGATCAAACCATCACATTCAAGATGAGCTTTGATTTTTGAGGCTTGTCCATCTAAAATTCCGCGTGCAATTATTTCCCCACCAGCACTCACAGCGCGAGAAACTACTTCAGCACGAGAACGATTACCTTTAAGAACTATTCGTCCCCCAACATCCATTTTTGTGTTAGGATGACCATACAATATACTATTATATCTTGCATTTGCATCTATTTCTAGAATTGTTGTTGGAAATAATTGCAAAGATTGTACAGGTTCTAATGCAATATAATTACTTGTGAAACTTCCTCCTTCTGCAACAGTTGTAACTGATCGGGGACGAACTACAAAGTTTTCGGACCAATTATGGATCATTGTAAATACTAACGAAGCATTTTGCTCTACATAAAATTCTGAAACACCAACATGTAATCCAGCTTTTACAGAAGTCGCACATCCAGTAATAATGTGAATATCACTTTTTTCTTCTGCTATGACAATATTATGAACATTCTGAGCACCAAAGTTCTGAGAAACAAATAAACACGACTGTAAAGGATAAGTGATTTTAGCTCCTGCTTTTGCATGTATAAAATAACCGCGAGTCATATGAAGTTCCGCTTCAGCGGTATATTTATCAGTATCAATTGGTACGTTCTTCCACCAGTAATCCTTAACCCAATCATGGTGCTCTTCTAGCGCAATATCAATAGGTAAAACTTCAACGCCAGAATCTTTGCTCTTATGGCAGAGAGTATCAAAATCAAATTGGATATAACTTCCTGAAGTTCTAGTATCAATATCTGAAAAACCAGACTTTCTAATTAACTCAATTTCATTAAAATTTCGGAGTTCAGAGGGATCAGAAATATTTTGATGAATGTTTTTCTTTAGAATGGTGTACTGACTTAAGTCGACATCGACTCCATATTTCGCTTTTTTGTTTAATGCTCGACGAGCTACATCTTTTAAACTATTAGAAGGATTATTCATTCTTAATTTCACCTAGGTTAATTTTATATTTTCTAAAGTAGCTGCGAAGCCATGACAACGTATACATTCTGGATATCCAAGGTTTCTAATATCTTCTAATATTCTAGATGGAGTTCCAGTACAACCGATATGTCCATGACACATAACATGAGCTTTATCTACATGTATGTAATCCAAAATATGTCCAGTATGTGTAATTACTAATCCTCCCTTTTTTTTCAGCCAGGGCTGGGTTGGTTGACGAGGGGTTGTACCTAGGAGAACATTAGTCATTTCACCAATAAGTTTCATAGCTTGGATATCTACGCCGCTTTCAGGTTCATCGAGTAGTATAAAATCAGGATTTTGAAGTAAAAGTTGAGTTAATTCTGAACGTTTAATTTCTCCACCAGAAAAATGAACATTTAAATCACGTTTAAGAAAATCCCGCATTCCCATTTTTTTTGCTATCCGTCCAATTTCAGCAGTTGTTTCATTATTTCGCTCAACAAGATATTCTGCAATTTTATTTAATTTTAATCCAGCAATATCAGGAGGTCTTTGCATACTGATCCCCATTCCTAAACGTGCTCTCTCGGTTATAGGCATTTTGGTAATATCTTTACCTTTAAAAATGATAGATCCTGTCTGAATCTTATATTGCGGAAATCCCATTATTGTTTGTAGAAGAGTTGTTTTACCAGACCCATTAGGACCAAATAAAACATGAATCTCTCCTTCTGGTATATGAAGGTTTAAATTAGTAAGTATTGGATTATTGGGGTCATCTTCTACTTCCACGGTTAAATTTTCTATAGTTAACATTTTAATTACGCTCCTCTTGATGAAATGATGTTTGAAATCCTAGATCAGATTTTAAATGTGATATAGTTCTAGAGTTTTTAATTTGCTTCTAGAAGTCCTTCTACAAAAAAGCCTCAAGAAACTTTGTTCCATGTTATGAAACTTAATCAATCTAAAAATCATTTAATTTTGCGATCTATAAAATCTATTATTTTAGATATGAAAAAATCTATCTCAGGTGCCTTTAAATTCATTTCATGCGTTCATCCTATTAAAATAAGAAAATATACCTGTTTATTTGTCATATTTGATATTAGTTATAAATCAGAACGAGTTCTCGAGGTAGGATTTTATAATTCTTGTAATCACACCTAATTGTATAATGCCCGAACCCCTCTCAATTCTCTAGGAGGAATTAAGGATTTCATTGTTGAAGAGATTATTCCGTAGACGCAAATCACTGTCTAAGGAAGAAACAAAAATAGAGAAAAAAGAACTAATAACTTTTATCGGCCGAGCATATGCGGGAAAAACAACTATTCTACACCGGTTACGAACTGGTGAATTTTATGGAAACTCGACTCGTACAATGGGACTCAATGTGGAAGCTTTTGAATATCGGGATGTTCGTTTCCAAGCTTTTGATTTAGGTGGACAGACTACTTTTCAAGAAATATGGCCCGATTACATAAAACTGTCAAAAGCAGTTGTGTTTGTTGTAGATTGTTCAAATCCAGATGATTTTGAGGAAAGTAAAGAAGCTCTTTACAACGCATTACCTTATATTCCCCATAATTCGATTTTGTTAATTGCGGCAAATAAAGCAGATATTTCTGGAGTAGATCCCTACGTTCTTTTACTCAAGCATTTCGATCTTTATGAAATTCAGCAAAAAGGAAATTTCCGAGCCGTCAATATTTTCCACATGTCAGCTAAATCGGGTGTAAATTTTTACCAAGCCTTTGATTGGCTTATCGAGACACTAACAGGTGAAATTATTCTCCCAAGTATAAATATTTACAATGTATGCATATATAAAACTGACTCAGGATTACTTGTTGGTAGTAGTGCTCCAAGTGCAGGAGAAACGCATTATGATCCTTCCTTATTAACTAGTATGTTTTCAGCAGTTAATATTTTCGCTCAAGCATCGCTTGGTGCAGGAGTAAGGGAAATTTTAATGAAACGTGGTGAAAACTTGGGAATAAATGAAGTAACTGAAAACTATAAACTAGTTAGAGTAGAAGAAAGTGATTTTTCGGTAATCTTAATTGTAGACGAATCTGATTCGATGCGAAAAAGCGTTACGATTGGTAAGGATCTACTATTATGGGCTAGAATGAAAATTCCAAATAGTGAATTGCTAATCGAACAAATTGATGAGGTAGAAATTCAAACTTTTCTTAAAATGAAGTACCCCGATGATTTCAATCGAGCTACTGCATAATTTTGGACATAAAAAAGATACTTCTCTCCAGTCAAGAATTCATTCTTTTGAACCATTTCTTATTCTGCTTATAGAGCTGTTTAAATTCTTTAAATAAAGAGTCATATAGTTGTCGAGTATCGGGATTAGGAGTGAATTCTTTATCATAATGACAATAATTCTTAACTTCTTCAATATTAGTAATTTCTCCCAGAGCCATTTTAGCGATAATTGCTGCACCTAGAGCTCCAGCTTCCTGAGGTTCAGTAACGCGTCGAATCGTCCTGTTCATAACATCAGCATAAATTTGACACCAAACTGGGCTCTTAGCACCACCACCAATGATAGCTAGTGAATTAACGGGAGAATAAAGCTTTTCAACTATTTCCAATGCCCAACGAGCATTCAGGGCAACGCCTTCAAAAACTGCTCGGAGAATATGCCTTCTATCATGATCTAGTGACAGATTAATCAACCCTCCTCTTACATGATCATCATCTAAAGGACATCGTTCTCCAGCAAACCAGGGCATAAACATCAAATTTGTGCCTCCTTCTCCTTTCGCTCCTGGTTCACAGCTGGCGACTAATTCATCGAAAATTTCGTAAATTTCCTTTTTTTGTTGAGCTTGGAGCTCTTCTTTTGAATAGAGAACCTTATTTTTTACCCACTCTAAAGCCGCTCCGGCAATTTCCTGATGACCTGTTACTAGGTAGAATTGATCAGGAAAAGCACTACCAACACAACCAGTATAATGATTAATATCTACTTTGCGTTCAGAAACATGTCCAGCTACCCAACCACTTGTGCCAATTTGACAATGTAATTCTCCATCTAATACCGCACCAGAACCCAATGCAGCTCCAGTCATATCACCAGCACTGCATACAATAGGAATACCCTCAATTAGTCCAATTTCAGCCGCAGCTTCTTTTTTTAGTGAACCAATGATATCAGTTGGCCTTTTTATTGTAGGTAACTTAGACATATCGATTTTAAAGGTTTTACAGAGAGTTTTTGACCATTCATTTTTCGGTTTCCCCTCTTTTTTCCTTGTATCCATCAACCACCAAACATAAGCATGATCAGTGGATATAGCCATTTCTCCCGTAAGTTTAAAAATCACATAATCTTTAACATCTAAGAATTTGAAAGTTCTCTCATAAATATCGGGATATTTTTCTCTAAGCCAAATAATTTTTGGAATTACATCTTTTCCCGCTAGTCCCGGCCCACCACCAGTTATTCTTAGGAACTTCAAGAATAATCGATAAGGATTATATCCCATAACTCGGGGCCATGGATACACTTTATGTAAATACTCAATCCCTCGTGAATCCAACCAAATCATACAATTCATAAGAGGTGTGCCCTGTTTATCAACAGGCAATACACCCTGCATTTGAGAACTAAATGTAATAGCAGAAATGTCTTCAGGACTAATATTTGCTTTTTGCATCAAAGCTTTAGTAGTTGAGACAACGGTACGCCACCAATCTTGAGGATCGTGTTCTACATAACCTTGTTTTGGATATAAAGTTTCATACTCTGCCACGTCAGAATTGATAAATTCAATATTATTTGAAACAAGTACGGCCTTTGTAGCAGTCGTACCTAAGTCATATGCCAAAAATACTTTATCATTCAACTCTATCAACTCGTTTTATAAATTATAATAATAAATTTACATATAATCAATAGCTTCTTCTAAGGCTGATTCAAATACTTCTAAGATGTGATCAGAATCTTTTCGATTAATTAATAATGGCGGTTTGATTTTACACACATTTCTAAAAAGTTTCCCACTATCCGTGGATATTGGAGCCATATGTCCAAAGATTACTCCTTGATTCATAGCTTCTTCGATTAAATCAGAACAAAGAGCGTTTGCAGGTTCCTTTGTTTCAGGATCCTTTATTAATTCAATCCCAATCATTAATCCTGGACAACGAACATCTCCGATGACATCATATTTTTGTTTTAATTTCTTGATTTTAGAGGTTATGTAATCACCTTGTTCACGGGTATTTTTAAGCAAATCAGCCCTTTCAACATAATTAAGAAACACCAATCCTGACGTAAACATTAGAGGATTAGCTCCAAATGTTGAATGTTCCTCAGCAGAATTAAATCCCTTTAGATCATCTCGTGCTATTGTCACCCCCATAGGTAACCCCCCACCAACTGCTTTTGTTAAACAAGTAATATCTGGTACAACATCATAGTAATCAGAAGAGAACCAATATCCTATTCTTGTGAATAATTGAGATTCATCCCAGATTAGGAAGATTTCATTCTTTTCAGTCCATTTTCGCAATTCGGTTAGGTATTTCTTTGGAGTTGGAATATGTCCACCTGGTCCTTGGATTGGTTCCATTAAAATCCCACAAACTTTATCTACTGAACCATATTCTATCATATCTTTTGCTAGTTCTAAACATTCTAAATGGCATGTTTTTTCGCTTTCTTGTCCCATAGGACAACGATAGCAATATGGATAAGGAATTTTAGATACACGATCATACCCCCAGGATCGAAACCTTGTAACACCAGCAAATCGAGTCGAAAGCGTCATTGTGGCGAGAGTGCTGCCGTGATAACCACGAGTAAAGGTGTAAAAATGTTCAGCTCCAGGTTTATTAATCATGGCTAACCTTAAAGCAGCTTCAATAGCCCCACTACCACCCATTGCATTTACAGCGATTTTTTTAAGATTACCAGGAGTGATACTAGCAATTTTATGTATAAAACGAACCCTAGGTATTGTTAAAAACCCATACCTAACGTGTTGAAGTCGTTTTAACTGCTCATAAACCGCAAAAGCAACATCTGGATTAGAGAAACCAATATTTGAAGTCCAAGCTTGGGATGTACAGTCAAGGTATTCGTTTCCATTGCGTTCTGTTAGATAAGATCCCTCTCCTTTTACCCATATTTGATCATAAAAAGGTACTAAACTTTTTTTATGAACAGTATCAATTTCCTCATCTGATAATGAATTTACTACCCAAGAGAGGATCTCATCATCTTTGAATAATCTTTTTTGATGATCCATTGGTGCTTTCCTACCTTTGTTAGATTTTTTATTAGAAAATTCTTTTAAATATGTTATTTTGAGAATTTTTCTGATTAATCCCTAAAATTCCTTGAGAACAAGAGAATAATAAAAGAATTTAGCATTATCCTTATCTTTACTGTTCACGAATTCGTTCTTTCATGGAAAAGGGAATATCTCCATATTCTTCGGTTAAAAGGCGAGTAAAACGAATTTTATATTTACCTATAGGCAAAGGATCCTTTCTTTCGAAGAAAAGAGTTGCTTTGGCTTTAACAGAGAAAATTCCAGGATTTTGCCCACTAATATCCTTATTCTCAATTTTTTTTCCATCGATATCAATAATGAAACTCTTGAACTTTTCTTTACCTTCTATTGCATCACTTGATATTTCTACTTTAATTGGATCAATAATAGTAGCATCTGAAATTGAGTTTAACATCTCACATTGAAAACCTTTATCATTGTTCTTTAATGATTTTTTAACAAATAAAGTTCGAAGTAAATCCTCATTTACCATTAATATTCACCTTTATCATAGTTTTATCTGGATGATTAAATAATTTGTCTCTTTATCTTATGTCAATTTTACTTCTTTTGTTGTTTCTTTCTATCAATTAGAGATTTGTACTCTATTTTCCCCCTGCAACAGGAGGGAACATTGCAATTACATCATTATTCTCGAGTTTTGTATTGATATTATCTAAGTACTTAATATTCCTACCATTCTTCAGAATTTGGACATAATCTTTGATTATACGATTATCATTATAGATCTCTTTTTCAAGATCCTTGTATGACTTGAATAAAATTTCCATTAATTGAGCAATATTTGTTCCATCATCAAGTTGAATTTCAATCTCATTTTGATTAGTAATATATTTGAAGGTAGCGAAAAATTTCACCTTGACTGTAATGGATTCAACTTTATCTGAGTTAAGATTTTCAGTCATTTATATTCCAAACTTTTTATTTAGAGTCACTTCGTTAATTCTTCTTCTCTGAGTTTTTTCTTATTGAGCTTTAGAACATGTGTGAGAGGTAAAGATTCTCTGATTTCAACCGATTTTGGGATTGCATAAGGAGGGAGATTTTCCTTGCAGTATTCAATAATATCATCTCCCGTTACTTCATCTTTGTAACCTGGTTTCAACGCAATAAAAGCCTTTACTCGTTCACTGCCAGGTCTTTCGGGGTCTGGTACGCCAATTACTCCTGCGATACCAACAGCGGGATGATTATGTAATACGTCATCAACAACCTGGGAATAAACCTTCATACCAGAAACATTGATCATATCTTTAATCCTATCTACAATATAGAAATAACCTTCATCATCCATTTTTCCGATATCACCTGTAGCAAGCCATCCACCCTCCTCTAACCCATCTCCAGGTGTTGGCCAATAACCTTTCATTACTTGTGGCCCACGGATCCATAATTCACCTGGGTCTCCAACTGGTACTTCCTCTCCTGTGTCTGGATTAATTAATTTTACTTCTGTATCAGCAACAGGAACTCCAATTGAATGCTTAGCTTTTTGCATAAAACCTGTAACTTTAGATAGGCCAGATGGATTCATATGTGTAACAGCACTTGACTCAGTCATACCATACCCCTCACTTAGAGGGGTACCAACTTTTTCCTCCCATCTTTCAGCAACGTTTTGAGGTAGAGCAGCTGCGCCCGAAAAGAAAAAACATGGCATTTTTTGAAGCTTGGGATTCTCAAGTAACATCATATAATGAGTAGGAACCCCTCCAATGATGAAAGGTCTGTACTTATTTATTATCTCAACGATTAATGAAAGATCTCGTCCATCTACTAAGAATCCACGAAGACCCCAAGATAAACCGGCATGTAATAAGAAATGACCAGCTTGATGGAATATAGGAAGACAAATTAGTCCTGATGCCTTACCTCTAATTCCTTCTCTGAGTGGATGCATAATCCAATGTAATGATTGAATAATATTCGTAGTAATATTATAATGAGTCAACATAGTCCCCTTTGGTACCCCTGTGGTTCCCCCAGTAAAAGGAAGCAGCGCTAGATCTTCCATTGGGTCAATTTCAACCATTGGAGGATTGGGACTAAATTTCTCAAGCAAATCGTTAAATTCGTACAAATTAGCTATACTAGGTGATTCAGGGGATGCATCAATCGAATAGTCAGGAAACACAGGAACAGGAGTATAAATAACATTTTCTAAAGGAATCTTATCTTTGATTGTGTTCAAACGTTCTAAGCGTCTTGATGAGCAGATAATAGTTTTTGCTTCAGATTCTCTTATTTCATGCAATAATTCAGGAGCTTTATGCAATATACTAAGCGGCACGTGCACTGCTCCTAGAGACATAATCGCATAGTCGGAGATTACAAACTGTGGACAACTTGGGAGAATAGTAGCGACTCTATCACCCTTTTTCACTCCTAAATCATTAAGAGCGGTGGCTAGCTTATCCACTTTTAATTTAAGATCTGTATAAGTAAGTTCTTCTTTATAATCTCCTGCAATAAATGTGCAAGCTACATTATCAGGAAACTCCGCTGCAGCATCATCAAGAAACTTAGTTACAGGCATTTTGGGATAAGGTTCCATTGTTTTAGGCAATTTATATGGGCCAACTTTGTAACTCTTTTCCCAAGGTTTATCTCCATATGTTAATTCTTCCATAGTGAGTGCAGAAGAAGATTCTATCACTTCAGAAATTCTTGAAGGTTCAACCTTACTTTTTCTTTCAATTGGTTTCTCCATAATTGATATTTTACCTACTCCTTCAAAATCAGGAATTAACCAATCTAAGCCGAGTTCTTGAAGTTTCTCTGCAGTTGGAATCCCATATTCATCCCACCCCCTATATTCATAATAGGCATCTAAGAGAGGTTCTAAATCCACTACATGTCCTTTTGCAGGACCATCAGGCATAGGTTCTTCTAATAAGCGCTTTGGAAGTGTGTCATCAGCTCTAGTTAATCCTTCCCTAATATTGTACATCCTCTCAAGATTAAATATTCTTTCACCTGTTTTTCGGAAAATTTGTTCTGAAAAATCATCCCAGCCAAATAAAGTTGCTATTAATGTAGCCCAGTCTCCTCCAGTCAGTACCATTCCCATGAATTTACATCCGCCTACTGAATCAAAAATCCCAAAAGCGTCTTCGTAATCTTTGAGAATTCTAGCATCCTTCGGGTTAGTTGCTAATCCATCACCAGGTTCATCGTCAACAAGGAGAAATGGCATATCTAAGAATGTTGGCCCTTCAATAAATGATGTCATATGATCACCTCCTCTATTTGCGGTAGCAAATGATAATCCCGTTATTTTAGCAGCTCTACTATCATAAGCGGGGAGTTCAAGTCCTTTAACATTCATTGCAAATCTTTCACTTCCTTGACCTAGCTTTTTTGAAGCATATTTTGATCCTTCAGCTAATAAATTACCTATATTTCCTTCTCTTTTTCCAATTCTATGTAAAAGTTTTATCATAACTTCAGGATCTCCAAATTTGATTTCTAATCCATCTGTGTCTTCTTTGGTTAGTATTTCTTTCTCGTAACACTCCATTGCAAATGAAATTGTGATCCCAGCAGAAATCGTATCCATACCATACTCATTACACAGAAAATGGGCATAGGTTATTGCCTCTAAATCGTCAATATCACACGCAGATCCAAAACTGCAAAGAGATTCGTATTCTGGTCCCTCTCCATTACTTTTATATATCCCAGTTTTAATTTCAGAAATTCTTCCACAATGAATAGGACAGGCAAAACAGGGTTTTCTCTTAACAAGGATGTTATTATTTATATTTTCTCCATTGATTTTGTCTGAATTCATAAATTTTCCTTTTTGGAAGTTTCTTGTGGGGAATCCTCCTTTTTCATTTACTAGATCAAGCATTGCTGCGGTTCCATATACTTCAAGGGTCATTTTTAATAATGATTGATTTACCCAATCCGACCTAAATTTCGCCTCCTCCTTATATTTTTCTTTATCTGCTATCTTAATCTTTTTAGTCCCTCTAGAAGCGATAGCTTTTAATTTTTTAGACCCCATAACTGCTCCTAGTCCACACCTACCCGCAGCACGCCCCCAATTTTTATCATTAACATCATTCATTATTGCTGCATACCTCACCATTTTTTCCCCACTTATGCCTATACACGCAATGTTGAATCCTTCTCCCAACTCACCTTTGATTATCCTTGTAGTATCACTTGAATTTTGTCCCCATAAGTGAGTAGCATCTCTTAGCTCTATTTTTCCCTCATCTGTGACAAGATAGACTGGTTTATCTGAAATTCCTTCAAAAATGATTCCATCGAATCCAGATCTTTTCAAATCTCGCCCCCAAAATCCACCTGAGTTAGCATGTCCCCAAAATCCCGTAAGCGGTGATTTGGCAACTACGGAGTATCTTCCAGTGCTTGGAGACGAAGTTCCGGTCATAGGTCCAGTCATAAAAATTAATTTGTTTTCAGGACCTAATGGGTCAATCCCTTCTGGAACTTCATCATAGAGGAATTTTGTTGCTAATCCAGCTCCACCTAAGTAATTTTTAAGCGTTTCTTCATCTGGAAATTCCTCTGTTATTTTCCCTGATGATAAATTTACTCTTAAGATTTTACCCATATAACCATACATATTTAAATTGCTCCTAAATGGTAAAATTTTAATCTTTAATTAAAAAAGTATTTGTATGCGTTATTTTTCGTTTCCTTTTTATTAGCCTATTGTAGAATTTCATTTTATTTAACTAAAGCAATCAACCTTAACCTTTAAGACTGTGAAAGGAAATTATGCTTCACTATACTTTTAAACGGAATTCAATAATTAAAATTCCTTAAATGAATCAAAACCTTGTAAGATATTTATAAAAAACATAAATTTAATACAGGAGGATTTATATAAATGACACCTAAAGAAAAACTTATATTTCCCTCTGAAGAATGGTCACAGGCGAATTTAAAAAGATTAAATGAGAATCAAGCTTATGCTAGTGCAGCTGCAAATTGGGAAGGTGATTTTCTATTTATAATTGAACCAGATGGTAGCTCTGAAGCTTTTGAAGACTATTCTAAAGGGGAACCAGTAGTAATGTATATGGATCTCTGGCACGGAAAATGTCGAGAGGCGTATTTAGTTACCCCAGATAAACCCGCACCAGAGAAAGTTGAATATGAATGGGCTGGTAACTATACTAATTGGCTGAAACTTCTTAGAGGAGAAATAACTGATCCTGTAAAAGCACTAATGCAACGTAAGTTTAAGTTAAAGGGCAATATGGCTAAAGTATTAAAAAATGTTAAAGCTGCAAAAGAGTTAGTAAAGAATTCAGCAACTTTAGAAGAAGAGTATGAAGTTGAATATCTTTAAAGAGGGAGGTATTATGAGATGTGGGATTTCACTAGCCCTCAAAAAGTAATTTTTGGTGAAGAAGCTTTAGAATATCTTTCTTTTCAAAAATTTAAGCATGTCTTCATTGTAACAGATCCAAAGATGAGGCATCTTCATCTCTCTAAGGTCTTAGATCCTTTGAAAGAATCTAAGATCACAATATTTGATGAAATACCAGGTGAACCAACCCTTGATATTGTACGAAAAGGTGCAAAGTTATTAATTGACCTCCAACCATCACCAGACGCAATGATTGCTTTAGGAGGAGGTAGTGTGATGGATACAGCAAAGGGTATGAGAGCTATGTGGGCTAATCCTGAAATGGATATCGAATCTCTAGATCCTTTCGAGAAGCTAGGAATAAGAGAGAGAACAAACAGCATAATGATCTCAATCCCGACAACTTCTGGAACAGGTTCTGATGTCACTTGGTCTGTAGTCTTAACTGACACATCAGAAGCTATTCCTAGAAAGCATTCAGCAGCACACCGAGAACTTGTTCCTGATATAACTATTCTAGATCCAATTTTCACTAAAAGTATGCCTATTCAATTAATGACTGGTACAGGACTTGATGCTTT
This sequence comes from Candidatus Hodarchaeota archaeon, assembly GCA_048886525.1. Lineage (GTDB taxonomy): Archaea > Asgardarchaeota > Heimdallarchaeia > Hodarchaeales > Hodarchaeaceae > Hodarchaeum. The sequence goes on along the minus strand of JBHLKP010000040.1, from coordinate 10,158 downwards.
ATGTCATTCAATAGATGCTTATCTTTCTACTTATAGAAATGATTTTACAGACGCAGTTGCTCGTCATGCTTTCATGCTCTTATGGAATAACTTACCAGCTGCAGTAGAACAAGCTAAGACTGTTGGAACTGTAAATGTTGAATTGAGGGAAAAAATACATAATGCAGCCACAATGGCAGGGATGGCGCAGAGTAACGCCCAAATAATATTATCCCATTGCTTAGCACATAGTGTGGGTGCAGTTTTTGAAATCCCGCACTCACTGTGCATTGGAACTATGTGTTGGTATTCTCTGATGTACAACAAGAATACTGAGTTACAACGAATTGCAGAACTTGCACGATTAGTTGGTTTAGATGATTCTTCCGCTGAAGTAATATCAACAAAGTTGATAGAAATATTTAAAGAGCGACTCATCAGTTTTAATATGCCAATTTCTCTTAGGGATATGAATATATCAAGAGAACAATATGAGTCAAATCTTGAAAGCTTAATCAAATACGCAGAAAACGATTCAGGAATTCTATCAAATCCAAGAGATACAGATTACGATGATTTTGTAAGAATCTTCGAATGTATTTATGAAGGCAAAGAGATCGATTTCTAACCCCCCGATTGCCGATTGATCTACTTATTGAATAGAAATGATTTTACATAAATAAATAACCGAAATATCAAGATATTGGTGATAATGAGATATAAGTAACTGACAGGTATATTTTAACATGTTTATCTCCAAATAAAGGGGATTAGAACATTGGATATGTCACTGAAATCCTATTTAAAATGGAATCGATTTTAATATTAACCTAATATATCAATTCAGAAAGTTTAAGAATTATTAAACCAGTTTTCAGCACAAATATTTTCAGCAATTATTAATCATTAAAACCTCCTTTAGAATGACCATCTGATTTAATGGTACTTCTTTAGATACCTTTATTAGGAACCAAAAGACCATTCACAGAGATTGAAGAATGGAATTATTATAATTTCTGGATTACATGGCAAATGAACCAAAGAAAGTCCGAGAATACCATCGGGTTAAATGGACGTACAGAATTATTCGATTATCTGAAAAAAATAAAAATATTTTTCCCACAAGAACATAGAGAGCGCATTGACAAAAGAATACGAATTAATATTAGAGATTTAGGACTTAACAGTTATGAGGAATATTTGGAACTAATTAAAAGGGACCAAGGAATTTTTGATACTCTAATAAAATGGTTAAAAAGAGGAAAAATATATAATACTGATAGAAAATCATTTACTCCTCTAATAACACAAAAAAGTGAAAATTTTGGAAGAACTAGAAACAAAAAAATGAGTAAGAGAAAAAGAACTTCAAGAGAATCCCCAAAACATATAGAACCCATTTATCCTCTCCAATTTCCTGATCCACAAGATATTGAAAATATTCCGAGGCTTTTTAATTTTCTTGCTTCAAAAAATATTAATCACGAAGCTTACAAAGAAAAATATTTTCTCAGACGCATTTGGAATCGTATGATGAGGACTAATGCTACTTCGTATTCAGATTATTTGACTGTCGTGAAAGATAACCCAACAGAACTAAATCGTCTACTAGATACCCTTTCCATAAACGTAACTCGATTTTTTAGAGATATAGATCTTTTCACAAAATTACAAAAAGAGATTTTACCTAAAATCTGTGGTAAGAAAGAAAATATGATTCGTGCTTGGAGTGCAGGTTGTGCCGTAGGAGCTGAGCCATATAGTATCGCGATCATGATTTCAAAAATAAGAAATAACGATTTGGATAATGTAAGAATCTTTGCTACTGATATCTGCCAGGAGTTCCTAAATCAAGCAAAAAAAGGAGTATATTCAGCTGATTTACTAACTGAATTGAATCAGTCTCAAATGGCTGCATTCTTCAGTCCAGTGGGACAGGGATTATTTCAAATCGACTCGAAAATAAGAAATTCGGTTACATTTAAGCAGCACGATCTTAAAACGAATCCACCCTTCAAGGATATTGATTTAATTCTCTGTCGAAATGTTTTAATCTATTTTTCCCGACAAGAAAGTGAAAGATTATTCGGACGCTTTTATGGTACTTTAAAACATGATGGGTACCTTGTATTAGGAAAATGTGAATTAATTCCTGCTTCTGTACGTCATTTATTTACAAAAATTGATGCTAGGGCTAGAATCTATCAACGAGTATAATTTTATTCTAATTTTTTTCAGAATCACGAATTTTTCGTCTCATTTCATATTGCTAGGTTAATATAGAATTATAGATTATCCTTCTACAAAGATTTACCTTTTTCAATCAATATTTCTCTGTTAATATCAAATAAAAAAAGAAGATTTGCAATACACGGTATCAGGTCTATTGAATTACTGGAATCAGATAAAGGGTTCGAGGAGCTACTTTATAGCCTCAAGAAAAGTGGTATTCTCTTCACTTCAAAGAATAAACCCCGAGCTGTACAACGAATTACAATTATCGCTTTAAAGCTTGGCTTTAAAGATTGTATGACACTTTTAGAGCATCTAGAAATCTATCCAGAGGATTGGGATGGAATTAATAGTTGGTTAAAAAAAGGAAAAGTTTACAATACTCTAGAGAAGAATTTTTCTCCGTTAGTGACTGTAAACAATATCCTAGAGAATACCTCAAACTCGAAAAAATCTGCTATTAAACAAAGAATCATTGCTTTTAAACACCAAATGCATAATATTTCCCAAGCTTATTCTGGAATATCTTGAAAACCTCTTTCAGATTGTAATGAACGATTCGTTGGAATTGTAGAAATTGCGATAGGTCATTCTGGTGATGTCCTTAAAATTATCGCTCTTGGTTCATATATTGACTTGGTGATATATCCAACTACTATTGATGATATCAACCATAGATGTGCTATATTAGTACATATTATGCTCTCTCATTCCCCAGGGGAACAAAATAAAGAAAAGAGAGAAAAGGTCAAGCAAAATATGCAGATAAAACAATTCCAACAATGATTACCATTCTTGAGGAGCTTGGATATAATAAAAAACATTTAGAAACAAAAATGGTTGGGGGTGCTCGGATCTTTGGTTCTTCGGTTTTTCAGGAAACATAGGAAAATCTAATGCTGAAACTACGAAGAAATGTTGAAAGAGCTTGATACCCCACTTGCAGCCTATTTTACTGGTGGAGATACTGGAATGAGCGTCATTTTCTCTGTAAATGACTATAAACTACTTGTTAAGCCAACTGAAGGATCTCAGGTCATTTTATAAACGATTTCAGCTAATTTTAACTTTCCTAAAGAAGAGGCTCAGAATCTTGTATCAGAGACACCCCAAGTTTTCATGGCTTTTGCCAATTCAGGATATTCTTCTTCATGGTCTTCAACGTAGTCTTCAAAATCCTCTAGAGCAGCAGCCATATCTTTCATACCGATATCAATAGCTTGACGGAAAGCTCTTGCACCTGAAACTGGTCCATCAGGATGAGCATGGATACCACCTCCACTGCCAATCATCATGTCGTTACCAAGATCCTGCATAACCCGCAGAACCATCCCAGGGGTGATTCCGCCAGATGGCATAGGCAATGTAGGTTTAAGATGATGCATACGATACCGATGAGCCTTTGCTAAAGCCATATATTTTTCTTTTAAAAACGGAGCTTTGCCATAAGGTGCAGGATAAACTACAATATCCGCTCCAGCGAGCCGAGCTAGCTTCCCCATAATCAAAAACGATGAAACACCTGAATATGGAGACTCATAGAAAGCCCCTGCGAAATCCATATGCGCAAGAATTGGTAGTTTGATCTCAGGATCTTCTGCAAGCATTCTTAAAGCGGGTAATCCTACAACTAGATAGTTAAGCATCAACGCGTTTCCACCTGCATCCTGAACAGATAACGCATTTTCTTTCAATTTAGTTAATTTATCTGTTATATTAACAGTATAAAGAGTTTCTTCACCTGTCTCGGCACTAACTTTATCAACTGCCTCCATCATTAAGGGAACGCGATCAACTATCTTATTATAATCCATATCAGCTATAAGTTCATCATCCTTTACAACATCACAACCACCTAAAGCAGCACTATAGAATAGTTGAGCTCCTACTTCTGGTGTCCAACCACTACAAGGTTTGATCATATTATTTAGCAAAGGTCGGTCAGGGACTTTCAAAATTTTCCTAATTCCTTCGACACCAAATTTAGGTCCTTTAAAATTCTTAATCCATTTTTTTGGAAACCGAAGATCAAGCAATTTCAGTTTTCCTCCCATAGATATATTTCCAATGGTAGCTGTAAGCATTAATCCTATTTGATCAGTTTGGTTTATCGCAGGAAATGCAATCTGGTAAATAAAATTCCGTTCTTCCACTTCTTTTGGTACCTCGAATTCAAAACTTGGTACCTCATATAAACCAACTACTTTAGCACCGAATCGTGCCCTCAATTCAGGTGTATTTGCGGGGACAGGAACCCAAGTACCAGTAGATTGTTCACAGGCAGCAGCTCGTCCTAAATACCAAGGATCCATCCGAGGTCCTAATTGTACCATGTATGTACCAATAATATATTCCTCGGGGTTTATCCCCTCCTGTAACGATTCCTCGATAGGATCGTATTGTGCAAATATATCTTTAGTCATATTTCACACCAGTTTTAATCTAAATGTTTCTATATTTCTAATAATGCATTAAAATACAAAAGCATAAGTGTTGTGATTTTGTTGAAACTTCTTAAATTTGAAATTTATATACTAAATAAGAGTTTTATTAAAAAAAGAAAATTATTCAACCTTTACGATATTTTAGAGGCTCAGGAATATCAGGGTTATCTGGAATAATAGATCTTGAATGTGCTTTCCGACATTCAGAACATAAACCTGAAGGATGAGGCCTCAATAACATTTTTCCACAACGCTTACATGGACCAAGAACTTGTCCCATTTATTCGACCTCTATGAAATTTTCAAGTAGATATTGAACTTGAAACCTAAAAAGGATTACCCTCATAGGCTTTATTATATTAATTCTAAATTCGGCGAAATCTGGTTAGGAAATTTTATACCATCATTTAATAGATTTTCGCCAACCTAGAATTCCTGTTTTTTCAAATTCATAATGAAATAATAATCCCAAATAACCGAAACAGACACCTGAAATAAAAGCAAGAAGAAAGATAATAAAAATCCATTCTGTTGGAAAATCGTTATTAGAGGACATCTGCAAAAACGTTTCTATTTGAATTACAACATTTGATGCTGAAGCAAATCCTCCAGCTAAACTTATTCCATGAGTTTGTATTTGAGATGATGTAGTGGAGAATTTAATTGTGAAATATATAATTTCAAATAGAACTGCGCTAAAAAATGAAATGAAAAGAGCTAATATTCCAAGTGAACTTCCTGAAAAGAGTTCGACACATCCTTTTATCGTACCCGTGAGTGTTACAGCTCCTATTTTTCGATTAGTAAGTAAAAAAGCGATAATGTACCAAAATATATGAATTCCTGCTACTATTTGACCAAATCCTGGTAATCCAAGAGGTTGGAATATTGAGCGAGTAATAGTTCCTATAAAGCTACTTGATATTCCTCCTAATGCAGCAAACAATGCAATTATTACTAAGTCAGCTGTATCAAAATAGTAAGAATCTCTGCTAGATGTGTCATCTGTATTATTAGAATTATTATTAGCCTTCACCCGTATTCAATCCGTAAATCTAATATAAATTAACACTATAATAGCTAGATTATTTCATTTCAAGTAGTTTCAGCTATCCTTTCCTCGAAGTTATCGGAAAATAACAATCGGATTTGATCTTGTTGATGTGATGTAAGTTGATAGAGGGAAAATACTAAATCATTCATTTTCTTTTCTAATTTCACAATTAATTGATTTATTATAAGTTCCTCTGATGGATTCATTTTTTGATCAAACAACCTTTGATATTCAGATTGAAGTCGAACAGCTGTAGTATGAATTTGATTTGCTAGTTCATTTTCAAAATTAAGGATAGGAATCTTAATTGGGAGTCTAAGAAAAATCTTCTGTGTGAGATGAGGAAAATCGCTTCTATAAGGGTCAGCGTACTTTAAATAGAAATACTTTTGTATTAATGAAGAGTTCAAAACTCCTAAGAGATACTCTAAAGTAACTGAGGTGTCATCTTTTAACTTGAAGAAGTAAATAACTTGACTAACCCATCTATTATGGTAATCAATTACTAATTTTATTCCTTTACCAGTTTTCCTTAACAATAATTTTGGCCCTTGGTAAATTACCGGTTTTTTATAATTTATACCTATTCGTGTTGGATCAATGTATTTATGTTTATGAAGATAATATCGTTGAATTTGGTGGCCAACTAGGAACGGTAGGTCTCTATTGGGTTTTCTTAATGCACTAAAAACTATATAATCTTCATAATCATTTTCACTAATTGTATTGTTACATTTAGGATTAACACATTTTTTTGATTTAATCCCTGATTTATTAAAACGAAGAGGAGGAGAGTTCCACCACTTACAATTAGAACATTGAATTATTTTCCCTTTTTTGTTTATTTCAACCCCCCTTGCGTTATGAACTAGCATACCCAATGGTTGAACCTGAATTTGATCTTGATAAAGGTCTTTCTCAATGCAAGATAAAATTTTTTCATATCCAATTGCAAATATATCAATTTGAAAGTCATAATTATTTTGAAACCGACTTTGTAAACAGGAAACGGTAGGGAGAGATGATAAAGTCGATTTTTTTGCTATTAAATCGTTAAGAGTCTTGGAAGATAAGTGTTTTATTATATTGACTCTATCAACCTCTCGTAAAGGACCCTTTTCTAATATCAATATCATACATGGTTGTGTCACATTTGGAAAGATATTGTCACCTAGATTGACTATATTTGTTATGCGACAGTTTTCCAAGATAAATTTGCGTATAGAACTATAATTTTCATTCCTCATCAAGGTATTCGGAATAATATACCCCAACTTACCATTAATTTTCAGAGCGTTTATACTTTGTTCAATAAAAAGACTCCATGTATCAACTTGTTGTGTACCTGCATTATATAAATTTAATACATCTGTTGTTAATATTAAATTATCTGCTCCCCATGGAGGATTACCAATGATTATATCAAATCCTCCAATCACCTCAGGAAAAGCAATGTTCCATATCATGGGATTTAAGTGATTGGATGAAAGGTTGAATTTTTCTCTTAATTCCTTTACTAGATTTCTCTTGAATTTTTCCTCAATCTCAGATATCTTCTGGTTAATATTTAGTAATTCCTTATTATTCCCCCTAAAATACTGATCTTTTACTAATTTTCTCATTTCTACTAATTGAGATATATCAAAATCGTAAGGATATCCTACAGGAGGTAAGAGTGCATTAAAAACTTTAAAATTAGCACTAAAAGGATTACATTGTAGATTTTGTATTGTTTTTTCTATTTGGGCTGCATCGATATCTATCCCGTATATTTGATTTGCTATAATAGATTTTCGGATTTCTCTACCTGAAAAAATTTCGTTTTGCTTCTTTTCATAAAAATCCTGTAAATATTCTTGGGAATAGACTAAAAAGATACCCAAACCACAGGCAGGATCGAGAATTTTGATATTTTTTGCTTGATTAGCTGTACAACTTCGAAGTAAATGGCCCAAAGTCTGATCGATAATAAAATGAACAATATAATGAGGTGTATAATATTGGCCAAAGGATTTCTCCTTTTGACTTGTAGATTTAGTCATTTGTTTTAACAGCACGTTAGACCAGTTTCTAGGGATAAATGAAGAGAGAGTGTTTTAGTACTAAAAATTTCCCCCAAATTTTGAAAAAAAAGAAGTAGGAAAGAGGATATTTATGGCATGATATCTGTGTCTTTAACCGTTTTACGTTTAGCGTGTCTTGCAATATCTATCGCGGACTTTGCTAATGTGTAACAATAGGCTTCTAGTTGTTTATTCAAATAGTCAACTGCATCTGCGGAAACTCGTGATGCACCTGATTCTCGAATGACCCTTTCAACCCTAGCTTTGGCGAAAGCTCTTGATTTTGGATCAGTTGGAGAATGTTTTGGAACACCTACCTTACCAACGGCAAATTTGATATCTTCACCTTGTACTGTTTTCCTACCCGCGCTTTGGGCTGCGGTAATGGCATTTTTAGAAACATTAGTGCCAAATTCAGCACATAGCTCGTCCATTCGGCCAATAGCATTAGCACTAATTCGTTCTGCGCCAGCAGCTTTCATAATAGCTTCTATTCTTGCTTTTGCAAATGTAGCCATAATTTTTTCACCTTTTCACCATTTTCTCAAGAGAGTGTAGGTCACTCAATAAAATTGTAATTTAAAAGGTTTTACCTTTTAAAATTACATTATAACCGCATTGCTCTTTGAAAATTAAGCATTCGCATAGGTGAAAAAGTTATTTATTGTGTACTTCTGGTATTGCTAATTAAGCAAGCCTAATCTTTGAAAGGTTTCTCCGCTAAAAAACAAGGTCATACAACCCCATTTTGCCTTGGGAGATCTAACCATTTAACTCCAGTTAAAAAGCGTTGGGCACTTTAACTCATATTAGTGGGAATTATAGCTTTAATAGTACGAATATTTTAGGTAATTTCAAGCAAGTCATGCGACATTAGAGCGATTAGCTATCCTAGATTGAATTTGCTTGACTATATCTAAAATAATTATTCCTACAAGTACAACAATCAACATACTAGCCCAATCGTTCAGAGATAACGGAACAAAGCTAAAAATTGCTGCAATTGGTGCAACATATAATATGAATAAGTGAAGTATAAACGCAGCTCCAACAGCTATGAGAAGATAAAGATTGTTAAATGGATTTGTCAGGAACGTGCTTTTATCATCAGGAGCTTTAGATACAAACACCTGAAACAGTTCAAATAATACTGAAACAGTTAAAGCTAGTGTACGAGCGTAATCAAGCTGATTTAATGGATTTGATTGAAGAAAGAAGATCATTGTAGCCGAAAATGAAATAATTCCCGCTGCAAGTGAAAAAATTAAGATTTCATTCATCATCCTACTTTTTCTCCCTCTAGGTTTGCGTTTCATAATCTCAGGATCTCCTGGATCAACCGATAATGCTAATGCAGGTAAACCATCAGTAAGTAAATTAATCCATAATATACCTAGTGCTAGATATGGAGCTGGCAGCCCTAATATGACAGTTGCAGTAAAAACAACAAGAATCTCATCAAAATTGCTAGAAAGTAAATATCTGATGAATTTTTTCATATTATCATAAATCGTTCGGCCCTCTTCAACTGCAGCTACGATGGATGCAAAATTGTCATCCATCAGAACCATATCCGAGGCTTCTCGAGCAACATCAGTTCCTGTTATTCCCATTGCAACCCCAATATCAGCTTTTTTCAACGCAGGAGCATCATTAACTCCATCTCCTGTCATTGCAACAACATAACCGAATTCATTTTGCAAATTTTCTACAATTCTACGTTTAATCCCTGGAGAAGCTCTCGCACATACATCTAAATCCTTCAAAACCTCAATAAACTCTTCATCATTCATTTGGTCCAGCTCAGATGAAGTATGAGCTAAATAAAATGCATCCTCATATGGTTTTAAGTCCAATGTTTTTGCGATTGCAAGAGCTGTATCTAATTGATCTCCAGTTATCATTATTATCCTTATCCCAGCTTTTTTACATTTTGCTATAGCTTCTTCAACTTCTTCCCTAGGAGGATCTATCATTCCTACTAATCCAATAAAGGTTAAAGTGTGTTCAACTGTGTTTTCAGTAAATTCAATCAAGTTATTTGGTAATTGTTTTTGAGCAAATCCTAACACACGGTATGCTCCAGCTGCTAACTCTGAATTTTGCTCAAGAATTTTTTTTCGTAAATCTTCCTCTAGAGGAACCGTTTTATCTCCAATTAAAACATGAGAACACAAATCTAGAATGATTTTTGGAGAACCTTTTGTAAACGCCCAAGTTTGCTCAGTACCAGCTTTTTCTCTACTATAAATCATTGACATTCTCTTACGTTCGGAATCAAAAAATATTTCACCATCTTTTTTGAATTTATATCCACTCTCCCATCTATCCAAGAGATTAGCTTTCATTGCAAGAACAATTAAACTTCCTTCAGTAGGATCACCTT
>JBHLKP010000039.1:0-25291 GCA_048886525.1 Candidatus Hodarchaeota archaeon | reverse complement strand
GGTTAACGATGGTAGGATTGAAGTTATTTTATCTTTGCTGTGATAGATATGATCTTAATTTTTTTATTGATAAAATTTTTAAGAATATCTATTAAGTTCTAAATTGGAGTAAAAGGGATGTCAGGGCATAGAAATAAGAAAGATAGAGGCATTGATAAAATTAGTCCTGCTAAGGCATATTTAGAACCAATTCCTGCAAATTCTTTTCTTTGGGTTCGCTTGTTAAGATTATTCACTCAAGCAGGGCTGCCAGACCTTGAAGCTCAAATATTATTATCAATTATTCTTCATGGGGGAAAAATGAAAACAACTTCTTTAGCAAGAGATCTTAATATAACGATACCTCGCCTTCTTTCGGGTCTTCCAACTTTAGAGTCACTTGGTTTGACTTTGATCTCACATCACCGTCCCAAAACTATAATACTGACCATTCCGTTATCTGATATAATTAAAAGATTAGCTCATCAAAAGCTTGGGTTTCAAATTCGGGGTTCTCCTCAAGACGCATATGATTTGCTAAACAGGATTCATAAGAAATGTGTAAACGAACTTGAGGGAAGCAACCATTTTGAAGCACTAATTAATTATTTTCAGAATTTAAAGAGTCTTAAAAACAGCATTAAATCCCTTTTTCATTTAACAGACTTTGCATTTACCTCGCTATTTCTCCAGAGCAATGAAAGTTTTATATTAGCTTCTTTAATCAATGAAGGAGGATATGTAGCAAAACGAAATTTCTTTAAAGAAAAAATCAAACCCATTAAGGCTGAGGAAATTCAAATAGATCCTTCTATCATAAAGGGAGATTTAACTTATTTAGGATATTCGGATATAGAACAAACAAAAATTACATCTCAAATAAAATTGCTTTTTGAGCAGGGAAGGGATCGAATTACTATATCTGGAGAAAAAGACTTTAACATCATATTGAACGGTTTAAGCTCTTTTTGCAATACAATTTTTAGTGGTTCGACAAAAGAACATGAATCTGGGAAAGAACGCCATTCAAAAGCAACAGTTTCTCTTGTATTAATAAAATCATTAGACGAGATCGCCAATTCTCTTTATAATCCTGTTAACAACTTTTATTCTGTTCATAAGGAAGATATTCAGCATTTAGAAAACGCAATGAAGTATGTGAAATTCATTGATCCTGAAATCTTTCAATCAACTTTAAATTCATATGATTCTTTTATTAAAAGGTTGGATAGGGAACTAGACTATGTAAAATATGTTAGGATAAATCTAATCGACGATAGATATCTCGAATTCATCTTATCAAGGATATTTGATAGTGAAAATAAAAGATTTCGTCTTGAATTTATTGTTAATGAAGAATTAAAAGATAAATTTATCAATCTTATAAATAAAGAGTTGCAATCAAAATTTATGACGCGAGGGATCCTTCCAGATGATAGTGTTGTATTTCTCCCAGTTTTTGAGATATTAGATGGAAATATAATAATAATGACATACAAAGTTGAAAATAGTAGCATAACTTTTTTCGACGAGATATCTAAAAATCGTCCTGCAACATTTACTACCCTTACTAGCGATGTTGAAAGTGATTTATCACAATTTCAAGAAATTTTTCAAAAACATAATAATACTATAATACATTTAAGTAGATATATGATTAGAGAATAATAAGTGGTTGGTTATGGTCAATCCTGAACATTTAGCCCGAGTTATTGGATCTCCTGTAAAATTGGTTTTATGTGGATTAGATTTTGCTGGAAAAACAGCTCTTGTTTACCGTTGGAAAACTGGCAAATTTAATCCTAACCTAAGTCCTACTCTATCTCCTACTTTAGAAAGTGTTTCGATAAGAGGAGGATTAGTTGCAGCTAATGTATTTGATTTGGGAGGGCAAAAAAAGTTACGTAATCAATGGAGAGACTATCTTGAAAAAAGCAATGCCGTTATTTTCGTCATAGATGCACATGATAGAGAAAGGTATCTTGAAATGAAGGATGAATTCAAGAATCGTGTTCTCCCCGAATTAGGGGAGAAACCCTGTTTAGTTGTCTGCAATAAACTGGATTTAATCTATAAGCAAAATCAAGAAAAACCAATCAATGAATTAATTGTTGAAGTTGAGGAGATCATACAAAACTTATTACAATTGTCTATAAAAAAGGAGAAACTAGGGCAATTCGATGTAGTCGCCACTTCCATGGTTAATGGTCTAGGTTTAAAGAAAATTACTCAATTTTTACGCTTAAGACTGACTTCAAGCTAAGTTAAAATAAGATGAGTTTCTTTATTAAAACGAGCATAAACGATTTAAGCAACTAGGTTTATTAATCTTTAATGTGTTATGTTTTTATATATATAATGCGATTCCAAATGTCGGAGGAACCTGTGTTTGTCAGATGAAACATTAGATCCTAAAAATTGGGAAGAAATGAGAAAACTAGGCTATAAGATTATCGAAGATATGGTCAAACATTTAGAAAATATACGAGAGGAACCAGTATGGCAACCAATCCCACTAGAAGTGAAAGATAATTTTCGAGAATTAGTACCAAAAGAAGGTCAGAAGATCGAAAAGATTTATGATGAAATAAAAGAAATTATGGTACCATATACGTTGGGGAATACACATCCGCGTTTTTGGGGATGGGTTGTAGGCACAGGTACCTTATTTGGGGCTTTTGGAGATTTTATCGCTTCAGCGTTAAATCAACCTTCTGGAGGTTTAGAACATATAGCTAATTACGTGGAACGACAAGTGATAGAATGGGTCAAAGAAATGTTAGGTTACGATCAACAGGCTTCAGGGTTAATTACTAGAGGTGCTTCCATGGCAAGTATCATTGGCCTTGCTGTTGCACGGAACGTAAAAGCGGGTTTTAACATACGAGAAAAAGGATTACAATCTGTAAATAATATATTAACATATTATTGTTCTACAGAGGGCCATAGTTGTCTTCAAAAGGCAATAGAGTTATTAGGCATTGGGAATACGAATCTCAGAAAAATATCCGTTAATGACGCCTTTCAGATTAATATTGAGGAATTACAAAGAACGATAAGTAATGATAAACAGAACGGTTACAAACCCATTTGTATTATTGGAAATCTTGGTACTGTAAATACAGGAGCTATAGATGATCTTAACTCGCTTGCAGATATTGCAAAAAAGTTTAATATGTGGTTTCATATTGATGGTGCCTTTGGTGGCTTAACTAAACTAGCACCAAAATCACATTATCTTGCAAATGGCTTAGAACGGGCAGATTCGATTTCTATAGATTTTCATAAGTGGCTTCATATTAATTACGCTGCTGGATGCGTATTGGTTAAAAATCAAAAAGATCATTACGACTCGTTTGCGCTTGTTCCAGAATATTTAACCCATAGCACTCGGGGAGCAGGAGGAGCTGAAATCTGGTTTAGTGATTATGGTGTTGAATTATCTGGAGAGTTTAAAACTTTAAAAATCTGGATGAGTTTGAAGGAGCATGGATCTGAGAAGTTCGGCCGATTAATTGAACAGAACATTCAGCATGCTAGATATTTAACAGAATTGATCGAAAAAGAAGAGAAGTTTGAACTATTAGCCCCGACATCAATGAATATTGTGTGTTTCAGATATAATAGAGAGGGAATAGATCAGGAACAACTCAATAAACTGAATGAGGAAATTGTACTCCAACTTCAGGAAGAAGGTCTTGCTGTACCTTCTCATACTACGCTAAATGGGAACTACACGATTCGGGTAGCAATCACTAATCATAGAACAAAGAAGGACGATCTTAAGATCTTTTTCAACGAAATAAAAAGAAAAGCTGAAGAAATAGAGAATACAATTCTATAATATACGAATTTAAGTTTAATTTTTTTTTACACAAAGAATTAAAGAAAATAATTGAAATCTTTTGCGTAAAACTAGCTCAAGCTAAATTCTAATCAAATCTAAGAGAGAATAAAGGCACCTAAATGAGAATTACTTAATGTAAAATCATCGGGGCCCCGATTAATGCGAAATCTTCAGAAATTCTTGATATTTGCTTGCGTAATCCATCAATATAAGTTTCATTACTCCATTGTTTGGGAAAAATTTCAAAAAGATTGGGTTTGATACTCCGAATACCTGGGATTCTTTCCTCATATATACTATTTGCGGATTCTAATGCAATTTCATTAACAAATATGTTATTAAAAAACTCAGATATGAGAATTCTCATAGGGGATGGAGCGTAGTGAAATTCTTCATATTTTTCAGTTGCCTTCTTTAACATAATCAATGGTTCTTTGAGTGGCATAACGAGTTGAGTTAATAATTTGCCTCGTTCAAAAGCTTGACGACTTTGTCCCGAAAAATCTTCCTGAATTTCTTGTAAAGCCTTGAAAGAGAATTCTAAAAGATTTTCGCTAAGAATCATAAAATCATTAAGGGAAGGAAACACGAATGGCTCTGTATTAAAGTGATTATTTAGCCATATTTCTTCTGGAATAACAAGACCAGTTAGATACCTCTTATCTGTCGTCATTATTTTCTTTCTTAAAGAAAATTTAGTCCAATATATCCCTACCCCATAAAGTAAGAAGTATGAAAGATTATAAAGAATCATACGAGAAAAATCCGCAGGAACAAAAATGACGCTAGAAGTAGCTAGGGATTCAATGTTTTGATTCTTATAGCTCCAACTCTTAACTGGTTGTATATTCGCTTCAGCAAAGGAAATCCAATTTGGTATTACGATTAATGATTTTAATCTACCTAAAGGTTTTTTTCTCATCTTACTCAACTTATTGACTATCTAGGTTTCAATAACTGATTCAAAAATTTCCAATTTTCGTTTATTATCTTCTGATAACATTTCTTTATTCCAGCTTCCTGTTAATTTCTTTAAGACATTTTTAAATCTATTAATAAACATAGCTTGGATTTCACTACCTTCAGTAAAAATTCTGAGAGCTTGGGGAAATAAATTGATATTTTCTGATGTGAAAAAAGCCATAGATTGGTTTAAGTTCTCTAAAAGGCACTTATCATGGTCTAGAAAAGAATGACCAATATAATCTGTGTCAACATAATAGAGGAAATCTAATCCTGAAACAAGCCAATGGTTCTGATTATAATCTAGTAAAATCCGAGCACGGGATGCTAACATAAGAATTTCAATTAATTGGCAGATTTGTTGAGTAGAATTGAATTGACAAATAGGATGAAATAAGAACTTCTGAAAAATTATCATTATATTTCCAGTTTTTGATTCTAATATTTGAGTTTCTGGGAAATGTTCTCCAAGAGAATGAATTAAATGTTGAACCCTCATCTGATGATAACTTGCTAGATTGATTGGAGGTTTCTTCAGAGAAAGAGCGATAGGTGGAGGGTAAGCAAAAGGTTTAATAGAAAAATGTCCTTTACTTGGTAGAAAGAGGATGATGGCTGGTTCACCTAAACCTGGGCCTGTACGAGAAAATTCATAGAATTCAAAACGTTCTTCTTCTATTTGAGGTTTTAAAATTCCACCAAATTCATTAAGAAGCTCTCGAATCTCTTTTTCGTCAAAATTAGAATTAAATGGCCATTCAAGCTCTTTTATTTCAACTGGAAAATTAAACATATCAGCTTTCATGATAAAGTCTTGATTATTACTACTTGAGTATTTATATGTATTTCCAAAATTAACCTATCTCATCATTAGCTCGATGCGCTCAAAAAGTTCATTGTGTGCTGCACAAAGGACATGGATATTTTTCATCCTGAAGTAATGTTCCACAATTTTCACAATAAACGCGCTCAGGAAAAAGGCGAAAACGGTCTTTATTCAAATCATTTGAATATTCTGGTGAAAGGCTATATGAAGGTGCAACTCTTTGAGTTAATGAAGTAGGAGTTCTAATCCATGTTTGTACAATTTGGAAATAAATGTAGCTTGTTAATACTTTGACTATTATTGAAACAGAGGTAATTGGTCCAATGGGGTATAAATAAAAAGCAAGGATCAAAAATGAGATCAATTGAATAATTAATGGTCGATAATTAAATTTTCCAGGCTCTAAAACTGAAACCATCGGATTTCTTGAATTATAAAATACTGTAACTTGCTCACCAGACTGATATTTTTCTAATAGAGGAATTAACGATTTTTCACTTGTATTCCAATAGAGAAGCAATTTGGTTATACGCCTATAGGCGAAGAATTTAAGTAATTCATTTTCATACTCATTATTATTAACTGAATAGGAATATTTAATTTTAAATTCTTTAACGGGTTTATCATTAACTCGTTGATTGTAATTTGTATGAATCCTAGCCTCTGTAATCACTCCCGAAGTAGTAGGCCAATTCTTGCTTGTTATAATATAGGATATTTCTCGAAGAAAGAAGAAGAAAAATACAAAGACGAATGAAAAAACGAACCAATAGGAGCTATAGTACCAACCTCTGAAATCTCGTGTTCTAATGCTTTCTAATATCCCCATTACAACAAAATCGAGTGCTATTGAAAGAATCCAGTATACAGTCCTATCCTGAGGTTTTTTTCGTCTTAAAAGCAAGATTAGCGTAGTAAGAAATAATCCCGTTGCGAAGCTAATTCCCAATTCAAACAGGTAAATAGATAGTGGATCTACCATTCTACATAATCACTTCATTGCATTAAAATGATTAGTATATCTGATTTTATAAAATGTTATAGTAATTCCTTTTTTTGTAGCATCCATATATGAGAAAAATACCTAATTCCAAACTCGACTAAGAAGGAAATCCTACATGCCCTATTTCAATAACCAAGAGACGAAATTATACTACATTAGTAAGGGACAAGGGTACCCAGTTTTCTTTCTTCATGGTTATTTGGGTAGTACTAAAACACATTGGAGATATCAGTTCATAGATCCAGCCTTATCTAGCTCGTATCACCTCATTGGATTAGATATACGAGGTTTTGGACGATCTGCTACTGAAACATCTAGTCTTCAGAAATCTTCCATGATTATTCAAGATATTAGAATATTATTAACGCAGGTACTTCAGCTTCATTCAAATCCAATCCTTGTAGGGTACAGCGTTGGAGCAACATTTGCTTTACTATATTCACTCGCATTCCAAAAGAATGTTAAAGCGTTATTATTATTGAGTCCCATGCCGTTTTTTCCTCGTGAAATCAGCTCCAGAAATGTAAATTCACCTCGAAACAATAATTGGATAACTAAAATTATTTTAGCTAACGTTTGGGCTTTTGTAAAAAAAGGAAATATGATAAGACAATCACCTCATATTCAGAGATACTTAAATTCACCACCAACTATTATAACAAAATTGAAACATCTTCAACTCCCAATCCTCATGGTTTATGGAAAAAATGACACAGTAATAAACGGTTCAGGATTTGAGATGCTAATAAAATATCTCCCCTCACATACTAAGATTATATCTCTACCTACGGACCATGGAATTTCTCACGAAAATTATAATGTATTTAATCGAATCTTACTTCATTTCTTAAAAGAAGTTTTATGAGATTTTGAGTTCAGCTCATTTGAGACAAAAAGTTAGCATACTCAAACATTATCGATTTTCCTTGCTTTTTTCGAATATTAGGACTGATATGCTCGAATCCATCAAATTCGATCAATTTAGCATTCTCTAATCTAGGTACTAGATCTCTAGCTAACTCAATAGGAGTTACTTGATCATTAGTACCATTAAGTAATAATACTGGTTTATTTCCAATTGAATTGATACACGAAGCATAATAATCGTGTTCGTTTTCTAGTTCTTGAGCATAATAGCGGAATAGAAGTTCAAGAGTGCGAATAGGGGTACCATCAAGTAAAGGTAACACTCTTCTTTCAAGAAACCAACTTATAATCTTTTCTCGGATATTCAGTTGTGAATATTTTTTTTGAAAGATCGCAGGAGCATAAATTGTCCTAACAATTTGTCTATAGTTCTTAGAATTGATTTTCTCCGAAAAAATATCCGATAATGTTAAAAGATCCTCATAACGTTCTGAAAAAAGCGTTCTTTGCTCCTCAACTTTAGGTCCAAGAAGATTGACAATACCATAACCAGCAATACTTACAACCCGATCGGGATGCAATGCAGAGAAGATTTGACTTACCATCGTTCCTTTACTGACACCAAAAAGATGAGCCTTCTCAATATTTAGGAAGTCAAGTAGCCCTAGTAATTCTTCTGCTAATTCACGTAGAGAAAATTGCGTTTCCCTAGGTGAAGATTGCCCAATTCCTTGGTAATCATACAATACATAATTATACTGATTTTCAGTAAGAGAAAGAAATGCAGGTAAATAAGAAGAAAACCACTGTTTATAATTAAAGATGGAACCATTCACGAAAATAACTGGTACTTTATGTTCATTTAGTTTCTCATAAACGTAAAAAATCTCAACATCCTCTTTAATCTTAGCTAATGGCATATTTTCACCCAATCATTATTCAATTAGAATTATAATAGAGTTGCACAGATCATTAGTTAAATAAAAACCCTTTTGATAAATTCTTTGACAAATGATCCGTAAGAACAAATTAAGTACTTTTATCTTATTACTTGTATTAATTCCTTTTATAGCTGGTTCTATCAAAACAGCATCAGCTTGCACAATATTTACCATTTCAAACGGTGATAAGGTACTTTTTGGGAATAACGAAGATTGGTACAACCCCAATACCTACATTTGGTTTGATTTACCAGAGAAAGATAAATTCGGAAGAGTCTATCTTGGTTTTGATGATCTTTTCCCCCAAGGCGGAACGAATGAGAATGGTTTGTGTTTTGATGCAAATGCTTTACCTAAAATGACATTAAATTATCATCCTGAACTCCTATCCTCATCCAAATGGATTGCTTTACATATTATTGAGCGATGTGATAACATATCCCAAGTCATTCAAATGGCTCAATTATATAACTGGGGAACTTCAATGGCATATCAAGTCCACTTTGCTGATGCGTTTGGCGATGCTGTAGTTATCAGTCCAGGTTCCGATGGCGAAATCAATTTCACACGCAAGAATGTGGGAGATGGGTTCCTTGTTTCAACGAATTTCAATGTAGGATATCCTATAAATGATTGGACTCCGTGTTGGCGTTATCCAAGAGCTACAGAGATGTTAGATGATATTTATCATGAAGATAATCTTACAGTGGAAGCTATTCGCGATATTCTAAATGCAACTCATCAAAAAGGAACATATGCGACAAAATATAGCAATATTTTTGATCTCGTAACTCAGGATATTTATATTTACCAGAACTAAAATTTTAAGGAAGTAGTAAAGTTAAATCTTCACGAAGAATTAGCTAAAGGAGAGGAGGAGTACATTCGAATTGAAGATCTATTTACCCAACTAACTACACAAGAAACACAAACAGAAAATACTTCTACAGCCCCTTTAATGGTTTTTATTTTGTCACTATGTTCAATATCAATAATTCGAAGAAAAATTATTAGATAATTTAGTTCTCAACTTTTTTTAAACAGTTTGTTTAAAATTATTGAAAAAACGGATGTTACAATTATGAAAATGAATCTTGTCCATAAAAATGTCTTAGATGCTATTGGAAACACTTCATTAGTGAGATTAACCAAAATAGTACCCCCAGATCACCCAAAAATATTCGTAAAATTAGAATGGGAGAATCCGACAGGAAGCATGAAGGATCGAATGGCACAAGAGATGATTGCAGGAGCAGAAAAGGATGGACGATTAAAAAAGGGTGGAACTGTGATTGAGTATACTGGAGGGAGTACTGGTGCATCATTAGCATTGATATGTGCTGTAAAGGGCTACAAGCTTCAAATTGTGTCCTCTGATGCTTTTAGCCAAGATAAAATAGATCATATGAAAGCTTTGGGTGCTGATATGACGATAATTCCCAGTAAGGGAGAAGGTATTAATAAGACTCTTGTCGAAAAGATGATTGAAACAGCGAGAGAATTTAGTAAGAAACCAGGTGTTTATTGGACGGATCAACTTAACAATGCTGACCATGTTTCAGGTTATTACCAGTTAGGAGAAGAGATTTGGAAACAAACTAATGGAAAAGTTGACGCCTTTGTACATGTTATTGGAACCGCTGCTTCTTTTAAAGGGACAACTACCATATTAAAAAGATATAATCCGAAAATGAAGGTATTTGCAGTAGAACCAGCTGAATCTCCTGTTTTATCGAAGGGAAAAAGTGGTTCTCATGGAATCGGTGGAATTGGAATAGGATTTACTCCACCATTATGGAGTCCAAAAATTGCTGATGAAGTAATTACGATTACAACAAAGGAAGCTAAGGATATGGCTAGACGATTAGCAAGAGAAGAGGGATTATTTGCGGGAATTTCATCTGGTGCAAATGTTGCTGCAGCCATATTAATTGGTGAAAGATTTGAATCCAATGCAACTATTGTTACATTAATGGTAGATTCTGGCCTTAAGTACCTAAGTGGAGATCTATATAAATATCCATAACTGATATTGAGGGCTATTTTCGGTCTTATTCTTTTGAGTTTTCACATTTTATCTATATTCATCATTAAGCAAAATTACATTGGAAAAGGTAACATTGAATAGGAAGCCTCAATATTATAAAAGATTTTATTCTATAAAATTTCCAAAGAAATAAAGATACTTTATCAGGTATCTTCTGCGCAAGTACTTACATTTATAACTTGTCTAGCAGGATTATAATTAAATTTATTAATCGTTTAATGTGTTTGAAGGCTAACGATGAGTATAAAAACCCTATTTAATGGATATTTTTCCTCTACGAAATTAATAGGTCATATTCTTTCTTTTTCGTATGTACCTGCCCCACCTAAGCCTAACATTTTTGAGCTTGTTTTTAGCTTAAGTATAATGATTGTTGTTATTGGATTGGATATATTATTCGTATATCTAGTTTTCAGAAAATGTTACAAATCAATAGAATCTCTAAAGAATTTTCAACAAACATCGTGGGATATTAAAGTTAGTTCAACCTTATTGATGCTTCTTGGAATGCCTGGACTTATTAGTGGTCCTTTACTCTCAGTTCTTGGAGGACTCTACGTTTTTTCGGGGTATTTTGGGTTGTTTTTCTTCGTAATTGGTGCTATTTTCACTGGTGTTGGAGTGATTAATCTTTTGATGGGAATTGGATTATTACAGTTGAATAATACAACTTGGAAAGGATCACTATTCTTAATTATAGTATTAATATTTGTTAACTTGCTTCCTAATACTAACGTTCTTTATTATAGACTGATTTTATTCCCCATTTATGGTGGTTCGTGGCCTGAAAGTGTAGTATCTATTCTAAACTTTCTCCCATTTCTATTTACAATTTGTTATTTTGGGGTGTTTATTTGTCTTGTTTACAGAAAAAATCAATTCTTGAATAGTAATCTTTCTAGCAGAATGATTACTGATAGTACACTTCCACTTGATTAATAAAAATCCGATAAGCTTCAGTTTGGTTTTAAATACAGAAATACTTACAAATCATGGTTCTAGGACAGTCTTTATTATTATTCTCGGACAGATTAGAATTCAAACAGTATTGATCTTAATAGTAAGTGGCGAATTGATCGAAACAGTTGTTCATTATGTACAAAATGTGTAGAAGAATGTTATGCTGATACAATGGTAATTTTTGGAAGTAAGATGACAGTTTCAGAAGTTATGGAAGAAGTTGAAAAAGATAAACCATTCTACAGTGAAACGAATGGTGGAATCACTCTTTCAGGAGGAGAGCCAACACTTCAAATTGAATTTGCCCATAATTTATTACTAGAATGTAAAAGAAGAGGAATTTCGACTATTATTGAAACCTCTGGGTATTTCAAGTGGGAAAAATTCGAAGTTTTATTATCAGTTCTCGACTACGTATTGTTTGACTTGAAAGTCTATAGAGAAAAGACCCATATTCGTTATTGTGGCTATTCAAACCGTATTATTTTACAGAATGCTCAAAAACTTTCCAAAGCATTCCCAAATGTCATTTTTCGGATGCCTATTATTCCTAAGGTTAATGATGATAAGCAAAATATCCAATTGATTTGCCAATTCGTAAAAAAACAGGGAAAAAAGGAGCTCCATTTGATCCCATATCATAAATTGGGTTATGGAAAATACCATATGCTTGGACGTCAACCCAGTGACAAGCATATTGAATTGGCTGATCAAAAAGTTCAGATGAAAGTTAAGAAATTAGTAGAGAAAGAAGGTTTAATTCCTGTTCTTTTCTTTCAATAGAATCACCTCTCTGAGAACTTATAATCTGATAGAAGGTTTTGATATAAAAAATCAGTAACAATGTAGTAGACTCATAGCACAATCTGCGTATGAGTTTGGAAAAGATATTTAGTATCAAGTAGTTATCTAAATTAGCTTTAATTTTATAAGAACTGGATCTTTAAATATTTTTAGCATATCAATTGCTAAACTTACTTAATTTAGGAGATAAGGAGATTTCCAATCTCCTTTCCTATAGTTTTAAATTCTCTTTTAACAGTACTTTCGAGTGGGCCTTCTCTGCCAAATACAATGGCTGATTGCCGGGGTTTAATAATTTTCATCTTCATTCGCTTCATTCTTCCTTCAATCTTTCTTGCGGCACTATTTTCAAGAATTAACCACCTTTTTTTGTTTAATCGAGAATGATTTCTGGTATCAAAGCTGAAACCTTTGATCTTGCATAAATTAAAAGATTTTAGTCTATTCAGGAATTCTTTCATTTCCTTAGATAAGCCTATCATATGAGTAGGGCCACCAATGGCAAGGAAATCATAACTAGGTATTTGATTGAGTTCAACCTCATTAATGCTCTGGCATTCAGTGTTAACACCTACTTCTTCTATTCCAGAAGCTAAACTCATTGCGACTTCCTTGGTATTCCCAAAGAGAGAATGGTATAATATTAACGCACGTACCATGAATTTCACCAGTCTATCCCTTTAGTAACCAGAGTTTGCGTCTTAAATTTTCCAAGAGATTGTGATCTCCTTCTTTTATGTCGAATATCTTGAAAAATTATCATTAGGAGAGACCCAAACGATATAGGAGAAAATGTACAAACCCAGAATAAGCTCCAAGTTTTAGTATGGAATGGTAGTCCTATCAACAATCCAAATAGAACGACCCATTGAAGCCAATATAGGAAAATTACAAATTTTTCTTTTTGAGGATACAGTGGCCAATTAATAAACCAGAAGAAATATTCAACAGCCCATAAAAAACCAAGGATAAATAATAAGAAAATGCAAAATACGGATTTCTGAACTACAATTAAGCTATGCATTAAGGTAATCCCTATTACAATTGTGAATATTCCGCTATGGAAAATAAGACTGGGAGTATAGTATTTGATAAAAAGTTGTGAAAGAGCATCTGATGTTAATCCTAATCTGTTTACTACAAAATAGAAGTAATTTACTAAAATTGGAATCTCTGCAATAATAAATAGAGGGAAAATGATCCTTCCTAACCCACGGCCTTCAATGGTAATAAAACTAGAAAGAAAATATCCAATAACTAGTACTAGAGTTAATAAAATCGCTAAACTTAGAAATATAACACGCTTGACTGAATCAAATATTTTGATATTAGAATAGCTTGTATTGTTCAATTCTTTTCCTCCTTTCGATTTTCAACTATATAAATTCAATATAATTCTTCCCATTAGACTGGAGACAAGTTTCTTTATCCAATTGGCTTTAATATTGATGAAAAACTTCTGTTCAGGATTTAAAAAACCATTATCAGTCCAATAGGCATAATCCAAAGTTCCTTTGTGTAAAGGATCACTGTTCGCTTTTTGCTGAACCTTAAACACAGCTAAAGATAACAAAGACGGTGAATTGAACTGTTGTCTATCAATAGCGGTAAAAAACTTAGTAGCTGCATTTTTAATTCGCTTTCGATCTTTTGTTAAATTAGGTGAACCCTTTACGGTTGGAATTTTCAGTCCTAAGGCCCCTACATGATGAAATCCCCATGCAAAAGTCGCAGCTCCAAGAGTATCTCGTGCATGCTTGTTTCCTGCAGCATACGTTGTAGTTATGATGAATGAACATTTTGAGAAAAAAGCTGGTCGATGACTTACATACGCCATACGATCAATTAATGTCTTCATTTCTCCTGAAACATCAGACATATAGACAGGACTCGCAAAAATAACGCCATCTGCTTTCCTTATTTTCTCTACAACTGATAATAAATCATCTTTTTGGGGACATAAGGATTCTCCTTTGTCAAAGCAAGTACGACATCCCAAACAGAACTTCAGGTTATAATCTCTAAGAAATAAAAACTCCTCGTTCACTTGGCCGAGTTTTTTCATTTCTTGAATCATAGCAAAACTAGTGTGATAGGTATTACCGTTCTTTCTAGCTCCTAAAATAATTAGAATTTTCATGATTTTGTTCCAGCCTCGTCAAAAAGGCTAGAATACAGTATCTAATCATCATAATGCTTCAATCCCTTATCAATGATGTTGAATAAAACATCTAAATATTCACGAGATCCTCTCACAATTAATTCCCTGATAGCAGAATCAAGAGTACTAAGAGCCATTATAACAGAAAATGGATTTAATTTTGTTGAAACTTTTGCATTTTTCATGGTTTCCAGAATTACTTTTGTCATTAGTTTCTCAATTTTCAATTGGTGGTTTCTAAACTCTTTTTCACTCTCAGTCAATGGTTGATTTGTCTCCTCCTTTTCGATCATTCTTCTGATAGCTATACTTAATTGACTAGGATCAAATAGTTTTGCATATTCAGGGTATTCATCAACGAAGATAACATAGGCATCTCCAAGAGACCTTAGTTCAAATTTGGTTTCAGGTTGATTAAATGTACGTTCAAATATACGATATAGTTTTTCAAAGGCTTTAGACGCAACAGCTATAAATAAATCATCCTTAGATTCAAAATAGTTGTATATAGTAGCCTTACTGTACCCTGCTTCAGTTGCAATCTTGTCAACCATGGTTTCCGCATATCCTTGACTTATAAAATACTTTTCAGCAATTTTAATAATCGTATCTCTACGATATTTCCGTTCTTGTTCCCTTCTTCGCTTTTTGGGAGAAATTTGTTTTTCATTAGTACTCATAACACTTCTCCAACAGATTGATTTCATTACTTTATTAAGATATGTACTCTAGTCATTTATTTAGACTCAAGTATAATCAATTGACTCGAGTATATATATTTTTTTATATTGGAACTGAATACAAATCCTCGCTGAAACTAGTAATTACAATTATATATTGGATTCATTTCAGTTTACACGGCTAGAATAAGATCTATTGGCACAGATTTATACCTGAGTTGTTAAATCATAATTATTTACGCTTATCATATCATTACTGAAGGTTGGAGAATTATTTTCGTCTAATATTTTATAAATTCAAAATACTTACCTGATGTGGTTATATTAGACGGATTTTTAACTCATTCTCACTCATTGGCTGATTTTAATACCCAGGCAGAAATTAAAACTATCACAATGGAAGGTTTAGGAAGCTTATAACAAGTTATTCCTATTGTCCATACATAAAGATGCTTTCTATCGGATTTGCACGAAATCACGAGAAAAATAATATATCCTACTTGATTTGTCAGATATTGGAAAATTTTAAACCTTTTATAGTCAACCAAGGACTAGGAGTCTGAACTTTTTCAAATTGGATTGGCCAAGTAGGAGTTATTCCGCACAACCATGTAACACTGTTTTTACAATGTTTTCCAATTATTTGTAATGTTTCATCAATTTTATTATGATTAACTAAACCTCCCATGATAAGACTTTCAACTGCTTCAAATAGATCAGCATAATAGCTTCTGAAATAAGCAAAAGCAAACCATTTTTTTGAAATTGCCTCTTTTATCCGAGGGAAGTCAGCACTAGCTAAATTTTGAGCTAGTAAAAATTCCTGAATATTCTTAATTGTATTTTTATATTCTACATTCTTCCATTGGTCTGGCCATTCATTTAAAAATAATAGATCTTTAACCAATCCCCAAGCACAGGGTAATTGAAATCTATCTTTTGATTTTGGGCCTTTCTTATAATAACATAATCCTTCTTTCCCATCAATTCGTTTCAAATGTGCTAAACAGGCTCGTTTTACATCTTCTCTTTGATTAAATCCTAGTAAAAGAAGAGATCGCAATATCATACTATTTTCACATTGCATGAAATGTCCCCAAATTTTATGGTTTTCCCTAAAAACGTATTCATTTAGGTTAATTTTCGTATCGAAAATATAATCAACCGCTTTAATAATATTGGGAAGTAGTGAACCATTTATTCCGAAATATCCAAAAAAGAGCAAAGTCCAAACAGTGCTTTTATGCATAGGCCCCCAAACATTGTCTTTTTCTGTAGGAAGCCAGCTTCCTGTGTCTAATTGTTTATTTAATAATCTAGATATTCGTTTTTGTGATAAAAATCGCTCTTGTTCTTCTAAATATTCATTTGTTTCCATTTTAACCTTCAAGACATCTCGTAAATACAGTAATCGAAAATAAGGCATTAATTTATGGGTATTGAGATAATCCTCAGCCTTACTTGGATTAAACGAGGGAATTTCAACCACGGTTAATCATCTCGAAACAAAGTTTAGCTGAGGTTCTTATGAGCTTTTTTGTTTTGGTAATTGTCTTAGGATAGTTTTTCTTATAATCACCCAGTAATTTTTAATAATAGACCAAATTTGTTAATTTTAAAAGAAAATAAGAGATAAGGTTAGTAAAATGGTACGTATTGCAGGAATTCAGATAGCTCCTATATTTTTAAACAGTAAAAAGACATGGGAGAAATTATCAGATTATATTAGAGAAGCTTGTGATAATGATGCTCAGTTAGTGACATGGGGGGAAACATTGATTCCAGGATATCCGTTTTGGTTATCCCCATCAGGAGGAGCAAGATGGAATAACTCAGATCAAAAAAAAACTTATAGTACTTATTGGCGTGAAGCTCTAGATTTAAGCAACAGTAAGATAGTTTCAGAAATTAAACAACTTGCAAGAGAGTTAAAAATAACTATGATGGGAGGAATAGCTGAAAGAAATAGTGGTTCAATATATTGTACATTAATTACAATTAATGATAAAGGTGAGTTAATTAATCGTCATAGAAAAATAAAGCCTACATATGAGGAAAGACTCGTGTGGGCCGATGGAGATGGAATAGGACTAAAAACTGTCCCTTTTCAAGGTTATAGAATAGGTGGATTAAATTGTTGGGAAAATTGGATTCCCTACGCTCGAGCTGCTCTACATAAACAAGATGAATTGCTTCATGTAGCTGTTTGGCCTGGTAGTGATGGACTTACAAAAAATATTACCAAATTCCTAGCCCTAGAAGGCCGTTATTGGGTTTTTTCTGTATCAGGTCTTTTAAGAACTCAGGATTTTATTAGTTTATCAGAAAAAGAATTCCCAGTTAAACAATTTATCGATTTAGAGAACAAAATCTGGCAGAATGGGGGGACAGTGATTGCTAATCCCAAGGGAGATTTTGTGAGTAAACCTTTAATAGAGAAGGAGGCAATCGTATATGCTGATATTGATTTTATGAACGCTATCGAGGAAAGACAAAATTTCGATTATAGTGGCCACTATTCTCGCTTTGATATTTTCAATGAACCTTTAAAAGAAAATAGAAAGGGATAAAAGGGGAAATAAGGGGAAGGGTTGTCCTCCAGATCCACAAACGATTACATTTATTTTCTTTTAAGAATGGATCCAATTTTTTCTTTACCGACTCCAAGTTTATCTTTTATATCTATTTTTGCTTTGGATATAGCCATTCGTGCTTGAACTGGTTCAGAAGCTAAGATTTTTACAATCCCCGCACAAACTTCACATACACAAAGGTTTTTGAATTCCTCATTAACATCAAAATTCTTGAAAATCCCTGTAAAGACCTCTTGTAGATTGGTAGATGTTAAAAAAATTCCATCTTCTGATACTTTTCTTCGACAAACCCAACATTCGTCCTTTCCTTTTCCAAAAATCATTTTTTCTCACATACCATTATTTTGTATAATTTTGGTGAATTCTAAATGAATATAAACATTTCTCGTAATTTACTCTTAAATAGTTTAATACACGAAACTGATGAGAAATAAGTTTCAGGGAATTTAACAGAATAAGACCTCTAGTATGACAAATTTGGTAAAAAAAATTTCCAATAACAATATTTAAATGCTCCAAATCGAATATATAGGAGATCGCTAAATTTCACGCCATCTTTTAAGTGTAGGAAGGACTGATTCTAGATAATTTTTAGCTTCTTCCATTGAAATATTCATTGATTTTGCCGTGGAAGATATACTACTCTCAATCATTTCTTTTAACGTGATTTCAGGTTCTAGAAATTCACCCGCTTCATAACAATCATTACAATAATCCTCACTTGGAGTTCCATCTGATTCTGTGCCTTTGTCATCAGGTAATACTATTGACATTGAACAACTTTGACAAATGGCTTTACTTGGTTTTTTGATAGACAATTTTCATCAACCTCATAACGTTTGTAAACAGTTTTAAAGATGATTGTTAAGGTAAAACTATTTTTATTTCGCTTAGTATGAATTTCGTAATACTTAGGATATAAATCTAGTTTGGATATTACCATAAGCCTAATATTTAAGAGAATAACTTCACTTAATAATCATTAAAATAATCTTGTGTTATACTGCTTGAATGACGAATTTTAGAGGTTTTCTTCATTGGCTTATGTTTATATGAAAGTATTAGAAGAGACACCTGATGAATACGAATCAGGGATAACAAAATTAACGGCAGGTAAGATAAACGAAGTTTATGAGAAAATAGTTGCACATGTTAAAGAAGGACATACTGTACTCGATTTAGGTTGTGGACCTGGAACATTAGCAGTACTTTGTGCTATTAAGGGAGCAAAAGTAGTTGCAATCGATTTATCAGAAGATATGATTGCATTTGCTAAAGAAAAAAGTAAATCTGAAGGGGTTTCAGAGAAAATTACGTTTATACAAGGGGATATCACTCAGTTAAAAAACTTATTACCCCAAACTAAATTCGATTTAATTATTTCCACTCTAGCTCTGAGTGAGCTCCGGCATTTGGAACAACAACTCATCTTCAATCAATGTTGGGAGTTACTAGCAAAGGATGGTACGATTGCATTTGCAGATGAAGTATCTCCCATCAATTGGGGGTTCAAACGACTGATCTATTCAGTTAAAAGATTTTTCTACAGTACTGCAACATATTGGAAAACAAAAAAAATAAGTCGCGCCGTTAAACGCTTTCATCAGAGATTAATAGAAACCGGTTTTGAAACAGAAAATTCTGAACTGTTCGTGGGAGATACCTTTGAATTAATTATTGCTAAAAAAGGAACTTCAAATCCTCCTCCCGCTGTTCTTAGTGACCAGAAAATCAGAGGAATTCTAGGGCACATTCGAAATTTCCTTTGTATTTTACGAGCAGGTTCAGCTCTGATACCTATCGAAGCTGGTCTTTACATATACGGTAATCCTTCAGCTCAATCTCCTGTTTTGATCACAGCCAACTATCAAAGGACTGTAAGACTTGTTAGTAACGCACTTCAGAATCAGAATGCATATCTTCTGGTAGCAGACACAATGGGAGAAAATATATGGTGTGCAGCAAGAGGAGATAAATTCGGTTTACGCGAAGTAGTTGAAGTTATTAAAGCAACAAGAATTGAAGAGCTGGTTCAACATAGAAAACTCATTTTACCACAGCTCGCAGCAGGAGGGATAAATCATCAACAAATAAAAAAGGCGATAGGGTGGACAGTACGATTTGGACCTATTTACGCCAAAGATATCCCATCCTACCTTGAAACAGGGAGAAAAACGGAAAAACAAAGAACAGTTTCATTCGATCTAAAGGAAAGAATCGAAATGGCACTTCAACAATCATACTTTCTCTCCAAATTTTTCTTCTTCTGGGTATTTCTCTTTGGTATTGTTGGTGCAACTATATTACCTAATCTTTCCTTGTTTAGAATTGCTATCTTGTTGTTACCTGTTGTATGGTTGGCATATATTTTTTTTGCTATGATATTTCCGCTATTCCCCACTTCTTCATTCTTAAGAAGAGGTATATGCTATGGTAGCTTACTAACTTTCATTTTTATTTCAGTTGGAATAGTTCTAAGTAGTAGTCTTATTGTAATAGGCCAATGGGCACTAATAGGCTTCATAGTTGGGACATTTCTCGGAATGGATTATTCAGGGGCGACCCCTATAAGCCACCCCTCAGAAATAGATCAAGAATATCCTATAATGATAATTTTATTAGGTGTATGCTTAATTGTACTCTTGGTGGTAAGTGTTATCATATTAGTCATTGGTGGTTAAAAATTATGGTTAGTGACTTGCATGCGTATCTTGAAGATGATGTGCTTACGAAAGAGGATAATCTTCGTGCACCAGAACTAGATGAATCGAAATGCACAAAATGTGGCTTTTGTATTGAAGTATGCCCGCAAAATGTTTTTAACAACTGGAAAGGTAGATATACAGTCCAACGGCCAGAAAATTGCTTAGAATGTGGCGCGTGTGTATTAAACTGTCAGGGCGGTGCTATTTCATTTGAACCATTCCCAGGTTGCGGATGTATCTGGAATGCTACATTTAGACGTCTTAAAAGTATAGCATTTTGGCGGAAATCTACTGTACAAACAACGAATTCATGCTCTGGTACAGATTAGAATTAACGATAACTGAACTAGCTCTCATAATTTTTGCTTCATACCTATTAACGACATATCCAAGCAATAAGAATATAAATTTCCTATATTTGGAATTAGAAAATTACTTAATTGAAAGCTTAGCTAAAATATGCCAATGAAAATCTTTTTCCCCGAATTGTGCTAAATCTTCACATTTTAGGAGGTTAAACATACCAATTAATCTATTCATATCTTCTCTATTGAAGTAATGATGAGGATCGAATTTTTCTTCATCTTCTGCAATCACAAATGTATTCCTCTCTATCTCTGTTCCACGTCTATATTTCTCATGTTTTGTTGATATCAACGTACATAGCAAATAACCATCTAGCTTTAGACATCTAATTATCTCATTAATTGTTTTGCGTATAACAGCTACGGTACCATGGTATATTACGTTCCATGCAATAATCAAGTCAAAAAAGTCATCATTAAATGGTATTTGATGCATTTCTCCTAATTTTAGTTTAAATTCAACATTTTCTTGCTTTGACCATTTCTTAGCGAATTTATAACCAGATTTACTTGGATCTATTCCATAAACGTTAAATCCATTTTTAGCCAAGAAGATTGTATGACGTCCGAGACCAAATCCTAAGTCAAGCACCTTATCTATCCTATATTCTTTAAATTGAGGTATGAGAGAAACAATAAAAGGGTCAGGCGTTAACCATCGTGCGCGTCCTTCTTTTGTTTTCCAAATTTCTTCCCAAGCACTCATTGAACTTACCCTAATTCAACCATTCGCATCGCTTATTATCGAATTTGATATGATTTAAAGTTTTTAAATTCAAATTGTCGAATATATCGTAAATCTAAATATTCCTAGAGCTTGATAAGAATTTTGGTCAAAACAAATGAAACATAGGAAAAATGAAGTAGAGAAGATTATTAAACAGATTAGAGAGGTTTTAAATGCAAACCGAGAAACTGATCCTGAAAGGATATCATTATTCAATTCAATAATACCTGGATGTAGAAATCCATTAATTGTTAAAACACCAGTTCTTGTAAAGTTATCAAGAGAAATTTGGATGAATTATAAGCAAGAACTCGATTTTATTCTTGATTTAAGTTATATATTATGGCACGAGAATGAGTATTATGAAGAAAATAAGATTGCTATATTTCTTCTTGAAAAATATGTCAAAAAAATTCCCGAAAATATTTTACAAAGAATTGAGACATATTTTCCCCTCCTATATACTTGGGATCTCGTAGATCAATTTGGTATGAGAATCTGTAGTGAACTACTGAAAAATAATTTTAAATGCATCAAGATTTTTAGTACATGGATTGTATCGAGTGATTTTTGGATACGAAGATTGTCATTAGTAAGTTTAGTCGGACTGAGAAATAAGAAATTAACCACTGATCAGTGGATTGTTATTGAAAAAATGCTAAAGAAGCTATGGGAGGATGATGAATACTATGTGTACAAAGCAATGGCGTGGTGTCTTCGAGAACTATCTAAGTTAAATTCAGATAAAGTAGCTTCATTCCTTAAACAAAGTCTCACTCAGAAGTCAGATAAAAAACATATCAATAGAAGTTTCATTAAAACATGTATAAAGAAATTATCTTCTAGTGAACAATTAAAAATTCTATCATTATTATGAAAATCTAAGAAGTAGTAAGATTCTTAGTAATGTTTTTACGTATTTTTGGCATATCAGCGTTCAAGAAGAACCGAGAAACTTTTTTTTTAATAATTCTTTTTTCTCTCTGTTATTATCTCTACTGTACTCTTACCTAAAAGGGATAAAATTTAAAAATTTAAGTTACTCTGAAAAATTCCTAGGTGTGTGCTATGGAATTAAAGAAAATTTGGGATGAAGTTCATTCTCAAGCAAAAAAAACAATTCCTCATCGCGTTGAACGTCGTCTTAAGGCTATTCTATACAAAGATATACCAACTTTTATGGAATTACCTCATGCTCGTTCAAAAGATGAGCTTGAGGGTATAGATGTGGCTTTTTTGGGGATTCCATGGGAAGGTGTAAAATACCAAGATCCCTGGACTACATTACCTGATACTGCAGCTTCGGCTCCTCCCACTTCAATTTATTATAGGACTGGAGCTGACTTGGCACCAGAATATATTCGGAAATATTCGATTTTTTATTCTTTGAACCATGGATGGGGGTATTTTCCAGAATTGGATAAAGAATTAATCATTTTTAATTATTTGAAGGCGGTAGATTATGGAGATGTAGAAGTCGATGTTAATTATCCTGAAAAATCTTTAAAAAATTGTATAAAAAAAATTTCAGACATCTATGAAACTAAAACCATTCCGTTAATTGCAGGAGGGGATCATGCCATACCTTATCCCGCTGTAAAAAGTTTAGCAGCTCATACATCAGAAAATATAGGCATTATTACATTTGATTCTCACTTTGACCTCTATTATGAACCTGAATTTTCAGCTGCATCGCAATGGGGACGTCTTTTTGATCTTCCTCAGGTTGATCCAAAGAATTTTTGCACAATCGGTCTTCGTGGTTTGAGAAGTCAATATCATGAACTCTTGGTTGCGAAACGGTTAGGAATTCAGTATTTCACAATGGCTGATATCCAAAAACAAGGGATAGAGCAGATTATTGGAAAAGCTTTGGAAATTGCGGGGAATAATACTGAATCACTTTATGTTTCTCTCGATATAGATATTATGGATCCAGCATTCTGCCCTGCTCAAAAATACCCTGAACCTAGTGGACTGACTTCAAGAGAGATAATTTTAGCTTTAAGAATGATTGGAAAACATAAACTGATCAAAGGCTTTGATATTTGCTGCTTAGGTCCACAGTACGATACCAATACAGGAGTATCTAGTCAATTATGTGCTCGTCTCTTCTTGGAAGTAATGGCTACAATCGCTATCCAGATGAAAGAGAAAAAAGCTAATCCTTGAACTAAGTGCTTGAGAAAATGACGAATCGTAAGAAAAGGAATTTCGCGATCCTTGGGGCTGGTCGTCAAGGAACTGCAGTTGCTTATGACTTGATAAAATTCGGAAATCCTAGTAAAGTTCTAATTTGTGATATTGATCAAAATATAGCTCAAAAATCTGCCTATCGTGTAAATAAACTTCTAAATACTGACCTTGTTGAGGCACAGAAAGTTGATGTAACACATCACCAAGAATTGATCGCATTCTTGACTGATATAAAAACAGTTATAAGTGCAGTACCTTACTATTACAATTTAAACATTACAAAAGCCGCTATAACTGCTAAAACAAATATGTGTGACTTGGGTGGCAATACCGAGCTTGTTATGAAGCAATTAGAGTTAAATCCTCAAGCAAAAGCTTCTAATATTTCGATTATACCTGATTGTGGTCAGGTGCCAGGAATGGGTACAACTCTCTGTGTTTATGCGATGAGTCTATTAGAAAAGCCAGAGGAAGTGTTCATGTGGGATGGGGGTATACCCCAATCTCCTCACCCTCCATTCAACTATTTACTTACTTTTAACATTGAGGGTCTTATTAATGAGTATTATGGAGCCACAGAATTCTTAAGAGACGGGAAGATCGTGGAGGTACCTTGCTTCATTGAACTTGAAGAGATAGAGTTTCCTCTACCAATCGGTCGCTTGGAAGCATTCACTACTGCAGGGGGAACATCGACGGCTCCGAGAACGTTTGAGGGACAGCTTAAAACCTTTCAAAACAAAACCGTCAGGTATCCTGGCCATTATTCACAGTTAAAAACAATGAATGACTTAGGATTGTTTGCCCCTGACGAGATAGAAATCGGGGGTACAAAAGTCAAACCACGAGACGTGCTCGCAAAGCTCTTTGAGCCGAAAATAACATTTCCGAAAGACAAAGACATAGTAGTGATCAGAGTGAAGTGCATTGGAGAGCGAAATATCAGACCAGCTCAAGTTCAACTTGATCTGATTGATTATTATGACGAGAATACAGGTTTTACCGCAATGGAAAGAACAACAGGATGGGATATTTCAATAGTTGCGATTATGATGACAGATGGCAAGAGTCAGAAAGGTGCTGTACCTTTAGAGCTAGCTATTTCGAGTACCGATTTTGTTAAAGAGCTCAGAAGGCGAGGATTTCAATTAAATGAAGAAATTACATTCCTAGATGAGTAAAGTATAGCTTAAACTTTGTATTCAAACATTCTAATATGACGTTTTCATTTTTAATCATTCTTTAAGGAGATGTACCAACATTGATGGAACTAAAATGTGGAGATTATTACTCATGAAAATTGCTTTAGTGAGAAGGAAGAAGATGAAAATCTGACTACTGGTATTAGGCTTAATAACAAGTTATGGATATGTAACTTAAATAAGGAAAGGTTATTTATGGCTTCATTCTCCAAACTATGAGTGATTCGTACATAAAAACAATGGTTCCAAATACAAGAACAAATATAAATAGCCAGTTGCTTGGGTCTAGGATATAACTATCTCCTCGAGTAACGAGAAAACTCAAAAAAAGAATCAAGCAGATTATGTATACAACTAAGTAGATCGTAAATCGCGGTACTACCCGATGTCCTAATCGAAAATAATACCCTAGAATTCCTGATTT
>JBHLKP010000038.1:0-25312 GCA_048886525.1 Candidatus Hodarchaeota archaeon | reverse complement strand
AAATTGGTGTTTGACGACTTTAATTTAAAAATAATAAATCTTACAACAATTACAGTTACTTCGGATGAAGAGAGCTTCTTTTACGAATGAAAGACTATTCATTTTCTAGATTCTTATGAGTAAATAAAGAAATCCTAATTTATTAGGAGGGAGAATATATTTAGTAGTAATTTCTGAACAAGAGTAATGAACCATGGTAAATGAAGCTAGAGGTTTCAGCTTTGAATATATCCCACTTAATATAGATAAATCGAGCATCAAAGTCTTTAAAAACACGAAAGATATTTTTTCTTTGGAATATGCCATCTTTGACCCTAAAACAGTCCTAATTAATATGTATCCTGTGATAGGAGAAAGTAGATTTCGAAAGAGAGGTTGCGACAAAGGGATTGCCAGTATCCAGCAATTTTCAACCTCCATGGGCTTACATCAAGATTTTCACAAATTCAAATTGTTACCAATTCAATTTATTCTCGAAATGTTGAACTCACAATTTAAAATAAAATCGTATGGAATAAAATTCTTCTGTGGAGGGATTATTGGACTAAAAAGTGAATTAAACTTACCTTGTACAATAGCTGAAGGATTTACTGATGAAATTCTTGAAATATTGACTGATTCTCCTCAATTTGCATTTATTCAATTTATATTCATGTCTACAAAGGTTCCTAAGGAATTGCAGATTTATAAAGAATCTAGGCAACAAACTCAGATTAAATTTAATACTCAACAAGAAAAAGTAGAAAGAAGGTTTAATTCCTCCAAGGCAAGCGTAATAGAAGAGATGGGATGTTTTAAGTTTTCACCGCGAGTTTTAATTGTGGAGACAAGTCAGAAAAACTTAAAATCAAAACTCGAGCGATTATATGCTATTTTTAATTCTATTGGTCTAAAAACTCGCATTTATCCTACTTTATGGCATCGTTTTTCTTCTTTTCAATCCATTTGCCTCAAAAGAAAGCTAATCTCACCAATTGTGTTAGATGGTTATTCATTAATGAATTTCATCTCTCCACCTCAACAACAATTTTGTTATGAAGGATACACGCTTGTACCCAATAAATCAGATTATCTTATTTCATCAGGGATAAGACGAGCTTTAACTAACCAAGCTGTAAATATTGGGATTCCAATTATAAGTGGTAAAACTTCTAATGAACCACTATTAATTGATGGTAAAGACCTAAGCAGACACATGGCTGTGTTTGGAATGACAGGTGAAGGGAAAAGTCGTTTTATTTATGGATTAGTAAAGGAATTTCATGAAAAAAACGTAAAATTCCTTATTTTTGACCCGAAAGGAGAGTATCTCCACCCAGTTCAATCGTTCTGTTCTGATTTTATTTACTTAAAACCTGGTTCAGAAATGTTTCCTTGGGGAATTAACATATTCCAAATACCTCAAAATGATGCAGGAGTAAATCTTATTCCTTTGGAAGATCATATTCAATTTGTAGTGTCAATACTTGAGAATATTTTTGGAGATTCAGATGCAATTTCTCCCCAGATGCGTAAGTTGCTACATGAAGCTGTGGTACGAACCATTGAAAGTCAAGGAGATCTGCAAACTTTCATTTCATGGGTTAATGATCCAAATGCATTGAGTATTAAAGGAGCTTATCTAGAAAATAGTGCTGCTGGTATAGTAAATCGTATGGAGAAATTACTCTTTGGTAATACAGGACGCTGTTTTAAAGTAACCAAGACTACATTTGATATATCAAATTTATTAAATCAGAATGCAATCATCGATCTTTCGGGTTTTGAGACAATTGAGGATCAGATTGGACGTAAAATCTTTCTGGAAGTTGTATTTCAATATTTATATTATTTTGCCAAGAGCTACAGAACACCTTTGAAAGAGGAAGCATTACCTAAAAACGTCTTTATTTTGGATGAAATTCAAAAACTTGTAACTCAACGAACTTACAGATTTAAAGCCTCAGAATCCATGATTGGAAAGGGACCTTGGACTCTGCGTGCATATGATATCTCTATGATATTTATTGGCACTGATCCAATAGTAGATCAACCTATGTTGACTAATACTGGAACAATGGTAATTTTTTTTTCAAAATTTGATCCGTATGTTATAGCCAATTTATTAGGTATCTCTAGAAACGAATATGAACAATTACGTTGTCTACTAAAACCCAAACGAGATGAAAGACGATGTATTATTTCTATTAATGGCTATATTTCTCTTGTGAAAACTCATGATTTTAATCTGCCAAGAAATCCTGTTTTACATTCAATTGATCTTCAAGATTCGCCTTTTCAAAAACAGCTACGAAAAACCTATCAGAAGGTGAAATTTAATCCTATCCAGAAATAGAATTAGACGAAAAATGATCATATTGACCCAAACTTAGAAAGGGCTTTTGTCAATAGCGATTCAATATAAAAAAACTTATTCTCCTTTCTAGAGGAAATTTATATTGTTAATATAAATTATTAAAGGTTATATCTTATTTCTTGTTTCATGATCCAAATCAGGCTAAAAATCCTCTTAATAACAGTTATTTCTATTAAGACTTGGATAAAAGTATATTAACAATGGATTGTATATAACTTATTTAGATAGAAATTAGAATTAGCAATAATTCCAAGGGAAGTATTGAATAGGTAAATATAGATACTGTTTGGAAGCAAGTCATATGTTAAATATCCATAGCTCCTTAAAAATAGTTTTTCACAATTTTTTCAATGATCTGGAGGAAGAAATAAGAGATATTATTGCTTCTTCAATTATTCTTTCACTCATTGAACCTATTGCTGATTTGACAATAAGTTTCTCCGATATTAAAAATCCTGAAGATGTTAAAAAGTTTGTTGCGACACTAGATTTTCCACAAAGCGAAGTTGATTCAATACAAAGACTTTTTGATAACCCTTTTCAAACATCATTCTCTTATGGGTACCGAGACAAAGAAATTATCTTTATCCAATTAGAAAAAACATCGACTCTACTTGAAACTACTCAGAACAGTGGTCTCAAAGGACTTATCTTACACGAAATCCTACACTCTGTTCAACGGCAACGGGGGTTGGAAGTACGTTTAAAAAACTCATTAGTTTTCAGTTTAGACTTTTTTCGAGAATTAGCTTCCATTGTGCCTGTAGACAGTTTTAATCAAGAAGATTTAATAACATTTCTTAAGCAAATTTCACAGGTTGCATTACTTACTCTAAAAGATATTTATACAAATGTGGAAATGATAAAAAGAGGGATTAGTTCTCCTTTACTAGAATTTTATTTAATTGAACTAGAATTTGAGCAAGCCTCTCTTATTGTTCCTCCGATATTTAACACTCCTTTTCAAAAGGGAAAAATTAGTATTAAGGATCTCAATGAATTTGCTAAAGCCTTTAATTTTACTCTTTCACTCATTCCTGTTTGGCTTCCTAATATGGTATTGGAAACAGACTCGGTAGATTATAAAAGATCTCGCGAATTGAAACATTTCATCTTTAATAATTATTACATTAACCCTTCTCTGATTACTCGCGAAATGTGGCATATTGAAAATATATTTCTCACGAGTTTTTCTTTTTCAAAAGGTTTTCATTTAAAGTGGTTTGGTGCCATTTTTAATCTAGCTCTTGAATATTTATTAGGGGAAGATTTTGTATTTTATCACCTATCAAAAGCATCAGAATTAATTGAAGTTATTTATGAATCACTCGATTTACCAACAAGAAAAAACTTGGCTATAGTTCCGATTTTGAAAGCTGCTTATATTCATAAAAAAGAATATCCAGCTGGAATCCAACAAAATAATATTAATGAACTGAATTCGAAACTAAAGGTTTATTCTGTTGATAAAGAAGAAATATTAGAGCTAGAAGAAAGTTTAGAAGAGCTTGTTCAAAATGAAGAAGCTAATTTTGGAAATTTCTTTGAAGACTTATTACATGTATCTATTATGATACTAGCACGTGATTTTAGAAGAGAAATCTTAAATGGTAATTCGAAATTACTTAATGATTTTTCTCGTGCTATTTTAACCATTCTTCAGGTGATTAATTATCTAGGTGATTCTTGCGATGAGAAATATTATCATACAGTCAGATTATCCATAAAAAGACTACTTCGATCTGAGAATATTTTTAAGCAAAAAAAATTATCTCTTTCCCTGGAGATTATCACAAAGAGAGCTATTTACAGTTCTGAGGTGGATCCAACCCCTATGGAAGTAGAAGAGCTTCTTTATAATTATGATTTCTTTGATGTACCAATAACTAATAATACAATTGATTTAGGATTGTCATTTATTCAAAGCACAAAAACTATATTGAATAAAGTTAGAATTAATGACCCAGATTTTCCTTTATTAAGTTCTCAATTCATTCATATTCTTCTTAGAGAAATAAAGTTAGAAGAAGATGAAATAGATCAATTAGACATGATACTGGTAAGTAGTCTCATTGCAACGGTAGGTGTACCATTTAAAATGATTCACCCTGTGTTAGAAAGTTTTTTTGGCACTGAGAGTTTAAGCGAGGAAAAATTGTAATAAAAATAGTCTATTTTGATTAATAGCGGCACCAGCAGGAGTTTCAGGCAAGAACGTGTTGTACTTGTCATTTGAACCTGCGACCACCCGGTTTCTATGGCTTCTTTTGAATAAAAAACGCCATAACAGCCGGACGCTCTACCTCTTCAGAGGAAGAGTAGAAAACTCAATCCTTAACTGAGCTATGATGCCTCTATATGTGAACTATGGGCCTGGGGGGATTTGAACCCACGATCATCCGGTATCTCCCACATCAGGGTAGAAATTTTTAACCATTCTTGTGATATGAGCCGGACGCTTTAACCGGGCTCCTCCTAATTAGCCCCAATGCTAATTAGACTAAGCTACAGGCCCTTAGTACTTTTCAACGTTTAGATGTTTCCGTTTTTCTACATTTTAGACTAGTGCAAATGATTTCAAGAACTTTTTGTCTTTCTCTTTTAAGATTAGGTTAAATATTTTCTAGTAATCTAAGGATAGACAACATATAATCCGTCTTGAAAGACAGTAGGATCCTTACTTCGTCGTCCTCTAAGCCGTGTAGATTCAGCTAACCGTGATGCTACTTGTGAAACCTTTTCTATATCTATACCCATCATTGTCACAATATCTCCTTTCACAGAAATATTAATAGCATCATTATCAAAAGGTACTCGAATGGGATCGCGCCTTCCATATAAGTTCTTAATCAAAACTAAATTTTTTTGCACCTCTACAGTAGCGGGGAAATGAGAGGTTATTATTCGAACTTTATAAGTAAAACCTTCTGTTACTCCTTTTATCATATTTGAGAGGTGACCTGCGATGGTCCCAACCATTGCCGCTTCAGCTTTATTTCCAAAATGGCTTTGAATTATGAATTTGTCGCCATCAAGGGTAAAATATACTCGTAAACGTCTAAAAGTTCTTTCTAGCTCACCTTTTGAACCTTTGATTTTTACTCTCTTTCCACCTCGTACAGGTTCGAGTGTAGCTTTAATATCTTTAGGAACTTCTATAATCTTTTCAATAGCATAGTGTTTCATTAATATAGCCTTCCATTGATACTA
This sequence comes from Candidatus Hodarchaeota archaeon, assembly GCA_048886525.1. Lineage (GTDB taxonomy): Archaea > Asgardarchaeota > Heimdallarchaeia > Hodarchaeales > Hodarchaeaceae > Hodarchaeum. The sequence goes on along the minus strand of JBHLKP010000038.1, from coordinate 19,746 downwards.
ATAGGCGTAAACCAATAATCGTCCGCCTAGATTCCTTTCTATTGCCTCTTGATGAGACATTACTCCTTCGGAAGTAGAAACAACCAGAATACCCATATCACGAGCAGGAAGAAATCTCTTTTCCCATTCAACATAGTCTTTTACTCGAACAGGATACCGGGGTTTGATTACTCCTATTTTTGTGATTCGACCAAGAAGCTGGACTGAAATAATCCAAAGATCTTCCATAACTTCGAATTCGCCAATTGCGCCGTATTTCTGAATTACACGAAGGACATTCGCAATGATTCGACTTGCAGGTTTAATAGTGACTTCTTTACGGCCAAGAATTTCAGCGTTAGCTATTGTCGACATTGCATTGGCTAGAGGATCAAGCATGACCAATTTAATCTTCTCTTTAATTGTGATTATTTATGAAGATGGCTTATTCAACCAATCTACTAGATAAGATAAGGGGAAAAACCTTAAATATCCGTCTATGACGTCGTTGTGCCAAGTTGTTAAAGTTTATCTTGAACTCCAATATTGAAAGATATTAAGTCGTACTATTGTGAAGAATCATTACTTTTTCTTCGTTTAATTTTAGCAATTGATCCTAATGTTGTTGACTTAGAAATAAAGTCAGAAACAGCTGTACTTTCATCACTAACTTCTGTTTTTAACTCGATGTCAAGTTCTCTCTCAATTTTGGCTACAACACGATCTGTGGGTAAAACTTTTTCAGCTTCTATTCGTGCGAGTAAAGTTTCTTTTTCTTTTATCATTTGTGCAAATTCTGCTCGTCCAAATCCACGTTCTTGTCGTGCTTTACTAATTACGGCACCATATCCATCTATTAAAATTTTATCATGTAAAAAATCCTTTTTAGGTGGTTTAATTCGTTTCGGGGCAATTTTTTGTATTGGCTTTTTTGATTTAATTGATATAGGTATTTTCTTCTTAACCCGCTGGATTACAGGTTTTCCGAATCTTGAACACTTAGAACAGGCATACAATTCTACATGGTCGATTTCAACGAGAGTTACGGGTGCTTCACTCCCACACATTTCACATTGTTGCATCCTGTTCAAATAAGCAACTTCCCTTTCATTTAAGAACCTTAATTAATGCTATTTTAAACCCTATTATTTATTTGTTAATTCGAAACATTAGTACTTATTAACTGATTTCTTGACAATTTTTCGAATTGTGAATTTTTTGATATAGACATCCATGCAATTCTAACTCAACATGTTCGTATGAAAAAAAAAATAAAGGATGCTTTGCTTTAAGATCTTGACAACGAAAAGAATGATTTAAAGTTCATAGACGATCAATAACCTAATCATCCGATCTCTGCCAATATTCAAGATAAAACTTTCTATTAACTTCCATATAAATTAATGAAATCGAATAAATAAGTAGGGAAACCCATGCCTGATACTGTGGATAAAGAAAAGGGGGCTTTTGATGAGTTCGCTGATAGTTACACTAGAACTATGGAACGACGAATTCGTGCATTAGAAACAGAACGACAATTACTTGAAGTCCAACGCAATAAGCTGGAAGAAGAGCGGGATAATCTCAAGCTTGAACTACAGAAACTTCGACAACCGCCTCTATTTACAGGTACAATTCAAGAAGTGTTAGATAATGGGAAAGCTATAGTAAAAAGCTCTACAGGCCCTTCATTTGTGGTTGTGATCGATTCTTCAATTCCAAAGGAGCTATTAAATCCGAGTACTCGAGTTGCTTTACATCAAAGAAACTTTGCTATTCTTGAAGTTTTACCTCAGTCTCGAGACCCCCTCGTTCGTTCTATGGAAGTTGATAATAAACCTACAGAAACATATACAGATATAGGTGGTTTAAAAAAGCAATTACTTGAACTACGTGAGACAGTAGAATTACCGTTATTACAACCAGAGTTATTTGAAAAAGTTGGAATAGAACCACCAAAAGGAGTATTACTTCACGGGCCCCCTGGTTCAGGAAAAACACTTATGGTTAAAGCTATTGCACATGAAACCAAAGCAACTTTTATTCGTGTGATTGGCTCTGAACTCGTACAAAAATACATTGGAGAAGGAGCTAGGCTTGTTCGTGAAGTATTCGCCTTTGCTCGTGAACAATCTCCCAGTATTCTATTCATTGATGAACTTGATGCAATTGGCAGTAAAAGATTGGATATTGCAACTAGTGGAGATCGAGAAGTACAACGAACCTTAATGCAACTACTTAGTGAACTGGATGGTTTTTCCCCCCGTGGAGATGTGAAAATTATTGGGGCAACCAACCGAGTAGATATATTGGATCCTGCTCTTTTAAGACCAGGACGCTTTGACCGGCATATAGAGGTTCCAATGCCTAATGAAGAAGAAAAGCGTGAAATTTTTAAGATTCATTCCAGATCGATGAATGTTGATCCAAGTATAGACTTTTCCTACTTAGCTAGTGAAGCAACACGTTCATCTGGAGCAGATATTCGCGCTATGACCCAAGAAGCTGGAATGTTTGCGATTCGCGAGAAACGAACAATAGTAACTTTTGATGATTTTAAGGCAGCTATTAGAAAGGTTCTTTCCGCTCGCGGGGATAATTTTCCTACAAGAAATGAATATCTATAATCTAATATCTGAGCAAAATCATTGATTAAGTCCTAATTTATGCTTATTTTAATTATTCCTAACTATAATTAGTAATATTATACCAATGACACTAAATGAAAATAGAATTAATAAAGCCTCTTCAAAACCAAAAGATTCTATGATCATTCCAATTATTCCAAATCCTAAAACTGATACTATTAGGTTAATTGTATTATATAGGCTTTCTTGAGAACTTCTAGCCTCTGATGAAGTAATTTTGAGGTAGAATTGCCAATAAAGACCCGTACAAAGACCTAATAAAATAACCCTTATCAAATATGTTAAGCTTATCAAACATATTTTGATTATAGTATGAATATCGATTACTAAGATACAGAAATTAATAATCCAAGCAATTGGGTATGTTATGGAATAAATGTACAAAATTCCATTATAGGGAAATTTGATAAAAGATGTTAACCTTCCAGAAAAACGACTAGCAATAGCAAAAACTAAATCCGAAATTGCACGAACCAAAGAAATAAGTAAAATAGAAAATGAAGTGAATGAAATGTTAATATCAATTTGCTGAAAATTATCCACACCAGATGTCATATCATAGATTAATGGACCAAAAATTAACGTACTGAACGAAATTGAAGTAAATGAGAGGATTGAAAGCGCTAGAAAGATTGGTGATATTTTTAAATACTTATCTTTTACAAATAGCAATTTATTTGTTTTCTTTGTTGGAATTTTCGGTAGCTTATAAGACTCCAGATCACCTTTTAATGACGAAGGGGGAGAGATTAATTTGAATCCTAAGATAATTCCGAAACCAGCGATTGATGCTTGCAGAAAGAATATCATTTGAGGAAATATACCCTTTTGTTGTAATATATATCCACCTAACAAAGTTACAATAGCAACAATCATAGTTTTGACAAAATTGATATTACCCATAATAACTCTGAATGATAATTCATTTTCATTCTCTTTTGCCGCTATTACCTCCCAAGAGTTCATAAACCAAGCAATAAATGATCCAGAGAGTAAGGCTGAATATATTCCTACAATAATTTCGAGTAAAAGTAAATGGATTGTATTTATAGCAAAAATCATTCCTAGATAATAAATTACTAGACAACCGAGTGCACAACAGAAAGCGATTCTTTGACCAAAACGATCAGTAAGAATTCCTAAAGGAATATCTAAGATGGCGCCACATGTCATACCAATGGCAACGATTGTACCAAAAGTAGTAAAAGAGTCTAATAGAGAAACATAGTAGAGAGAGATCCAAGAATAACTTAAAAAGATGCCAGAAACAACTATTTGTAAAGAAAAATATTTAATACTAAGGTTTTGTAAATCTTGGGGAAATGAGGAGATTCCCAGAGCTGTGTGAATGAGTGACATTTTTATCTAGTCTATGAGTTTAAATCATTGTAGAAACTCTTTTAGCAACACTGGAAATTGTACTGAAATTTACTATCGGGAAAGCTTGAGAATTAACTTCTCCACCTGAAATAATGATTAAATATGGAATATTGCTGAGGTGATTGGCAAATTTTCTAGTATATTGATCAAATTTATCTCCGACAATCATTGCTCTATTTCCACAATCAAAAAATAAGCTAAAAGCGGTATCCTTTGTGATTAATTCAGATAGTGTCTTATCAATTAAATTCTCTATCGTTACTGCGCTTTGGTCACTAAGAAACGCGTTATAATATCCAGAATCTTTAATATTCAGTTTTTTAACAACTTGATTTGGCGCTGTAATAAGTGCGTGTTTTAAATTCGGATTTATAGCTAAAGCGTAGAGATTAGGATTGTTTTTTTCATCTAAAACGCAAAGTGGCCGATAAGGGTGATAATAAAAGTATCTTCTTGTACATTCCTCTAAGATATCTGGGGTTTTGTCCATATCAAGCATTTCGAGTAAAGCTTGAGACCCCCATTTTCCACGAATCCGAGGAATAAATCCACCATTGAGAAAACTATCAATATCAAATCTTTTATCAGCAATAATTTCAGCACCAGAATCAGTTCGACTTGTAAATTGTAGCTGAGGGGAACTTATCGAAACATATGACAATGAATCTTTATAGGCTTTATAATTGTGGAACTGATAGGATTTTTTCATAGATATAGGATCTGCTCCAAAAGTTCCTGTAAAATGTATTCCTTTCTTATAAAGTTGCTTAAAAAGAGGCCAAGAAGATGAATAAGAAATCCCGATTCCGGCAAAATCCATTGAAATTTCTACTAAAATTCCAGTAATTTTTGATAGTGTGGGAAACTTACGCCACACCCAATGATTAAGAACAAAAAATGGATTAAAACCTTCCAAACGATGATTAAGTATATTAACCATGAATTTCGGAAACCCAAGACCTGGAGGAAAGAATATGTTTGTAGTATTGGAATGTGTTTTTTTCTCGTTTTTATTAGTTTTTTCACACTCTTTAACGATTTTCCAAGTTTTATACCTAGTACCAATTCTAAAGCGTTTTATAATATGGCTCTTAGCTTTAACTCCGCTTATAAGCATCAAACCTGCTCCCTTAAGCCCGTAATCATCTTGATTGGCTATGCCAACACCAGAACATCCTACAAGAGGAACTTTACGATATTTTTCACGGATAATAGCCATAGCTTGATTATATATTTTTGCTTCCCCTGAATGCGTGCCAGTAAAATAAAGAATTACAGATGGTGTTTCTTCTATTTCAGCTTCGGCCTTTTCGAGGGCTTTATATGTAGCGAATTTTAGATCATGATCAATATGAAGACCAACACTAGCTTTTATCACTTTATTCACCTAAAGCTTCTTTTTATCAATGATCCATCCCAGACGACGAGCAGTACGACTCATTTCAATTTCCATAAATCCAGTATTGGCCCGGGAATCAAGAAAGGTTACTAAAATGCTTGAATATCCCGCTCGATAGAAATAAACAGGAATTGTTTTCCCTTTATTAATTTTCTTGTCATATTTAACAGATCTTGAACCTCTTTGTAATTCTATCATGGTTTTTGAAATTATATTTTTAACCCAACTCGTTACTATTAATAAACTTCGAGATGATTCTTTTGTATATCTTGATTCTAAAACTTGACCATCTAATCGGAATAAGATAACCACATGTACATCTCTGAATTTATTAAGATGATCAAGTTCATTTCTAATCGAGGATATAGCTTTTGATAAACCATTTGAGGATAGATCTAACCTAATCACCTGAGATATCATAGATTGACAATCCTTTGTTTTTTTCAAAGTCTATTGGCTGAGGAGCTTCTGAATGAGCGGAACCTCTGAATTTACGTATATTTATGGTTCTATTATAGATTCCTCCTAGACCTATATGTTCTAATTCAATTATTGAATCAGATAAGAAAAGAGGAACTTTTGCTAGAGCTTCTCCGAATCCTTTTTCAATAGTTACAACAGATGTGCCTATTTTGCGAAGAGAAGAGAAGATACGATTAATAGCATTTCTTTGATGGTTTAAATCAGGGATTTCCAGCAATAAGGGTGTTAATGGATCTATAGCTATTCTAATCCCACCTCTATAACCTTTTGCGGTTTCTTTGATTACTTCAAGATATTTTGGTAATTCAGACATGAAAAAACGCAGTCCAATTTCTCCAGAAGTCATATCTGAATCTTCACTAAACGCAACCTGAAATTGTAGTCGGCCTCTTCTATACTTTTCTTCAAATCTCGTTAATCCTATGTCTCGACAATCACGTAGGACTGCATCTAGATTTTGTTCGAGAGAAACATAAAGAGCAGGAGAATTAGGATCGATTGAACAAAATTGCCAACAGAAAGTTGATTTTCCACACCCAGGATCAGCAATAATCACATTCACTGAATTTTCTCTAAAACCACCATGAACTAGATCATCGAAACCAGGAACACCACTTTCTATCCGTTTATTTTCATTTACTTGCATTTTTCTCAATAATTTTTGCATTGAGTTTACCTCGTGTTATTAGGACTTGTTCTGTCCTTTTTATAGTTAAAATTGGGGGGAATAATCCTCATGTTTACCTATAAGTTTCACAAATTACCACTAAATGTTTTCAGTTTTAATTACCCAAAAAAATGTAACTGAGTCAGAATTTTAGGGTGATTATAAGTCCTAATAAGGATGAGGGGGTGATGTAAAATGCGAAATAGCTTTTGTAAGTGTAAATTCGAAAATTTTCTCAAAAAAAGAAGAAGGGGTTCACCCTTAGTTGAAGAAGGGATTTTAATAGGATTAAGCCTATTTGGTTTCTTGTTAATCCTTTCTATTGTTACAGGTATCCTTGATTGGCTTTTAACAAATGCAAATGAGCTCTTAGAACAACTTGGGTCCCTTTTCTCATAATAAGGTTTTTTTAGAAACTAGCACTTGAAATCTTTAGTAGAGTTTATATTTTACAATTTTATATATTTTTTCATTCAAAAAACAATGGACCGAGTGGGATTTGAACCCACGACCTTCTGGATGCAAACCAGACGCTACTACCAAGCTGAGCTATCGGCCCTATACATTAAAACCAATTAATTTGTAAATATGTTATTTTAGGTGTTTTTTATGCTTAAATATAACAATTTATTCTGTTTTTAAAAGCTTTTCAACTTTATTCCAGTTCTTTTTCTTTCCAAATCTTAGGTGGTTTTAATTTTGATTTGAATCGTAACTGTTCCAGATGTCTAAATACTGTTCCGTGCTTTGATCCTTGGACTAACTGCATAATCGCTTCCTTCGCATTACGAATCTCGGATAATTCCCCAATTAACGAAACCTGATTACCAAATATTGAAATCATTGCTTCTGTATTCTTCTCAATCATTTTTTTTGCTTTACCTTTTTCACCTATAATTCGAGATTTTAACCTTTTAATATTATTTTTTGATCCTTCTAATTCAATAGTTTCTAAGAATACATCGTCATCAAGTAGGAAAAATGCTTTTTCCGAATTAAAACCCCGACCGATAGCTTTTACAATATCACGAGCTTTCCAAACAAGAGTCGGATCAGCAGTATCATCTATTGATTTAATATGAACAGACCCGTCGTCACTGTTTACTTTTATAGAAGCACTTGTTATTTTTTCAATTTCAGCCTTTGTTTTGCCTTTAATTCCAATCAAAACACCAATACGACTTTTTGGAATTCTTAAACGGCTTTCTATCACCATTTGCATCAACTCCTATTTTATCTAATCTATAAAGTCTATTTTTGGAAAATCTTTTGTGATAATATCAAACAAATCTCTACGATCAGGAATATTGAATTCTTGTGTAAGGAAAAAAGATAAAACATTATTTAGATCTCTTTTGAGAAATTCTAGTGCCCTAGGATGAGAAATTAACACACTTTGGCTCATATCAATAAAATAAGGTATTTTATTTCCAATTAAGATATTGAATGGGGACAAATCAGCGTGAACTAACCCAGCTTGTTGAAAAAGTAGTTTAGTTTGGTTGATTATTTGATTTAGAATTGCCTCCGTAAATGCATTGGGACTATTTTTTAATAATGGAAAGGGTTGACTGTTTTCTCCGAGAAGCTCCATTAAGATGATGTTATTTTTTACTAATATTGGCTTTGGTACTTTTATTTTTGCGATTGAGCTCCGTTGAAGATTTTTATACTCCTTTTCTGCCCATAAATTTATAATATGACGTGTTCTTTTACTACGTTTACGAAATCTGATATCTCCGTCGATATATCGAATAATCTTTTTAAAATTAAGAGTACTGGTTCTAAAGATTTTTATCACAATTGGAGAAGCAATCGATAATGATTTACAATATTCTTCCCCTTCAGGGCCAAGTTTGGCTAAAAATACTCCAGATTCTTTACCTGAAGCAATAGTTCCAGTTATTGAATCGATGAATCCTTTTTCCTGCAATCGTTTCAGTTGTTTTACAGTGCTAAGATCAATTACAGAATCTACAGTTTGAAAATCTTCAGTTTTTTTTCTTCGTTTTCGCCAATGATCATCTTTTCTATCGATTTTTTCCCATATCTTTTTGTCATCTGGTTTCATTCCTAGATGACCTCGATTTATAACTTAAAGGCTTTCCAAAATATTTTGAAGTGATTCTCGCCTGAATAAGATCACAGTAGGGACATTCCAATAAATTACGCTTTTTAAAATTGAGTTCATGACCACATTGAATACAATAAGATATTACAACACCTAATCCCTCGCCGATAAAGCTAATGTAAACAGGTTTATTTGCCCTAATTATTCGAAATCTAACCCAATCTCCTGGCCGAGCTACTTCATACATGTTTCTAACAAAACGTCTTGATACCTCTGATATATGAAGAACAGCACTTATTGGTATTGTTATCTCTTCTTGATTCAAATGAAAAATATTAACATTTGCAACCTGTTTTTTTATAAACTCAACACGACCCACCCCAACTGCTCCATTTTCAATTGAACGATGAGGTTTCTCAGGAATTACTGAAATCTTATGTTTTTTTCGATCAGTGAATATATGACCTATAACTCTGGAATAAATTCCACCATCTTTCTCGTAACACGTTTCATCTGGAACAAATTCCTCTATTACAGCTATCTTGTCACCTGGTAGAACCAATTTACTATCGGACTCGATTTCTTTCTTATCATTCATAGTCTTTCATAGAATTTCTTTCTAGCATTGCTTTTTAATATTCTCCCTGATCGCTAAAATGCAAATATTTACAGTATCTTACTTTTTTCATCCATAATATTCTTGAATCACATGAATTGTTGAAAAAAGAGAAGTTATTTCATACTTCTAGAAAAAAGACTCAAAGTCCCAGGCGAATGACATCTACACGTATAAAATAATCTCGCTTGCGATGGAAATGTAAGCTAGGTGGAAGTGAGAATTCTACTGTTGCTAGTATTGTCAATTCTTTATTATATTGGCTACCTAACTTTTTAATCAATTCTCTAGTTCTTGAATTTGATTTATGAATTGATAAAACCGTCTGAGAGTACTTTAACGCCTGTTTTAAAAAAACTATATCTAATTTACGTCGTTTAGTTCCAAATGGTGGATTTGTAATGGTAGTATGATATTTTTTTTTCCATTTACTGGATTCTAGAAATTCGATTGCGGTAATTAATAAATTTAATTCAAGATTAGTCCATTTTTGGGATTCAATAATGAATTTAACTGCATTTAAGTCAATATCTACTCCCAAAACATTATTCGCAAGGAATTTTTTTATTGGTAAAGTAAATCTTCCAGTACCGCAGCCAAGATCTACAATGTTATTTCCTATAAGATCCTTGGTAGAAAGAACGAGTATTAGAGCAATCAAATCGCTGGGTAATGAATATTGCTCTAAATGTACTTTGGGTGAGATAAATCCATCAATTTTATTTACAAAGGATGTAATTTCATTATATAAATCAAGTTCTCTAGAGTTAAGCCAGATTTTTTGGGGGACAATTAAGCGATAGCTTGGTTTTGGAATGGTTGACATATAGAAATACCGATTTTTCCGATAAAATGCAGTATTATAATTTTTACTATGGACTATAGCTAAAAAATGTAAAAAATGATAGAAAGCTATAAATTAACGCAATGCCTTTTCTTTTTTACCTGAAAGCAATGCTTTAAGACTAACATTGTTTATATGGACAACCTTGTATCTTACACCTGGAAGATCTCCGATTGCTCCACCCCTTGCGCCTCCTATGCCTTCTATTGTAACTTCATCATGTTCATCAATAAATAAGAGTCCACCATCACCAGGTACAAAAGCAGTTACTTGTTTCCCATTTTTTATTAGTTGAACTCTAACACATTTTCGTATTGCAGAATTCGGTTGTTTTGATTCAATTCCTACTTTCTCTATTACAATTCCCCTAGCTTGAGGAGCTCCTTCCAAAGGGTCAAATTTTTCTTTCAATCGGAGTACTTTTCTTTTATAAGCTGTACTCTTCCAACGAAATTTCTTTCTTTTCCGAATTAATTTATTAGCTGCAAATTCTCCACGAGGGGATTTTAATCCAGTCATTTTTCTTCGCCTAACTTTTTTTTTTTCCTATAAATTACATTTGATCTGCTTTTATCCAGCTTCAGGCCAAAAGAAGGTCTCTATTCCCCGATTTGTTTTGGTCTAAGAAAGATTTCGGTGATCATTCTCACTACTTTTTTTTACATAGGACTTTGGATAATCACATTATTAACCCCAAAGTGTCTTTTCATTAATAATCGTGAGCGTTGAATATTCCTACCATTCTTTCCTATAGCTTTACCTTTTTCTTTAGGAATAACAGTAATTATAACTGTTTTTTTCCCTGATTTTTCAAGGATTTCGACAGCTTGCGTTTTGGCTGGTGCTAAGGTGTTTGACGCAAAAACTTCTATATTATCCGAATACTCAACTATATCAATATTTTTGTGAAAATGCTCTCTAAGTCTTCTAATGGTCGTACCGCCACGACCAATAACCTTTCCCGTGTCATTTCTACGTACAACAAAGATAACTCGGCTTTCGTCTTTATCCCAAATACAATCGACAGCGAGTGCGCCAGTTAAACCCTCGAGAATTGAGATAAAACGGAGCTCTTCTTGAGACATTCGAATATTTGACAAGCACAGACATCCTGTTATAGATATTCCAGTATTTTTGAATTTCCAGGATCTAATATCCCGATTACTGACACTTTATGGGGACGTCCACAGATTGCACCAAGATCGATTCCTGATTTATCATATTCAATGATCGGAACCTGTGAAAGATTGCAGTTCCTAAATAGTATTTCTTTCGAATTTAAGGGTATATTATTCGAAATTACTGCTGTTTTTACTTTTCCGATTAATATATTCTTTATAACAGCATCATATCCAAATTTTACTTTCCCTGTATTAACAGCCATGCTTATGGCTTTTTCTAAATCTGGCATCATGATTCTTCAGTCTCATTTTGTTTTTTATCTCGTTGGTATCCTGGCCACATAATAAGATCAACAGTTCCTGTTCCTAGAGGTATTATTTGCCCTATAATCACATTTTCTGTAATTCCACGAAGTTTGTCTCGTTCGCCTCGTGCAGCTGAATTCAGTAAATGCTTTACGGTGACTTCAAAAGAAGCTCGCGCTAATACACTTTCTTTTTCTCCGCTAATACCATGGCGGCCAATTTGACGTAAATTACCGTCTTGAGTCATAATATCGGCAACAAGCATAATATGGCGAATATCGACATCTAAACCCTGTTCTTGTAATACAGCGGTCGCTTCGTCTATAATAGCTTGTCTCGTGGCCTCAATTCCGAGAGTGTCTCGGATTTCTTGAATATGGTTGGTTTTAATTCTTGTTGGATCAACACCAGGTATGCTTAAAACATCAGAGAGATTACTTCCTGCTGTGAACAATACCCATTCATCCAATTCCTGATCTTTTGACATTATGACTCGCGTAATTCCCTTCACACCTTTCAATTTAAGATCCCTGATTTTCTCATTAAGCTTATACATATCATCAATGGTTAAGTCCTTTGAATCAATGACTATTTCATTTTCAAAATGGTTGACCTCACCTTTCTTAAGCTTTGATAATTTTTCAACAATTATTTCAGGGGATACCCCTTTATCTTTCATTAAAATTTCATTTAAAGTAATTTTTATTTGCATTAATGCTAGATCTACGGTAATATCATCGCTTATAGACTCAATCGTTGATAGCTCAATCATTCGTTGAACTTCCTGAGCTTTTTCTTTGTTTTTTGAAAAAGGCTCCTCAAGATAAACGGTCATAAACGGAGACGCAGGATTTTTACGTGCATCAAGTATCTCTATTAAGCGAGGTAAGCCTAAAGTAACATTCAATTCTGCTACTCCGGCATAATGAAAGGTTTTCAAGGTCATCTGAGTCCCTGGTTCCCCTATTGATTGAGCTGCTACTGTTCCAATCGCCTCTCCTGGCTCCACAAGAGAGCGGAGATATGCATCTTCAACAGAATCCAGTATTTTATTAACTGTCGATTTATTTAAGTTCGGTATATCAGAGAGTTTTCTAATAATATCTTGCCTTATACTTTGAGGGAAACGATCTTTATTTTCATTAATGACAGCATCGAGCTGCTCTTTTGATAAACTTGGCATTATTTTAACCCCTCAATCTTCTTCTGCAGAAATAACTTCTTCTATAATAGCATCGATATCTACAGGTCTACCATGATACGATTTCATGGGATCAACTCCATCTTCTCCATATCGTAGCTGAACTACGTCTCCTTCAGTAGTCCTGACGATTATATCATAATTTACATGGAGATCTTGTAGAGCGTTCACTAATCTTCGCTGGAGATAACCGCTTGTTGATGTTCTAACTGCAGTATCAACTAATCCTTCTCTACCTCCTTGTGCATGAAAGAAAAATTCTGTTGGTGATAATCCAGTTCGGTAATTCGCACGCACAAAACCTCTAGCAATTGGACCAATGTCATTTTTTTGGAAATGTGGCAAAGATCTTTTTCGATATCCCCGTAATATCCTTTCTCCTCTAATAGATTGTTGTCCAACACAAGCAGCCATTTGAGCAATATTTAATTGTGTGCCCTTAGCGCCTGTTGAAGCCATTACAACTGCTGAATTTGAGATTCCCATATAATCATTTGCAACACTTCCAGCACTATCTCTAGCTTTAGCTAATACACTCATAATCCTCATTTCTAAAGTTTCTTCAATTGATTTTCCAGGTAGAGGCTCAAGTTCACCTCTTCTGTATGCCTCAATCATTTCATTCGCTGCTTTTTCTTTTTCATCAATCAAAGACTTGATTCTCCTCTTCCCTTCTTCGGGCATATTGACATTGGAATATCCTAAACTGAATCCTTCATGTGAAAGGAATTCTAATAACAATTGAGTCAGTGAATCTAAGAATTCTCTGGCTCTATCGCTTCCATGATCTTTAACAACAACATGTAAGACGCTTTCAGATTCATCTGCTCCTATTGCTCTTCGATCAATGACTCCAGATAATAATTGGCCAGATCTAATGTAAACATTGCTATCATATTCACAAAGTTCCCCCTTACAAAGGTCATGTTTTCGGCAGGTCCTTGATTTTGTTGTAACATTGACATCAGAGGGCATTAATAGACTAAAAACTTGCTTTCCAGTCCATAATTCTCTAGGATATTTAATTGCAGGCGATGGAAGTTCTCCCTCATAATTTCCTGCAAGTAACAGCTGCCATACGTCTTCCTTTGATATTAAAGTTTTCTTTCTAGTAAGTAAAAACGCAGCTGATACATAATCATGAAGTGCTCCAATAATAGGCCCCCCATATCTTGGTGAAAGGATTTGTTCCTGAACCCTCATCAAGACACGAGTCTCAGCACGCGCTTCTTCACTCTGGGGTACATGTAAATTCATCTCATCCCCATCAAAGTCAGCGTTATATGGAGTACATACACATAAATGTAATCTAAAGGTTTTATAAGGCATGACTCTAACCTCATGAGCCATGATAGACATCCGATGAAGTGATGGTTGCCTATTGAAGAGAACCATATCACCATCACGAAGATGTCTTTCCACAATGAAACCTTGATCAATCATTTCTGCTGTGTTATTCAAATCTCCTACAAATCTTAAGTCAATTCTTTTCCCATCAGGTCTAATGATATAATTCGATCCTGTCTTTGATACGCCTGTTTTCTCATCTACCTCTGTATTAGGTCCATTCATCACTAATTCTTTCATTTCTTCAATGTTCCATTCGGTAACTCGTTCTGGAACAGTTAGAATTTTAGCAATCTGTTCAGGAACCCCAACCTCATTAATTGAAATATTCGGATCAGGAGAGACAACTGTTCTAGCAGAAAAATCGACCCTTTTTCCAGAAAGATTCCCTCGGAATCTTCCTTCTTTCCCTCTCAAACGTTGAGTAAGTGTTCGTAACGCACGTCCCGAACGATGTCTCGCAGGGGGAATACCTGCAACTTCATTATCCATAAAAGTAGTAACGTGATATTGCAAGAGCTCCCAAAGATCTTCTACAATCAACTGGGGAGCTCCCGCTTCGATATTCTCTCTCAATCTTTGGTTGATTCTAATAATATCGACTAATTTATGGGTAAGATCATCTTCACTTCGAACACCTGATTCCAATGTTATTGAAGCACGTACAGAAACAGGTGGTACTGGTAATACCGATAAAATCATCCACTCAGGACGAGAATGGTGAGCATTAATTCCCAATAAAGTAAGATCTTGTGTGGGTACCCCTTCAAAACGCTTCTGTATTTCAGAAGGAGTTATACGGACTGATCCTTCTGGCGTTTCTTCATAAAAACTTGTTGGTTTTTCATATTTAATTTTATACTGAGGTTGACCACAATGAGAACACTCAGATTTCTTTCTAGCTTCCTTAACTACATCTTTAATCAGTTCTGAAGCTGTCTTAATATCATCCTCGGAAGCTGCCTTTTCAAGTAAGCGATTATATTTTGAAATTGTTATAGAATCTAATAAAATTCTTGAACATGCCCGACATGTTGAACGTAATAATTTATAGATAATTGATTTTGCATACCCGACATGAATAACTGGTCTTGCGAGTTCTATCATTCCGAAATGGCCAGGACAGTCCCCAACTTGATTACCGCAGGTTTTACAGCGCTGACCCGGTTCAATCGTGCCAAGTCGGCGATCTATTAAACCTCCTTCAATGGGTGTACCATCTTCATTATACGTATCTGCAGTGATAATTTTCGTGACAGCCATTTTTCTTATTTCATCTGGTGAAAGAATTCCAAATTGAATTTGACTAATTTTTTTCAGCTCTGGTGTCCACATCACATATTCTCCCATAAATACTTAATGTTAGAGCAAAATAGAGGATTTAGCAAGTAATGAGAAGTTATTCATGCAGGAGATCTTCGAGGAATCTGAGAAATTGCTCAACTAACGCGAACCACAAAATTGCTTATGTATTTTGAGGTAATCAAATTGTAAAATGAAGAGTTTTGCTATGTATACAAATAATGAAAGCTAATCCCCTTTAGCTAAGCCTACCATAAATTCCATTCCTTTAGATATCAGAGGAATAACTTGATAATTGCACTTATAAATAAAAAGAAAGCAGCGAATAAAGAGGGAATTCAGAGGAAACTAGAAAGAATAGATCTTTATATCCCTTGCTTTTGTAATAAGCTCTCTTATTTTTAAATAGTCAAGAAATTCAGAGAATCTATATCAAATTAACGGAGGTGTAACTTAGATTTGGTTCGTGTTTGAATTGAAAACTATAATTATTAGCGAATTTATAAGAATATGACATTTTAAATATAAAGGCAATGTGAAATAAAATGCAGATAATTCCACTAACAGCTGAATCACTTGGAGTCCGTGGATTATCCTTATTTGTTATAACTGAAGATAAAAGAATATTGATAGATCCTTCGGTTTCTCTTGGGCCAATCCGGAATGGATTTCCACCACATTTACATGAAATAGCTGCATCATATCTTTCTCGACAATATATTATGCGATTTTGGAAATTTACAGACATTTTAATACAGACGCATTATCACGCAGATCATTACTCATTAAGAATCGATCGTCCTTATGAATTCACAAATCAGGCAATTGCAGAAAAGTTGTACACTCATCCTAATAAAATAATCTTGGCAAAAAGTGTATCAAGAAATATTAATTATACCCAGAAAAAACGTGCAGCATGGCTCTGGAAAGACAAAAACATACCATTATTTGAGGCAGATGGTAACACCTTTATATTTGACAGAACTCAAATTAATTTTTCTGAAGCTTTACCTCACGGAAGTGTAGGATCAAAACAGGGTTGGGTTGTTTCGGTTTTAATCTCAGATTCTTATGAAACTGTCTTAATTTCATCTGATATTATGGGACCTGGTTCAGATATTGCTTTGGAATTCATAAATGATAAAGATGCGGACACAATAATATTGGACGGACCACCAACTTATCATCCGAAACAAACTCTAATAGAAACTGAAGAAGCTTTTCAACGGATATCAAAGATAAAGAAGACTGGTCCTGTTTTTATAGATCACCATTTTTTACGGGATTTTAGATGGAATCACATATTAGAAAATTTGGCACCATTTAATGAAATAAAAACCCTTGCAAGTCTCCTAAAACTACAGCCATTATGTTTAGAAAGTAAAAGAATTGATCTTTTTAATGAAATACCCTTAGATTCTTCATTCCATCGAAAATTCCTAGCAAACGACAGGAATATCTGTCAACAAATTAAAGAAAAGGCGATGCAACTTCCTCAACTACAGAAGTGGAATTATCATCTAAAAAATTTGGGGGAAAACGAAATAATCTAATTTATTGCTGTAAAATTATTTATTGTAAAGATTAAAAGCCCAATTATAAGACAATATTTCCCAAATCTGCTTCCTGTTGGAGCATAAATTATTACTCCTATAGTAATTAATACAGCACCAAAAGGAATTGAAACAAATATCTGAAGAAAAGTAGTTAAGATGTTTATTAGAATTTCTTCTATCATTGAATCACAACTTCAATAGAGGCATATTAGGAAACTGAAAACCTAAGGGTAAAATTACACAGATTAAACAAAAAAAGCTTTTTTTTAGCTGATGAGTTGTATTTGTGTTTGCAGAAAGAAGATAAATACCTAAATTGGCAATGAAAAGGATCAAAGATAATGCAGCAAAGACAAAAAGTAAGTAAGAAGTGAGGAAAGAAGCGAAAAACTGAAAACCATCGAATGGTTCAGTAATCGTTATTGAATTAGAAGAATATGGATTGAAAATCAGAAATATGATAGAATAAGTTATTAACGATCTTTTTATCATTTTTTTTCCATTATCTTCATTTTTCTCAAAAAGATAAAGCAGTGCTCCTGTGATTAATGAAAGATTAGTTACCACAATAGCAATGCAAAGTAAGATAGGAAATAAATGTGAAAGTATTTCTAGTATGAGAGAAGGTAAATTTTGTAAGAATATTATGTACCTATCTATTATATTCATAAATA
Source organism: Candidatus Hodarchaeota archaeon (assembly GCA_048886525.1). Lineage (GTDB taxonomy): Archaea > Asgardarchaeota > Heimdallarchaeia > Hodarchaeales > Hodarchaeaceae > Hodarchaeum. The sequence goes on along the minus strand of JBHLKP010000038.1, from coordinate 2,152 downwards.
CTATAGAAAAATCATTTGAATTCAAGATGATCACAGATTAATGTTTTAATTTTAATCAATGTGAAGTAAGTTTAATAAAATTTAAAGTCCTTAACTTTTTTAACATGTATTAATGTAAAGATCAAAGATTTTTCTAAAAATTCTACTTTTCATAACTAGTTAGATAATAATTTCCTCAATTGTACCAATCTGATTGTCGCACAATTCCAGGACAATCTTATTCAAATGAGTAGCAATATCGTTTAATTTAATTTGATTACGCTTAATTAAAGATTTTAGAGTGAAAATTTTTGATTCACTATTCGGTTGAGAAATAAAAGACTGAATATCATTATCATGGAGTATTATGATTTCACCTGTATCAGTTAATTCAGCTATCCTCTGTACAAATCGTTTTTTCATATTATCAATCCAAATGACATCGAGTTCGATAAATATGTGGGGAAAAGACGATTTCAAGAGTTCTAAAGGTATATTGTAGATATCTCTTAATCGTGAAAATAAGAATTCAGGATTTCTACCATGGATCGTTTGAATTGAAGGAACTCCCACAGAAAGGACATTTAAATATGCAGTAAAATGACTCTTAGTTGATAATTCGCCTAAATTTATAAAATCGGGACTTCTGTGTAATATTTTCTGAATCTCAAGTGATTTTGAGAACATCATTGCATCATTTGGGTCATATCCCAATCGAAATCTAACTCTGTGTCCTTTTCGGGTTTCAGTACTCTCAAGAACATCTTCAACAGATAAAAGACGTAGATGAGACGGAATATATTCTATTAATGCGTTTTGTAAAGTAGTTTTACCAGAATTTGGAGGGCCGATAATTGAAATTGAGATTTGATTCTTAATTAAAAGAATTATAAGTATCGCTTGAGTCAAAGTAATGCTTCCAATTTTAATTAAATCATAGATTTTTAATTTTGTAGAACGAAATTTTCTGATATCAAGATGGATATCGTCGATAATAAGTGGAGGGATGTCTACAGTCACTCTGGTATGGAATAAGGACGATACAAAATCAGATTTCATCGTAGGATTAGTATGATTCAAAGAAAAATCATTTTCTAGAGCAACTCTTTGGATGAAAGATTCTATCTCGCTTTTAGAGAGAGAGATCGTTGTAGTGCATCTTCCATATCTAGAATGATCAAGATAAATTGTTTTTTGACTTGAATCAAGATAAATTTCGTCAATTTGATCATCAATTATTAAACAACCAAGTTTTTCAAGATTAAGGACACGAAGTAAAATAGGAATTAGGATTTTAAAAGGAATATCCAGTTGTTGATATAAGTCGTTTGATAAGTATTTATAGAGTTGATTAAAAGTACAAAAATCTTTTTGCTTTAATACATACTTTTCTAATAATGACTGAACTTCTTTTTCGTAATTATAGAAGTTTTTAAGATGGGTGAGTGTTACAGGATCATATTGGGCTTGATATTGGATTTCTTTCTTCTCAGCTTTTTCAATTATTTTAGCATTATAGCAATAAAAGGTATAAGAATCAATGAGTCTCTCTCTCTTTATGTGTAATTCAGAATGTATAAATGAAGAATGATTCATAAATTCACCATTAACACTAGTATTTATGCATTATTACGATTTCATTGAATTCTGAATCATTTGGTCAAAAATTTTATCTAGGTTCCTTGGTATATCGATAGTTTGAGGTATATTCTTCATAAAGGAATTAAATTGATTTTGTGCGATTTCAAAACAGTATTTTCGTCTTACAATTCCTTGTCCGTCTATATATAGAGTAAGAACATGACCTTCCTTTGAATGAGATATAGCTTTTGTAATCAGAGAATGTTGCTCCCTTGCTAAGGTTAATTCACTTTCTGAGAGCAAAATTGACTCTTTCTTTTTACAAATAGGACAGGTCGTTTCTATGACATTTTTTTGTTTTTGAAGTACAGTCAATTTTATCCACAAGATTCCTTTTTGATAAAGATTAAAAGCTCCCCAAATTTCATGGAAAAATAAGTAACTAAAATTTTAATATTGCTTCAATATTTTATACCTCTCTCTTTTTTTATAAATCTTTTCGGGATCTAATAAACAAAAATTAGAAATTCGATTATGAATAAAGAGGAATAACCATACTTTTTATTGGATCCAATTTTAAAGGTTTTTAGGA